>NZ_QLTL01000019.1:0-108076 GCF_003269045.1 Pseudomonas sp. URMO17WK12:I7 | reverse complement strand
TGTGAACGGCAAGTGTGGCACTGGAAACATCGATGCCGACAGAGGAAGACATGGCCAAACCCTCTTAAACTCAAGGAGTGAGAGCGCTTTGGCTTGGCCCACGCTTGTGATTCGAGATTACGGCCCTCATCCAACTGTTCGGGCTCTCGCCAAAGTGGAACGGTGAATGGCAGCTTTTGCTCCCACACGTGCTCAAGGCACCTCGGGCTATCAGCTTGCCATTCACCGCTCTCACTTCAGATTCTATCCCCTCGCCAAGACACAAGCGGGTTTACCCGCGAAAGGGCCAACCCGATCAATCCTGCCTGAGGTAGTCCACCAACCTCAGCAACATCGCATCACAGCCCAGCAACTGCTCGACGCTGACGAATTCATCAGGCTTGTGCCCCTGATCCATGCTGCCTGGCCCACACACAACGGTCGGAATACCAGCCTGGTCAAACAAGCCACCTTCGGTGCCAAACGCAACGGTGCCGAAGTCATCCGAGCCGCTGACCAATGCCACCAGCCGCGCGGCCTCACTGTCGGCCGACGTGGCCAGCCCAGGGTATGCACTCAGCGGTTGCAGGCGAATGGCACTGGCAGCGTTCACCTTGCGCATGCGTGGCAGCAACTCAGTCTCGGCGTAGGTCTGCAACTGGTCGGCCACCGCCTGTGCTGCATACCCCGGCAAGGCGCGCACCTCGAAATCGAACACACACTCTTCCGGCACGATGTTCAGTGCCCTGCCCCCTTTGATCACCCCGGTCTGCACCGTGGAGAACGGTGGGTCGAAGCGCGTGTCGTGATGCGCCGGCAAGGCCAGGGCATCACCGATCTCACCCAGCTTGCCGATCAGCTTCGCAGCGTACTCGATAGCATTTACCCCGTAAGGTGCGTATGCCGAGTGGCACGCCGCACCGTGGACCTCGCAACGCATCGCCAGCTTGCCCTTATGGCCAAGCACCGGCTTGAGTTCGGTAGGCTCACCAATCAGGCACAGGCGCGGCTTGTGCGGTCGCTTTTCCAGTGCGGCCAGCATCGAGCGCACGCCCAGGCAGCCGACTTCCTCGTCATAGGAGAACGCCAGGTGCACCGGCATGCGCAGCGGTTGCGCAAGGAACGCTGGCACCGCAGCCAGCACCGAGGCGATGAAACCCTTCATGTCAGCCGTGCCACGGCCATACAGGCGCCCGTCGCGCTCGGTCAAGGCGAAGGGCGGCAGCGTCCAGGCCTGGCCTTCCACCGGCACCACATCGGTATGCCCGGATAGCACCACACCACCGACATCCTTGGGGCCGATGGTGGCGAACAAGTTGGCCTTGGTGCCTTCAGGGTTGTGGAACAGTTCGCACTCCACGCCAAGCTCGGCCAGGTAGTCGTGGATGAAACCGATCAGCTCGAGGTTGGAGTCGCGGCTGACCGTGGCAATGCCGATCAGCCGCTCCAACAGGGCGCGGCTGCTGAATTCACTCATCGCCCGGCACCCCATAACTCGGCGCGGCGGTCGGGTCGAGGGCGCGGGTGACATAGTCCTGCATCTGCGGGCGATACGCTTGCCACAGGCCATCGAGAACACCAATCGGGTCTTGCTCAGCCCAGTCCACACGCAGGTCCACCAGCGGCCAAGTCAGCTCGCCGGCGATCTTCAGTGCTGCCGAGTGCACGGGGCCTGCTTCGCCACCGGCTGCCATCGCCGCATGCATGGCCGCCAGCAGGCGGTCAGCCAGATGCCCGCCGGCCTGTTCGAAGGCCTTCACCATGGCCTCGATCACCTGCAGCGAGGACAACAAGTTACCAGCGGCCGCGCACTGCTCACCCGCCACAGCGTTGTGTACACCCAGCGCTTCCTTGCCGGTGAACAGCGCCACTTGGCCCTGACTGTCGATCACCGTGACCTGGCGATACTCGCTCCAGCCATTGGCGCTGAGCACCCGGTCCAGCGCGGCAGCTGGCGACAGCTGGCCTTGCTCCAAGGCATCGAGGATCTGCGGGCCGAGCGCTGGCAAGGTGATGTTCTGGGTGGAAACTGCGCCGACGCCAGCACGTACCCACGGGCAGCGGGCGCCCACGGCGATGCTTGACGAGCTGATGGCGATACCGACCTGGCCGGTTTCCTGGCAGCGCCCGATGATGGAGAAGGTCATGGTAGAACTCCTGTTGTTCTGTGCGATGCCCAGCATTCTGGGTGGAACCTTCAGGGCCACGAAACCAACATTTTCCTGTGCCTTGAACAGGAAAAAACTAAGGCTCGTCAGTAACCCCCGCAAACCACTGAAAACCCCGGCCAAGCCCTTGCATATCGGGGCCTTCGCCGTTTTATCGGCAAGCCCCAGCTAAATACTATTTTCGCGATTTTCCGAGCGTCCCTAGTCTGGCCCCAGGTAACGGCGGTCCACCAAACCGACCTGACAAAAACCGCCTGACAAAGGGCTCGGACATGACACTGAACAACATCGAAATCGACACCCTCGTGGTTGGCGCCGGCCAGGCCGGCGTGGCCATGAGCGAACACCTGAACAAGCTTGGCGTGCCGCACCTGGTGCTGGAGCGCAAGCGTATCGCCGAGGCCTGGCGCACCGGCCGCTGGGATTCGCTAGTGGCCAACGGCCCGGTCTGGCATGACCGCTTCCCGGGGCTGGAATTCAACCTCGACGCCGACGCCTTCGCTGGCAAGGACCAGGTCGCCGATTACTTCGAGCAGTACGTACGCAAGTACAACCTGCCGGTACGCACCGGCATCGAAGTGAAGAAGGTGGTACGCAATGCCGACCGCCCCGGCTTCACCATCGAAACCAACCAAGGCGTGATCCGCGCCAACCGCGTGGTGGCTGCCACTGGCCCGTTCCAGAAGCCGGTCATCCCGGCCATCGCGCCGAAAGACGCCAACCTCCACCAGATCCACTCCGCCGCCTACTACAACCCCGAGCAACTGCCTGAAGGCGCCGTACTCGTGGTCGGTGCCGGCTCTTCCGGCGTGCAAATCGCCGAGGAACTGATGCGCGCCGGGCGCCAGGTGTACCTGTCGGTAGGCGCCCACGACCGCCCACCACGGGCCTACCGCAACCGCGACTTCTGCTGGTGGCTGGGCGTGCTCGGTGAGTGGGACGCAGAAATCGCCAAGCCGGGCCGCGAGCACGTGACCATCGCCGTCAGCGGTGCCCGTGGCGGCCACACCGTGGACTTCCGCGCCCTCGCCCACCAGGGCATGACCCTGGTCGGCCTGACCCAGTCGTTCGACAACGGTGTGGCGCGCTTCCAGGACAACCTGGTCGAGAACATCAACCGCGGCGACGAAAACTACCTGGCCCTGCTGGATGCCGCCGATGCCTATATCGAGCGCAACGGCCTGGACCTGCCGGAGGAGCCCGAAGCGCGCAAGCGCCTGGCTGACCCTGCGTGCATGACCCACCCACTGCAGCAACTGGACCTGGCCCAGGCCGGCGTCACCAGCATCATCTGGGCCACCGGCTACGGCGTGGACTTCAGCTGGCTGCAGGTCGACACCTTCGACGCCAACGGCAAACCCCAGCACCAGCGCGGCGTAGCCCGCGAGCCGGGCGTGTACTTCCTCGGCCTGCCCTGGCTGTCGCGCCGTGGCTCGTCGTTCATCTGGGGCGTGTGGCACGACGCCAAGCACGTCGCCGGCCACATCGCCACGCAGCGCACCTACCTGGCCTACCGCGACCGCGACCAGCGCGAAGCGGATGACCAACAAGACAACTCGATCAGCAACGTCAGCACCCTCGGAGCCCACTGATGCCTACCCATACTCGCATCCGCATGTTCAACACCAAGGAAACCTACCCCAACCAGACCCTGGACAACGACCTGTGCCAGGCCGTGCGGGCCGGTAACACCATCTATGTGCGTGGCCAGGTCGGCACCGACTTCGAAGGCAAGCTGGTAGGCCTGGGTGACCCACGGGCACAGACCGAGCAGGCGATGAAGAACGTCAAGCAGTTGCTCGAAGAGGCAGGTTCGGACCTGTCGCACATCGTCAAGACCACCACCTACATCACCGACCCGCGTTTCCGCGAGCCGGTGTACAAGGAAGTCGGCAAGTGGCTGAAGGGCGTGTTCCCGATTTCCACCGGGCTAGTGGTGGCAGGGTTGGCCCAGGCCGAATGGCTGATGGAAATCGATGTGATTGCGGTGGTGCCGGATCAGCAGTGATTCAATAACCCCCAAGGGCTGCTTTGCAGCCCATTCGCGGGCAAGCCCGCTCCCACAGGATTGCGCCGGACCTGAGGTCAGCGCTCACCCTGTGGGAGCGGGCTTGCCCGCCAAGCTTTTTCAGAACGTGGCCAGTTCTTCGCGGCAGAACTCGACAAACAACTGCGCCGGCTTGGTCAGCTGCACCCGCTTCAGGTGCGCCGCTGCCAACCCCGACAATGCCACCGGCTCGGCGATGTCGATCATCACCAGCTTCTGCCCGTCATAGGTGCATTCCGAGTGCGGTCGGGTCACCAGCAACGAAAACCCAAAGCCCTGCCCCACCATCCCCCGCACCATCTCGATCGACGGCGAACTGAAGACGATGTTCGGCGTCAGCCCCATTTCATTGAACAGGCTGACGAAATAGGTACGGCTGGGCGCTACGTCCAGCAAGATCATTGGCTCCGGGCACAGGTCGCGCAGCGACACCTGCGCCTGGGCGGCAAAGCGATGTTTCTCGGGCAGCAGTACATAAGGCTTCTGCGGCGGCATCAAGGGTTCGGCTTCGATGGTGCCATCCAGGTCATGGTCATAAAGGAACGCCAGGTCGAAGGTGCCGGCAGTCAGCCCCTGGATCAGGTCCTGCTGCTCACCATCGCGCAGGCGGATGTCCACCCCCGGATAGCGTTCGCGAAAGCCGGCGATCAGCCGCGGCAGATACAGCGGCGCCACGGTTTCGAAGCAACCGATGTCGATATGCCCGGCCACGGTGTCGTTGTCGGCCAGGGCGTTCTGCTCGAACTCGTGCGCCATCTGCAGCAGCGACTTGGTCTTGGCATAGAAGCGCTTGCCACTGGGCGTCAGCGAAACGCCCTGGGCGTGGTGGCGGATGAACAGCTGCACGCCAAAGCTTTCCTCCAGGCTCTTTATCGCCGTAGAGATCGACGGTTGGGCGATGTACAGCTGGCGCGAGGCCTCGGCGACGCTGCCGGCCTCGACGGTGGTGACGAAGTATTTGAGTTGTCGCAGGGTGTAGGAAGCCACAGGCACCTCGTTGGCGCCATTCGCGGGCGCCTTGGAATTTTCCTGTCACTTTACCTTGTAGCCTGTTTCAACGGGCCGCAGCCTGATGAAGGATTTGCCTAAGGCTTGAACATAATTTTTCTGTCGCAGGATCACCGCGGTCCACGCCGCGACCACCTGTGGCAACACGCCGAACATGATCACCTGCAACGGTCGAGCCCCCGTGGCACGCAGGACTTCGAGCGGGCCTTGATCGATCTCCTCGATGCTCTCGGCAAAGCACTGGCCGCGCATGCCCACACCGTTCACGGCCAGCGCCAGTACGCCGGGGAACGGCCCCAGGCCCACCGCCGAGACAAACACCAGGGCCAGGATCAGTTCATTGATACTACGTATTACGTTTAACAACTGCCGGGTGCCTTGATACACCCAGCGATTGCTGTGCAGGTTGCGCGCCGCCAGCAGCGCCAGGGGAATAGCGAAGATCACACCCAGCAACGTGCCCCAGATGGCAATCTGTATGGCGCCGAGCCGGCCGGTCAGTACGTTCTTCAGCACCGACAGGCGTGGCACCACATTGTGATGCTGGAAGATCATCGCCACCCGGCGGCGCAGTTCACGGCTCGCGGCAGCATGGCGTCGATACCTGCCACCTGCAGCTCGCCACTGTCGGCGCGGGCCGGGAGGTTCATGCAGCGCAGCAAGGTCGACTTGCCAGCACTGGACTGGCCCTGGGCGACTCGGGGATGCCCGGGGAGCTCCAGGCGATCCGCAGATCATCCTGGCCCACCTCCCCGGCGGCGATGGCCGAAGCGAGAATGCGGTCTGCCACCGCCGCACCGTCAACCTTGCCATTGGCCACCGCCAGGGGCTGCCATCGTGCGAGCCCGAGAAAATCAGTTCCCTCGCCGTGGCCGGCGTATCGAACTGACTGGCGTAGGTCGCCAGCTGTTGCCGATTGCCCAGCAACTGCTGACGCTGGAAGCCGAAGCCAGCGGGCTGTTGCGTGATTCCGGCACACTGAGCCGGGGCCAGCTGCTACTGGGTGCCGTGGGGCCATTTCATGTAATCGAGATGGTCGATGCCTATCGCCGCGCCTTCTCGCAGATCGACCTGTCGATCCGCATCGGCAACTCGGCCTCGGTACTGCCAGACCTGGAAAGCTACGTGATCGACGTCGGCGTGCTGGCCGGGCTGCATGAAGACCCGGCGTTTCAGGTGCAACTGTACGCACGCCACCCGGTAATCCTGTTCGCCCATGTCGCCCCCCCTTGGCTCGCCACCACTGCGTGCGCCTCGAGGCGTTGCAGGGCCAGGCCATGTTGCGCCGGGAACAGGGTTCGACCACACGGGCAGCCTTCGAACGGGTGCTGGCCAAACACGAGGTCAGCCCGCGCATGCTGATGGAAATCGGCAGCCGTGAAGCGCTGCGTGAGGCGGTGGCACGGGGCATCGGGATTGCGATGCCGGATGCGTTCCTCGATGCCGGTGCGTTGCCGACCTTGCATGATCGCTATGGCATCTCCACCGAGCCGGTGGCGCGGCAAATCAAAGGCTGGTTGTGATCTGTGCGGGCCTCATCGCCGGCAAGCCGACAATGAGGCCCGCTCATTCGAACTCGATATTCGAGGTTACACATTCGTCGCCAACTTTCTTGTACCCATCCGCGCAGGGCATACCCATGACTGGACCCAGTCCACGCTTTTTGCGAGACAGCGTCGCCGGAGCATCAGTAGCCGCTGAGTTGGATACACCATCAGCGTTTTCCTGCACGTCATCGAGGTGTACAGCCTCATCGCCGCTCATCATCTGTTCCTGCACCCCTGCGAGCCCTGCGGTGACCAACATTGCATCCTTAACCATGTCTTTCATTACTATCACTCCTGCTGGGATTGAATGTTTTTCAAGGCTACCGCCAGGCTCACCATCACCCCATCTGGAACAGATGCTCACAGAAAACTCTCTCGCTGGTGAATTGGGCCAGAACGTCTTTACTGGAAAGTATCGACCCGCAGGTACGGTATGCGCCTATGAAGATCGTTGTCACCAGCATTCTCGTCGATGACCAGGCCAAGGCTCTGGCTTTCTACCATTACGTCCTCGGCTTCGAGCCCAAGCACGACATCCCCATGGGCCAGCATCGCTGGCTGACACTGACCTCACCCAACGATCCCAACGGGGTCGAGTTGCTGCTGGAGCCCGATGCACACCCGGCGGCGAAAATCTACAAACAAGCGCTGAAGCAGGACGGCATTCCGGCCACCTCCTTCGGCGTGCGCGATATCCAGGCCGAGTACACTCGCCTGTGCAAGGCCGGCGTGAAGTTCATCAAAGAGCCCACCGACCTGGGCCCGGTCACCGTCGCGGTGTTCGACGACACCTGCGGCAACCTGATACAGATTGCCCAGAAGCACTGAGCAGCGGCCATGGCAGCCGGTGCTGCCATTGGCTACATTGCAGCTGTACCCGTGCGCCACAATAAGGAAAACAGATGCGCCACGAATTCAGCGAAGTGCTCAATGACCTGGTCGACTACTTCCTGCTGGGCGATATCCAGCTGCTCGAGCGCTTCAAACACGAAAACCACCTGTCCGATGACCTGGCCCGCGAGTTCACCAGCAACGACAGCGGCGACAAGGCCGTGGCAGAAGGTGTGGTGATACCGCTGGCGGGGGTCGACAACCTGCCCTACCACATCCTGTTCACCCTCGATGGCTACACACCGGCCCTGCTCGAACCGGGCAGTCGCCTCAAGCACCGGCGCAACGGCTATGTGCTGCAGGTCGAGAACCGTGCGGTGATGCTGTACACCTGGCGTGTCCTGCAGCACTTCACCAACAAGACGCTAGGTGACCTGATGGCGCGCTATCAGGTGCCGGGGCGGCCGATCATAGAGCTGGACAATGGCTGGTATGACGTCGAGGTGCTGGCCGGGGCGCTGATCAGGGAAGGCTTGTACGAACCTGCTTTCGAGTTCGTGCTGAAGAAACGCTGGAGCCGGGGTAAGGCCAAGGAGGTGGATACCGGGTATGCCTACACGCTGCGAGGGTACTTCGACTGATTTTTCCTGCACTGGCCTCTTCGCGGCTGAAGCCGCTCCTACAAAGCCTGCGCTGCACCTGTAGGAGCGGCTTCAGCCGCGAAGGGGCCGGACCTGCCTAGGTAATTTCCCGATCCTTGGTCTCCGGCAGGAAGCAGATCCCCAGCACTGCCGTCATCACCGCAATCACGATCGGGTACCACAGCCCGTAATAGATATCCCCGGTCGCCGCCACCATGGCAAACGCCACCGTCGGCAGGAAGCCGCCGAACCAGCCGTTGCCGATATGGTACGGCAGCGACATCGAGGTGTAGCGGATGCGTGCCGGGAACAGCTCCACCAGCCAGGCGGCGATCGGCCCGTAAACCATGGTTACGTAGATCACCAGAATGGTCAGTAGCAACAGCACCATCGGATAGTGGATCTTGGCCGGGTCGGCCTTTTCCGGGTAACCCGCCTCTTTCAAGGCACCGCCCATGGTCGCGGCAAAGGCATCGCTCTGGGTCTTCAGGTCGGCGGCCGCCAGGCTGCTGCCGTCGAAGCTCGGGATCACCCGCTCACCGATGCGAACCTGCGCCACGCTGCCAGGCTCGGCTGCCTGGTTGGTGTAAGGAATCGCACGCTTGGCCAGCAGGCTCTTGGCGATGTCGCAGGAGCTGGTGAATTTGGCCTTGCCCACCGGGTCGAACTGGAACGCGCACTGGCCAGGGTCGGCGACTACCACCACCGGGTTCTGCTCCTGGGCGACGAACACGTCCGGGTTACCGTACTCGGTCAGCGCCTTGAAGATCGGGAAGTAGGTCAGCGCCGCAATGATGCAGCCGGCCATGACGATCTTCTTGCGGCCGATGCGGTCCGACAGGCTGCCGAATATGACGAAGAACGGTGTACCAATCAGCAGGGAGCCGGCGATCAGCAGGTTGGCAGTCTGCGGGTCGATCTTGAGCATCTGCAGCAGGAAGAACAGCGCATAGAACTGCCCGGTGTACCACACCACCGCCTGCCCGGCCGTGCCACCAAGCAGCGACATGATCACCACCTTGAGGTTGTCCCAGCGGGCGAACGACTCGGTCAGCGGCGCCTTGGACGCCTTGCCCTCGGCCTTCATCTTCATGAATACCGGCGACTCGTTGAGCTGCATGCGGATGTACACCGAAATCGCCAGCAGCAGGATCGACAACAGGAACGGCACCCGCCAGCCCCAAGCCTCGAACACCTCGGTGCCCATGGCGGTGCGGCAGGCCAGGATCACCAGCAGCGAGAGGAACAGGCCGAGGGTGGCGGTGGTCTGGATCCACGACGTGAAGAAGCCACGCCGGCCCTTGGGCGCGTGCTCAGCCACATAGGTGGCCGCACCGCCGTATTCGCCGCCAAGCGCCAGGCCCTGGAGCAGGCGCAGGGTGATCAGGATGACCGGTGCCGCCACGCCAATCGACGCGTAACTGGGCAACAGCCCCACCACCGCCGTGGACAGGCCCATGATGACGATCGTGATGAGGAAGGTGTGCTTGCGCCCGATCATGTCGCCCAGGCGGCCGAACACGATCGCGCCGAACGGCCGCACGGCAAAGCCGGCGGCAAAGGCCAGCAAGGCGAAGATGAACGAGGTGGTTTCATTGACGCCGGCGAAGAAGTGCTTGGCGATGATCGCTGCCAGCGAGCCGTACAGGTAGAAGTCGTACCATTCGAACACGGTACCCAGCGAGGAGGCGAAGATGACCTTGCGCTCCTCCTTGGTAATGCCCCGTTGGGGCGCGCTACTGCCCGTGGAAGCGCTGTCGAGAACCGCCATGGGATGCCTCCGTCTTGTCGTTATCGAAGGCCGGAGTACCTCACACCCATTTCACCGTCGCACCCAGGCCCAAGGGCTAGCATTGGTTGCGCGAAGCACAACGAGGTCAGCTGCCTCGAATCGCAGCAAGGTAACTGAAGCATAATCGGCTTTACGGCAATATCCACTTGCCAGCATCGCCAGTTGCCATTACCCCAGAAACCGTTGCACCTCGGCCAGCACGACCTCGGTCTGTTCCCGGTGCGGAACATGCCCGCAGCCCGGCAACAGGCGCATCACGCTCGGCCCAGCGGCCAATGCGGTAAAGCGCCGAGGGTGCGCTGGCGAGCCGAATTCGTCCTGGTCGCCATGCAGGCTGAGCAACGGGCACTGCACCTGCGCCAGCAATGCATCCAGGTTCCAGTCGGCGAAGGCGTCGTCCAGCCAGGTGTCCACCCAGGCGCGCAATACCCATTCGGCCTTGTCGCCGTGATAACGCGTCAGGCGCTGCAGCTGCCCCGGCGCGGCAAACTGCTGGTCCGCAGCGCGAATACCTTGCAGGGTCAGGCCCTCGACAAAGGCCTGTGCCGATTCGATGATGAGGGCTCGACAATGTTTGCCGTGGATCGCCGCGCAGCCGACGGCCATGCCGCCGCCGACGCTGTGACCAAAGACGATGAAATCGTCAATCTCCAGCTGCCGCAGCAAGGCGGCGAAGCCTTGTTCCGCCTCAGCCTCGACAAAGCCCCGGCGCAAGCGGCCTGGATGTGCATCGGAGCGGCCAAAGCCCAGTCGGTCATAGGCAATGACCCGCTGCCGGGTCACTGCTGCCAGCTGTTTGGGGAAGTCACGCCACAAGGCAACGCAACCCAGCGAGTCGTGCAGCAGTATGATCGGCACGCCTTGTGCGTTCTGCGGCCTCACGTCCTGGGCGAACAGCTTGCCGTCTGGCGTATCGACCCAGTGTTCGAGCGCGTTGACCTGGGTCATGCCGCCACCTCGACCGGGCCCTTGAGTTCGACCTGATTGCCATCGGGGTCGAAGCAATACAGCGATAGCCCTTCGCCTTCGGCACCATAACGTTTTTCTGCCGGCTCAACCGCCACCCCGGCCGCTTGCAGGTAAGCCATCAGTGCTTGTTCGTCGAACGGTTCGATGCGCAGGCAGAAGTGGTGCAGGTTGCGCCCCTCTGCCCCGGGTGCCGCACCACCGGGCCGGCCCAGCGGGCCATCGAGCGTCACCAGGTCGATCATGGCCGTGCCGGTCGCCAGGTGAACCATACCAAGGTCCGGGCGCTCACGGCTGACCTTGCAGCCCAGCAGATCGCGGTAAAAGGCCACGCTGCGCTGCAGGTCAGTGACCCGCAACACCAGGTGGTCGATGTGCTTGATGGCGAACGGTCGCATGCAAGGTCTCCTTGAAGTGCCTGCCCGATGGCATTGGCCACCATAGCCCAAGACCTGACCTGCTGGCCATGGCGCCTACTCGTTCACCAGGCGCTGCAGCTGGCCACCCTCGTGGCGGGCAAGGACCCGCAGGATCTGGTCGACCAGCGCCCGGTCGGGCGCTTCCAGATGAAAATGATGCCCACCCGGGTGCCAGGAAACCCGGGCGTGGCCCGGCAACGCCGCTTGCCGCTGCTCGAAACCGTTGCTGCTGTACGCTCCTTGCCTGCCAAGCATCAGGTACAAGGGGCAACGGATTTCCCTGAGCAGGTCACACGCCTCGCGCTCGGTCAGCGGCATAGGCTCCGGCAACACCAGGCGCGGGTCGTGGCGCCAGCAATAACCATCCGCCAATTGCAGCAGGTCGCGCTGGGCCAACAGCCGCGCGGCCTCCTCGGTCAACTCCCCGTCCAGGCGTGTGCGCCGCTGTTGCAGGGCCGTTTCAAGGTCGTCGAAACGGCTGCCTTCGGTTGCGGCAAAGCCGGGCAGCTGGCTGCGCTGGACCATGCGTTTGAGCCGATAGGCACGGGCCAAGTGTTGTACCCGATCATCCTCGGCGACCGTGAATGGCGCACCCATGCCATCCAGGAACAACATGCTGGCGATACCACTGGTCATGGCTGCAAGCAGCGAAGCGATACCCGTGCCCATGCCATGGGCCAGCACATGAAACCGGGCCAGCCCCAGGCTGTCGGCCACCGCCAGCATGTCCTCGGCATGCTCCCAGAGGTAATAGCCACTGTCGTGACGACGGTGATCGGAGCGGCCATGGCCGACCAGGTCCGGGGCTACCACGAAGCAGCCGTCGAGCATGGGTGCAAGGCGCTCGAACGAGGCGGCATTGTCTAGCCAGCCATGCAAGGCCAGCACTGGAATGCCCTCCTCCGGGCCCCAGCAGCGTACGGCAATCTCGATGCCGTTGAGGTCGAGCAGATGATCCTTGGGGCTGAACGGCAAACGCATGTTCTCTCTCCCTGACTGATGCCTGGCGCGTGCTCGTCAGGCCGGCACTTTACCTTGGCGCAGCTGCCGGCCGCCTGCTGGTCCCTCGCCGACAACGACATACACAGAACCGACCGGTGTCGGCATCTATCTACCTGCTGGCCTGCGGCCGGCTCGTGCCCCATGGCGTCTGACCGACACTGGAGCACGAACATGAGCCACCCACCCTTCCACCAGAAACAGATCGCCAGAACCCTCCCCGAATGCAGCAAGGCCTTGATCGCGAGGCTGACCCAGGCACTGGACGCCAACAACCGAGCATTCTTACTGGCCGCGCAGGTCTTCGAAAAATACCTGCCGGCCATCCACCTGGCTTGACGCCCGTGGCGCTTGCGCCGTTTCACCATTGGCCGCTTCCACGTGCCAATAGCAGTGCCTGACCGCCCGTGTCACTGCCACGTAGGCGAGGCGTTGCACCTCCTCCTTCTGCGCAGTGTCGAACGGCTGACTGTCGCCTGCGCGGCCAAGGCCGGCCTGGCGGTAAACCTGATTCTTGTAGGGCGAACTGGTCAGGTACTGACAGTCGCCAAGCATGAACACCGCATCGGCCTGCAAGCCCTTGGCGCTGTGGTAAGTCAGTTGGCGCAAGCGCCGCTGCTCGCTCGGCAACGAGGCCTCGGCCTGCAGCACGCTGTGCAGGTGATCGTTCATCAGCGCCCGGTCGCTGCCTTTGCGGTACAGCATCATCACCGACTCGCCCCGCTGGTAATGCTCGATCAGGGTCTGGCCGAGTGCAGCCTCATCGCGGTCGAACACCTTGACCGGCGAACCGGGCAGCTCTGCAGCTGGCCCGGCGGCACGCGCCTTCTTGCCGCTGATGGCAGGCGCCCCTTTGACCAGGTGCTCGGCCGCGTCGATCACCTGCTGCTGGCAGCGGTAATTGTCGACCAGCATCACCCGGGTGTTGGCCGGCGACGGGAAGGCCTTGGTGAACTCCATGAAGTACTTTGGCGAACTGCCGCGCCAGCCGTAGATCGACTGCCAGTCATCGCCCACGCACATCAGCGAGGAATGCTGGGCATTGCGCCCGGTGTGCATGGACGGGCCACGACGGCGGATTTCCGCGAGGCAGGCGCGCAGCCAGCTGACGATCTGTGGCGAAACGTCCTGAAATTCGTCGATCATCAGGTGCGCCAGTGGCCGCAGCAACGGGTCGGGCAGCAGTTGCAGGTTCTCCGGGTTGTTCTCACCGAACAGGGCGAACATGCGGTTGTAGCTCATCACCGGTGGCGACTGGTCCAGCAAGTGCGCCTCCAGGGCTTTCCAGTACAGGGCCAACGCCTCGAAGAACAGCGCGTCGGTATCGCCTGACGGGAAGCTCATGGCCGCCACGGCCGGGTTCACTTCCAGGCCAAGGTTTTCGATGAAGTTGGCGGCGCCGACGAAGGCGTCGAGCAGCGGCGCCGGGGCCAGCTCGCCTTTGACCTTGTACTCGAAACCGGGCCCTGCCACGGCATCACCGGCCAGTGATGCGGCCAGGCGCCTGGCCATGGCGTAGTTATCGAGCCAGATCAGCGGCTTGTCGCAGAACGCCTGCAACAAGGTGCGCTTTACCGCCCACTCGGCACGCACCGCCAGCTTGGCGCCGGGGCGTTGATACTGGGCACTTTCCGCCGGGTCGAAGCCCAGCACCACCCAGGCGTCAAGGCCTTCGAGGCGGCCATGCACATGGAAGCGGCTGCCACGGATCTCGACGGTTTCGCGGCAGGGCTCGATACCCTTGATCGGCCAGGCGCCGGCGGCGAACCACAGGTCTTCGATCACATCGCACAGTTCTTCGTCACGCTGGGCGGCCAGCTGGGTGACCTGCACCCGCTTCTGCACATCCGGGTGGCCCGGGTCCAGCGGCTTGAGTTGCAGGGCCTCGCGGCGCAGGGTGGCGACGATCTCGGCAAAGCGCGGGCTTTCACCGAGCAATTGGCTGTAGCACTGGTTCAGCTGTTGGCGCTGGGCATCGTTCAGGCGCAGGTCGAACGGGTTGCTCTCAGCCTCCGCCTCGCGGCCGGCCGGCATCTCGTTACCCAGGGTCTCGAACGCACGGACCTGGCCGAAGCCCGGCAGGCTGCGCACCAACGGCAGGATCCGTGAATGGAAGGTGCGCACCAGATCACGCGCCTTGGCCGGTTGCAAGTCCAGCTGCCAAAGGGCAAACACCTGCACCAGGCGCTTGATGAAGTCCTTGCGCGACTCGCGGGTGAAGGTGACCACGGTCATCGCGTCCAACTCGTAGCCCAGGTAGTGACGCAACAGCAAAATGCGCAGCACCAGCGAGGTCGACTTGCCGGCCCCGGCGCCGGCCACCACACAGGTGGACGGTGTGTCGCTGAAAATCAGCTTCCATTGCGCCGCGCTGGGCTGCGCCTCGGCGGGCAGGCGCTGGGCAACGTCGGCCTTGAAGCGCTTTTTCAGCTCCGCGGTCAGGGGCAGGCGCCAGTCATCGAAAAGGTTGTCGTCCTGTTCGGGCACCGCGGCGGTATCCGGCCGTGAATCGCGGATCACCAGAACCTGGCGACCTGCTTCATAACCCTGCGCGTGGCCGAGGCTCCAGGATTCGCGATGTTGTGCCTGCAGGCGAGTCAGGCCACGGCCCAACAGGCGTGCAGCCAGGCGGCGGAACCAAGGCAGTTGGGCTGGTGGGGTCAGTTTGGCAGGGGCCTGGGGTTGCTCGTGGGCCACGGTCACTCCGTTGAATATCAGATCAGCGGGCCATGTTCGCCGTATCCACCAAAAATCGCCAGCGAATGCTTGCAGATCAGTGGATTAGGCGTTGAATCGCATAATCCACATCGCCACTATAAATCGATAAAACTGATTGTAATAAGCCGATATTTACGCTTATTTTCGATCTATTTTGTGTGCATCATGGCTTCATTCCACTGATTCAAGGAGCACAACCATGCTGCAACTGCGCCCATTCGAAGGCCTTGGCCACGCCAACCACGGCTGGCTCGACGCCCATCACCACTTCTCGTTTGCCGAATACTACGACCCGGCGCGCATGCACTGGGGCAACCTGCGGGTCTGGAACGACGACCTGATCGCTGCCGGCAGCGGCTTCCCGCCCCACCCGCACCGCGACATGGAAATCATCACTTATGTGCGTGAAGGCGCCATTACCCACCAGGACAGCCTGGGCAACAAGGGCCGTACCGAGGCTGGCGACGTGCAGGTGATGAGTGCCGGTAGCGGCATCGTGCACAGCGAGTACAACCTGGAAGAGGTCGATACCCGCATCTTCCAGATCTGGATTGTGCCGGAGAAGGTTGGCGATGCGCCGTCCTGGGGGACCCGCCCGTTCCCGAAAGGCGAGCGCGGTGAAGGCTTCGTGACCCTGGCCAGCGGCCGCGCGGGTGACGAGGACAGCTTGCAGATCCGGACCGATGCACGGCTGGTAGCCGCGACGTTGCGCGCTGGCGAAACCGCCGAATACCGCTTCGATGCCGGGCGCCGGGGTTACCTGGTGCCGGCCAAGGGGCTGGTGGAAGTCAATGGGCTGCGCGCCAAGGGCCGGGATGGGGTGGCGATCGAGCAGGAGGAAGTGCTCAAGGTCACCGCTATCGAGGACAGCGAAATCGTCCTGGTCGATGTTGCATAAGTGAAAGGGGCCGCTTTGCGGCCCAATCGCCGGCAAGCCGGCTCCCACAGTGACCGCACAAACCTTCAGACTTGTGCAGTTTCTGTGGGAGCCGGCTTGCCGGCGATTGGGCTGCAAGGCAGCCCCGCTCAGGTCATTCAGGCAATCGCCGCATCCACCAGCACCTGCGCCTCTTCCACCAGGCGCTTGAGGTGCGCCTCGTCGACGAAGCTCTCGGCGTAGATCTTGTAGATGTCTTCGGTGCCCGATGGCCGCGCGGCAAACCAGCCATTGGCCGTCATTACCTTCAAACCACCAATCGCCTGGCCATTGCCCGGCGCATGGCTGAGGATCTGCACGATTGGCTCACCCGCCAGTTCGGTCGACTTCACCTGCTCAGGTGCCAGCTTGCTCAACGCTGCCTTCTGCCGTGCATCGGCCCTGGCCTCGACACGGGTGGCGAACGGCTTGCCCAGCGCTGCGGTCAGCTCGTTGTACGCCTGGCTCGGATTGCGCCCGGTGTGGGCAGTCATCTCGGCCGCCAGCAGCGCCGGAATCAGGCCATCCTTGTCGGTCGCCCAGACCGTGCCGTCCTTGCGCAGGAACGACGCACCGGCGCTCTCTTCACCGCCGAAGCCAAGCGTTCCGTCGAACAGGCCCTGGGCAAAGAACTTGAAGCCCACCGGCACTTCGTACAGCTCACGGCCCAGGCGCTCGGTAACGCGGTCGATCAGGCCGCTGGATACCACGGTCTTGCCCACCGCGGCGTCGCTGCGCCATTGCGGACGGTTGCGATACAGGTAATCGATGGCCACCGCCAGGTAGTTGTTCGGCTGAAGCAGCCCGTCAGCGGTGACGATGCCATGGCGGTCGTGGTCCGGGTCGCAGGCAAAGGCCACGTCAAAACGCTCGCGCAGGCCGATCAGGCCTTGCATGGCGTAAGGCGACGACGGGTCCATGCGGATCTGGCCGTCCCAGTCCACGCACATGAAGCGGAAGGTCGGGTCGACTTCGGTGTTCACCACTTCCAGATTCAACCGGTAGCGCTCGGCGATCGCCGACCAGTAGCGCACCCCTGCCCCGCCCAGCGGGTCAACGCCCAGGCGCAGGTTGGCGCCACGAATGACGTCGAAGTCGATGACGTTTTCAAGGTCAGCCACGTAGTGGGTCACATAGTCATGACGGTGGGTCGTGGCGGCCTGCAGCGCCTGGGCATGGTCCATGCGCTGGACCCCGGCAAGCCCTGCGGCCAGCAGTTCGTTGGCCTTGGCCTCGATCCACTTGGTCACATCGCTGTCGGCCGGGCCGCCGTTGGGCGGGTTGTACTTGAAGCCACCGCTCTGTGGCGGGTTGTGCGACGGGGTGATGACGATGCCATCAGCCAGGCCCTGGCTGCGGCCACGGTTGTAGCAGAGGATGGCATGCGACACCGCTGGCGTCGGGGTGTATTCATCGTCCTTGGACAGCATCACCTGCACGCCATTGGCGGCCAGCACTTCCAGGGCACTGGCCGCGGCCGGCGCGGACAGCGCGTGGGTGTCGGCGCCGATGAACAGCGGCCCGTCGATGGCCTTTTCCTGGCGGTACAAGCAGATGGCCTGGGTGATCGCCAGCACGTGGTGCTCGTTGAAACTCAGGTCGAACGAGCTGCCCCTGTGCCCCGAGGTGCCGAAGGCCACGCGCTGGGCCGCCACGGCGGCGTCAGGGCGGCCGGTGTAGTAAGCGGTGAGCAGGCGGGGGATATCGACCAGCACGCTGGCCGGAGCCGGCTTGCCTGCCAAAGGACTGAGCGTCATGCAAAAACCTCGAGTTCAACAGATGTTGGTGTTGGAACACGCAGTGTACTGGGAGTTGCAATGTGGCGCGATGGGGCCGCACAGGATTATTTGGCGGCCACCTGCCACCAGGCCGGGAACATCTGCTGTACCCGCTGTTCGGCGAATCGCTCGTCGATCAGCACCAGCACACCGCGGTCCTGGTCGCCACGGATGACCCGCCCGGCAGCCTGGATGACCTTGCGCACACCGGGGTACAGGTAGGCATAGTCGAAACCAGCGCCAAACTGCCGCCCCAGGCGCTGCTTGAACTGTTCGTTGACCGGGTTGACCTGGGGCAGGCCAAGGGTGGCGACGAAGGCCCCGATCAGGCGGGTTCCAGGCAAGTCGACGCCCTCACCGAACGCCCCACCGAGCACGGCAAAGCCTACCCCTTGCCCGTTTGCCACGAAGCGATCGAGAAAGGCCTGGCGCGCGGCTTCGTCCATGCCTGGCGCCTGGGCCCACAGCGGGATGCCAGGGTGGCGCTCGGCAAGCAGGCTGGCCACCTGCTGCAAGTACTCGAAACTGCTGAAGAACGCCAGATAGTTACCTGGCTGGCGCTGGTACTGGTCGGCAATCAACTCGGTAATCGGTGCCAGTGAAGCCTGGCGTTCGCGATAGCGGGTCGAGACCTGGCTGGCGATACGCACTTCGAGCTGCTCGGCGCGGAACGGCGCTGCCACCTCCAGCCAGGCGGTGTCGGCCGGCATGCCGAGCAGGTCGGTATAGAAGTGCCGTGGGCTCAAGGTGGCGGAAAACAGCGTCACACTGCGCGCCGCCTGCATGCGTGGGGCGAGCAACCGGGCCGGGGTGACGTTGCGCAGGCACAGGCTGGCCAGCTGCCGCTTGCGCGGGCCTTCGCGCAGGCTGATGTCGAACAGGAAATGCTCGTCGAACAGCTCGGCCACCCGGCTGAACTGCAGCGCCTGGTAGAAGAACTGCAACACCTGGGCATCGACCTCGGCGGGTTTTTCGTTCATGCGCTCCTGAATCAGCCCGATGCACTGCTGCAGGGCCCGCAGGAAGGCCTCCGGCAATTGTTCACTGGCCTGGTACGGAGCCTGCTGCCCCTTGTACAGCGCATTCCACTGCCGATTCAGCCGGTCCAGGGCGCTGCCGAGCCCCTGCGGCTTGCTTTGACGCAAGGCGAGCAACTGGCCCTGGTCGAGGCTCGCGCTGTACATGCCGCGGCCGCGCTCGACAAGGTTGTGCGCCTCGTCCACCAATACCGCGACCCGCCACTGGTTCAGCTGGGTCAGGCTGAACAGCAAGGCGTGGGCGTCGAAGTAATAGTTGTAGTCGGCCACCAGCACGTCCACCCAGCGGGCCATTTCCTGGCCGAGGTAATACGGGCAGACCTGATGCGCCAAGGCCACCTCGCGCAAGCTGGCGCGGTCGAGCATGGGCCGCAACGCCGCTGCCTCGCGTGCAACGGGCAAGCGATCGTAGAAGCCTTGGGCCAGCGGGCAGGACTCGCCATGGCAGGCTTTGTCCGGGTATTCGCAGGCCTTGTCCCGGGCGATCAGCTCCAGGGTGCGCAACGCGGGCTGCGGCGTGCCCGCGCTGATCTGGCCCAGCGCGTCCAGCGCCAGCGCCCGGCCCGGGGTCTTGGCCGTGAGGAAAAACACCTTGTCCAGCTGCTGCGGGACCATGGCCTTGAGCAGCGGGAACAAGGTGCCGAGCGTCTTGCCGATACCCGTACTGGCCTGGGCCATCAGGCAGCGCCCGGTACTGACGGCTTTGTACACGGTTTCGGCCAGTTGCCGCTGGCCTTGGCGGAACTGGGGGTAAGGAAAGCCCAAGGCTTGCAAACCCTGGTCGCGCTCGACAAGGCGCTGTTGCTGAGCCACGGCCCAAGCAAGAAAACGCTGGCACTGCATTTCGAAGAAGTGTTGCAAGGTATCGGCGCGGTAGTGCTCGCTGATCAGCGTCTGGCTGTCGTTGTCGACATCCAGATAGACCAACGCCACCTCGATGGCTGGCAACTGCCGCGCCTGGCACAGCAGCCAGGCGTAGACCTTGGCCTGAGCCCAGTGCAACTGGCGATGATTGGCCGGCTGCCGCGCCAGGTCGCCGCGGTAGGTCTTGATCTCTTCCAGGCGATTGGCGGCCGGGTCGTAGCCATCGGCGCGCCCGCGTACCTGAAGGCCTTGGTACTCGCCCTCAAGGGCGACCTCCGCCTCATAGCCTGCGGCGCGCCGGGCGACCACCCGGCGATGCCCTTCGATACCTTCCTGAGCCGTGGGTGACGGGGTGAAGCGCAGGTCCAGGTCACCGACCTTGGCGCTGAACTCGCACAGCGCCCGCACCGCCACGCGATAACTCACGCTGGCTCGCTCCAGCGCACGTGGCACACCGCCACCGGCAAGCCGTGCTCGGCGCAGAACTCCAGCCAGCGCAGTTGATTGTCCTGCAAGCGATCACCGGGCCCCTTGACCTCGACCATTCGATAGCGCTGCTGCTCTGGCCAGAACTGGATCAGGTCTGGCATGCCGGCGCGGTTGTTGCGGATGTCCTGCAACAGGCGCAGGAAACACTGTTTCAAGTGCGCGGCGGGCAGGCACGTCAGCGCCTGATCGAGCAACCCTTCGTTGAGCATGGACCAGAACACGAACGGTGACTGCAGGCCTTGCTTGGCCGCGTAGCAATCGAGGATGGCCTGGCGATGGGAGCCATCGTCCAGGCGGCCCAGGCAGGCAGCGAGCTGCACTGCGCGCCGTTGCTGGAAATCGCTGTCATGCAAATCCTGGGGCGCCGCCTGGAACGGGTTGAAGAAGGCCCCCGGCACCGGGGCGAAGATCGCCTCCCAGCACAACAGGCCAAACAGGCTGTTGAACAGTGTGTTCTCCACGTAGTGCGCCTGCCCACCGGTTTGCCCCAGGTACTGCCGCACCGCTTCCTCGACACCCAGCGCTGCCTGCTCGCGCGGCAGTTCCAACTCGATCAGCTCAGGCACAGCCGCGCGCCGGCGTGGCTGTGCGGGGCCGCCGAGCTTGCGTGCCAGCCGCGGCAACATGCGCTCCAAGGCCTGCACTTCCAAGGTGTTGGCCGGTTCGGCAGCCAGCTGCCGGGCCAATGCGTGGGCCTGCTCCCAGCGCTCGCTGCGCTCGAACACACGAACCTGGCGAATACGCGCTTGCGCATGGCTGCTACGGGCATACACCGCCAGCGCCTGATCCCAGTCACCGAGGCGCTCGCATTGCTGGCCCACGGCAAACAACAGCCGGCCATGGCGCCGTGCCAGCCAAGGGTTGTCGATCGTCAGGCCGGCCAGTGTCGCCAGGATCGATGCCGGCTCCTCACCCAGTTCCAGACGCTCGCCGCACTGGTGCAGCGCCATGGCCTGGTCGACCTCGCTGCGCTGCTGCAGGGCACGTGAGTCGCGGCTGAAAGGCACCTGCTCGAAACGCAGCAGGCCCAGGTCAGCCAGCACGAAGTCCGACCAGTCCTGATAAAGGTTGCCAAAAAACAACAAGCGTATGCGATCACACAGCGGCTGCAGGCACCACTGCACGATACTTACCGGGGCCTGGGCAAACCACTCGTGCAAAGGCCTGGGAGCCAGCGACAGAGGCCGCAACTGCTCCAACAGGTCGCCCTTTGCCGCGCGCGGGCGGGCCAACTGCCCGGCGAAGCCAAGGGCGAGTTCGTCCTTGCGCAACAGTGCGAACAGTTGCTCGAGGCTCAGGACCTCCGGCTCGCGCACCCAACCCAGCGCCAACAGTGGCTGCAAGGCGGCCGCAGTGTCACCGATTTCGGCATAGTCCAGGCGGTCGCAGCGAAACAGCTCGCCCTTGCGCATCACCATGCGCACCATCAGCGCCTGGGCCGGCTGCGCCAGCGCAGCAAACGCCTGGACAAACGCCAGTTCCTGCGCATCGAGCAGGTCGGTATAACGTGACTCGACCCAGCGCAATACCTGGCGGAAATTGTGCAGGTAATACAGCGGGTCATCGACGGAGTGGGCAATCACAAGGCGGGGTCGGGCAGTAAAAGTGAGCACTGTTTATACATACAGATTGCGCGCACAGGCAAGCACCAAGGCTCATTCCGCCGGGCTACCGACGAATGGCGTCAAACGCCAAGGCCCTTGCCAGGCGTTCCAGCGCCTCGCCCAGCGCCTTGGGCTGCTCGCCCAGCCAGGTCAGCGCCAGGAACTGCCGATAACGCCCATCCAGACCGAACTGCTCACCCGCCAGCACCTGCAATGCCGAGTCCGCAGTCGCTGCCACGGCTTGAGCGCTTACCATCGTAGGTGACAGGCGCACCCACAAGGCATACCCGCCCTCAGGCATGTCGAAGTCCACCTGCCTGCCCAACACCGTGCGCAGCTGCTGGCACATTTGTTCCATCCGCCCATGCAGCACCGCCCGCGTCCGGGCCAGGTGCTGATCGATTTCGCCCGTGGTGATCATCTGCGCCAGCGCCTGCTGACGCGTTGGCGCAAGTTGAAAAGCACGCTGGGCGAATGCTTCTACCAAAGCTTCATGGCGCCCCAACAGGTAGGCATAAGGTGCCTCGGCCCCTACTGTCGCCTCCAGCGAACCCAGCACCAGCAGCCAGCGCGGGTCCACCCAGTCGCGCAACCGTGAGCACGGTGGCACGGAAAAGCACAGCTCGCTGTCCAGATCATTTTCCAGCAACCAGACCGGGTGCGCTGCCAACAGATCGGCGATCTGCTGCTGATCGCGCTCAGGCATCACTCGCCCCACTGGGATGGCCAGGCACGAAGGCATTATCATCATGCGCACCGGTTCATAGCGCAGCAGCCTGGACAGACTGCCGATATCAAGGCTGCCGCCGCCATCCAGCGGGACTTCAAGGACCCGCATGTCGCAGCGTTGCAGGGCCCGCAGGATACGCCAACAGCACGGTGAGGTGACCAGCACGGTACTGCCCTGCAGCGCCAGAGCCTGCAACAGCGTTTCCAGCAACGCCTGCACATCAGGGCCCAGATGCACATCCTCAGGTCGCCAGTACTGCCGGGAAGAGCGGGTATAGCGCTCGGCCAGGGCGTCACGCAGCCGTGGCCCGCCCAGCACCCGCGTGGGCCGCGCACGCAGCCGCCCCAGGCGCCGCTCATGGGCGAACAACGCGCGCTCCAGCAACGGCTGCGCGGGCAGCCCATGGCCTGCATCAGCCCTGCCGACCTCCAGGCTGACCTGGGCGAAATAGCCGGACTTTGGTACCGACTGCACACGCCCTTCCTGCTCAAGCAGGCTGTAGGCCGCCTGTACCGTCGCCAACGAAACACGCAAGCGCCTGGACAACGCCCTTAGCGACGGCAGGCGTGGCTGCCCGCCTCGCTCGGCCTCGTCGATCAACGCGATCAGGTAACGGTACACCGCCTGGTAGGCAAACTCGCGCCCCATCAGGATGAAGCCTTGCGCATCGCGCAGTGCAAAAACCGCAGTTGCACATCACGCCGCGCCAGGTTGATCAGCAATTGACGGACACCCGGCGCCAACCGCCCCTTGTAGACCATGCGCAATTGCGCCAGCGGCAGGCCGCTGGTATTCACGATCCAGTCCTTGACGGCATCAGGGCAGGTTTTGCCTTGCAGGGCCCGATGCAGGTAGGGCAAGGCCACCAGCATGTCGGCATGGCGCGATTGCAGGAACCGCTCCAGACCCGCCCCCTGGTTGGCAAAGGGCCGGTACAACAAACAGGCGAGCTGGGTCTGCTCTAGCCCATAGGCCCTGGCGAAGCGCGCCTGCTGGGGCGCCTGAGGCTTGCCAGGAACATCCTGGCCGGCCAGGCGCAATGCTTGCCGGGGGGCAGTAGGTGCCTTGCAGCGCCCGCTTGTCTCGTGCAACTGCGCCAGCGCCAGAGGGTCGACAAATGCCGCCAGCGGTGCGCTTTCGCCCGCCGGCTCGAAGCCCCAGCCCATCATCAGGTCGAGTTCGCCTTCACTGAGCAACTGGGCCAGAAGATCGTCAATCACGATGACCCGCAGCGGCAATGGCCTTTCCTGGGCGCTGACCGGCGCGCCGATCACCCCGCCCGGTGAGCCTGCGACAACATGCAAATGGCCCAGCGACCTGGCCAGGCTGTCGATGCATTGATGCAACGAGCCAGCACTGGCTACACCTGCCTGGCGCAGGGCCCGGCGGGCCCAGGCCGCAAAACGCCGCCGCTGGCTGGCAGGTATGGCGGTTATCAGGGCATCGGCGCCCGGGTACGCGGCCAGCGCCAGGCGCATGGCATCAGCCAGTTCCAGATGCGTGCGACTGCCCAGCAGTGCTTCGGGGTGTGCATCAACGAGGTGGCCGAACATCAGCAAGGCTTGGCGTGACAACGGCAAATGCCGATCCATGGTGTCAGCCTGGCGACAGAACGGCACCACTGCTGCCCCCTCGACCATCTGCAACTGCACACGCGGATCATCATGCATGAACAAGGTGTTGAAGGTGCGCTCATGCTGCTCCAGTAATACGCCGCTGGTTGCCGGCACACAGGTGACCAGTACCCGCAACTTGAAGGTGACAGGTGCGCGCAAGGCAATGCTCAACTGCGCGGCACGCAACACGGCCAATAACCGGGCACTACGACGGTCTCCCCCGTGAACCACCAGCAACCTGAACGTACCGATGTATTCTGGCCCGCCAGCGGCTACCAGCAAACGCTGGATCAGCAACTGCAGCGAAGCGCGTTGCTCCTTGGTCATATGTTTCAGCAGGCGTTCCAGCACCTGCTGATAAATAAAGTGCATAGCCTGGTCGTGAACAATACTCACGGCATCACCTCACAACTTCATTCAACACAAAAGCACGCCACCTGAGGGTTCAGTGCAGCGGATTTAACTTGAAGAAATTTCCTACAATCAAACAGGAAGCTTTGAAGTTGCAGTACGCTGTCGCCACACCCTTGAAACAGATGAGCCTAACCAGGAACTCTCCACCGCCTTGAACCGCGCACTGCCGCGCCTACTCGTCTTCACTGCACGCTCCTTGCGCCAACTATCAATGCGCCATTATCGAGCGTTGAATAGGGATTAAAAGATACAGATCTCAATGAAAAAACCATTCAGAAATCAGTAAATACGGGACCTGCAATGTATAAAAGCCTACTAAAGACCCGCTTATAACTCCCCAGCAACATCAACTTACAAAGTTAACAACTACAACCTCATGAAATATAGCCGCGCAGAATGCAAAAAACCGGGCATATGCCCGGTTTTTGTTTACCAGTTATGCCGTCAGCGCGACGCCATATCGAGCACTACCCGCCCGCCACAGGGGCATTCGTCCATGTAGCGATGGGCCTCGACCACATCGGCGAACGGATACACCTTGATGATCTGTGGCGTCAGCAACTGATCGGCGGTGAACTGGTTGATATCGCGCAAGGCCCGTTGCAATGCCACTTGGTCCTGGCTGATGCCCAGCTCCGGCTTGCCGGTGAAGTTGCCGATACAGTGCACGTAGAACTGGATGTTCTTCTGGAACGCCGCACAGGCCGGGAACGGCGTCTGGTTGCCCCCCTGCAGGCCATACAGCACCAGGCTGCCACGCGGCGCCAGCACATCACCCAGCAATGACATCTGCGGCCCGCCCATGCCATCGAGGACCATGTCGACGCCGCGGCCATCGGTGTACTTGCCAACCTGCATGAGCAGGTCCTGCTCTTCGGTGACGATCACCTTGTCGGCACCCAGGCCCAGCAGGTATTCACGTTGCTCGGGCTCCTTGGTGGCCGCGAACACCTTGAGGCCGAGCGCCTTGCCCAATTGCACGAATGCCGGTCCGGCACAATGGCTGGCATCGGTGACCAGCGCGGTCTGCCCGGCCTTGGCACGCGCCAGGTCGACGTAGGCGAAATAGGCGATCAGCAGCGGCGTGTAATGCACGCTGGCCTCGATCGGCGTGAGAATATCCGGATACCGGGTGATGGCGGTGCGTGGCAGGACGATGACATCGCCATACACCGGGTGATCGTTGGCACTGGTGGCCGGGAAACTGGCGACCCGGTCGCCCACTGCGATATCTTCGACGCCTTCGCCGACCGCTGTCACCACACCGGCCATCTCGTGGCCGATCCCCGCAGGCAGCCGCGCTTGAGATGGCGCCAGGTTCTGCCGCCAGAGCACGTCATACCAGCTTACGCCGATAGCCTCGACGCGGATCTGCACCTCGCCGACGGCAGGTGACGGTTCGGCCTGCTCCTCGCAACGGAGCACATCGGCAGCGCCGAACTTGTGGAAACGGATCATGCGGGACATCGCATACCTCGCCTTTGTGAATCTCGTATTACCACGGACTTTATCCGGGCTTTTGCCGTTAGACCATCAGTGGCTATTAATAGTCGACATGCCTGTCATCGATTGGGCACCTGACTTTCCTGTGCATTGGCCCCCGGAAATCGGTGCAGGGTAACAGCCTTTGGCCTTAATATTCACCCCTGCCCCACTTTAGGCGAAGCGCACCGATGAATCGAAACGACCTGCGTCGCGTAGACCTCAACCTGCTGATCGTGTTCGAAACCCTCATGCATGAGCGTAGCGTGACCCGTGCCGCCGAGAAGCTGTTCCTCGGCCAGCCGGCCATCAGCGCGGCCCTGTCACGCCTGCGCAACCTGTTCGATGACCCGCTGTTCGTGCGCACCGGCCGCAGCATGGAGCCATCGGCGCGGGCTCATGAAATTTTCGCCCTGCTGTCGCCGGCGCTGGATTCGATCTCCACCGCAGTCAGCCGCGCCGCCGAGTTCGACCCGGCGACCAGCAACGCGGTGTTCCGCATCGGCCTGTCGGACGACGCCGAGTTCGCCCTGCTGCCACAGCTGCTCAAGCGCATCCGCGCCGAAGCCCCCGGCATTGTCCTGGTGGTGCGCCGGGTCAACTACCTGCTGATGCCGACCCTGCTGGCCTCGGGCGAGATTTCCGTTGGTGTCAGCTACACCAGCGAACTGCCGGCCAACGCCAAGCGCAAGGTGCTGCGGCGCAGCAAGCCCAAATTGCTGCGCGCCGACAGCGTGCCAGGCAGCATCACCCTCGACGACTTCTGCGCTCGGCCGCATGCGCTGGTGTCGTTTGCCGGCGACCTGTCAGGCTTCATCGATGAGGCGCTGGAAGAAATCGGCCGCAAGCGCCATGTGGTGCTGGCGGTGCCCCAGTTCAATGGTTTGGGAAGCTTGTTGGCAGGGACCGATATCGTCGCCACGGTGCCGGACTACACGGCCGATGCCTTGACTGCAGCCGGCGGGCTGCGCGCGGAAGACCTGCCCATGGAAGTGCGTACGTTCGAACTGCACATGGCCTGGCGCGGGGCGCAGGACAATGACCCGGCGGAACGCTGGCTGCGGTCACGGATACAAATGTTCTTTGGCGACCCTGACAGTCTTTAAGGGCTTCGTCCTCGACCGACTGAAGTCGGCCGATTGCTGCCTTTGGCCATCGGCAGAAATCGGCCAAATGCAGGCGTTTGAGAACGCCCGAGGCGATTCTAAATCCTCGATCAGTGAGTGCTTGCTCGCCGTTTCAGCTCTTCCAACCTCCCCGACAACGCATCCCTATACTTCCCCGCCTGGCACGACTCCAGCGCTGCCTCCGTTTGCGCGATCGCAGAGTCTGTCGCACCCAATGCTTCGTGACATTTACTGAGCAACTCATGATAACTAGCGATGCGCTCAAGCCCTTTCTTATCATCTTTAGCAAGCGCAAGAGCACGTTCAGCGGTGCTCAGTCCATCCTCCAGCTTGTGAACTCCCAATTCTGCCTCAGCCTTGCGGTACAGGAGCCAATGGTCCTTGTTGAGGGCTTCAGTCGGAATCTTCATGATTACATCCAGCGCCTCCGCCGGCATCCTTGCGAAAAGGAACATTTTGGCTACTGCGCGTGCGTCAAAGCTCCTAATTCCATGCTTGCTCCCCAGAGCCGTGGCAAATACAACGCCCGCCGCCGTGATTCGGTCGCGCAAATTAGTCTTGCCTGCACTGTCGGCAGCTGCTGCAGTATTACCAAGCGACTCGCACGCGCTACTCCATTGGCCCTTATCAACCAACTCAGGTGGCGTGGAGAGAATCTCCGGGAACCCCTCGGCCAGCGCCACGCAAATCTCTGGGTGCTGATAAGCAAAAATCGAGGTGAAGGACAGGTAGGCCTCATAAAATTGGTCTAGACCCTCTAGAGCCGACAGAGCAATCACGTCTGCGAGAGCCCGCACTTGCTCAGTATTGCTCACCGTCTCGTCGGCGACTTTCCTGTAAGACCGGAGTCGCGCGACGGACGCCAACGAGACCCGCAATGGCACATCCCACGGAGCTTCGATAACTCGGTCGACGAGGGTTTGCATCGCATGTGCTCCCGCCATTTTGATTGGGTCATCGGCATCCTTCTGTGTTCCCATATGCGCAATCTGCAGACAAGTCGCATGCCACTCGGGCCGAATCTCCAGAAGCTTTTGAAAGCAGGTCAGAGCCTCATGCAATCTGCCGCAACGGCGCAATGCCTTGCCCTGGTGGTGCAAAAGCTCGAGGTTTACTTCAGATGCTGGATCCCCTTGCTGAGCCTTGCCATATTCTTCCGCCCAAGCACTAAAGTGCTGACGCCGATCGTCGTGATCCAATGAATACGCAAATGCCTCTTGCGCATCGATGACACAAAGTAGCTCTTGCAATGGCGCTCCCCCGTGAGTACTCCGGCGATGCAGCTCCTGCTCTTGCACAAGACTACGGCCACTATCCAGTTGCAGCAAAGCGTAAGTCAGCCAGTCTGGCTGCTGGGCTTGGCGCCGCTGATAGATCTCCGTCAGCTGGGATGCGCACAAGTGAATCTGTCGAATTACACTGGGGATCATCTCCCCCGAGTGTTTTTCGACATACTTCGTGACGGCGGTAGCGATAGGTTCGGCATCTGGTTTGTCGCGAACGGCCTGGCAGATGAGATCGTGCACAGACAGAAGCCCTGGCGCGACTGCCGGTTTCAGTATCGACAGACGCTGAAGGTGAGACTTTACAGCGTGTCCCAGGAAATGCCCGAGAAACCTGGCGTCGTTCGAAAATGATCCAGAGTTTGCAATCTGTTGCAGGCCTTGGAGATATCTTGAATCCAATCGCCGCAAGATACTGCCCATAATTGCCGCGCCATTGCTATCTGAAATGACCTGCGGTTCTGCGAGTATTTCTTCATAGAGCTCTTCCCGCGGTACGCCTTCCGCTTCGACCAGCTTGCGTACAGTTGCGAGGATAAGGGGAGAGAATCGACAAGCCTCGATAAATCTTGCTGCAGTTGCGTTTAGCTTGTTCCTGTCCTCGCCCAAAATGGCGGCAGCCGCTTCCGTCGAGATTGTAGGCATATGAAGCACTGATTTGCTCGCTGGATTGAGCTGTGAGGTCACTATCACATGACCGCCTCGCTCGAACCCCTTTGAGAGGTCATCGAGTGAGTTCTCGACCAATTCACGCTCCAGGCTGTCGATTACGAGCAACGTCTTGTAGCTGTTGAAGATGCCCGCCACATTGACAGCAACGCCACCTCTAACGCGTTGAACTGAGCTTAGCGAGGTGTCTGGCTTCCAGTCCCCCCCAGTGATCCACATGTAGTTCTCGTAGTACTTACCTTCCCGCTGCAGGTAGTCAACAGTCGCCTGCGTCTTACCAGAACCGCTGATTCCGGTCAGCAGACAGACGCGGTTGCCCTGATCGAAATGGTCCCGTATTGCAACCACCACGGCAGCATCGGAGACGTGATATTCACATGATGCAGGTGCCTTACCGTAGTAGGCATAGTTGTCGAGGTCTTGGGAAAAACCAGGGAAAAATGTAGTGTAGAAAGCGGCAGCGGTCTGATTCTGCGTAGAGAACTCGAAGATTAGCCTTGCCAACTCCCGCGCATCAAGAATGTTAAGACGCTCTCCATGCTCCTTAGCGATCCCCGTGCGATTGAACTTCGCGCGAAAAGATTCTGGCTCCTCCTGGCTACATATCAGATAAATTTTTTGGGGCAGCTTGCCTGCTGCATGGTCAAGGACATGCTGAACGTCTTTTTCGATCTTGGCGTAAGTCGCTACGGGGGCTTCGGCGTTCGCGCCCTCCGTATCTTGCCCTTGTGAGGAACCTTGCCCGTCTGGTGCCTTGCTTACCTTGCCAAGGAAGTAATCTTTCTCGGCGCTGTATTCGCCGGCGACCAGGAAATCTTGCGAAAAAGTGTCGATCGTGTATCCGACAGGCCGATAGTCCTTATTAAGCCCGTGATGGATCAGGCGATTATCCTCGAGCAACTCAATGAGGCTATGACCAACAATTTCCAGAGAAGAAGCATCTAGTTCGACGACCTCGCCGATCAGGTTACCAATGATTCTTTTTTTAATAAGATCGGACTGCATATGCTTTCTGTCTCGAGTAAGGACCGGTCAGCTGAGCGCGGAGACGCTAGGTGCGACAGCTCGAGGGGCGACTCCACGATAATCACCACCCACTCGCATGGTGACTAGTACGCGCAGCAATTGGAAGCCCGGACTGTAAAGATTAATTGGCCGATATGAGTGGTCAGGCCCAGGAATCACGTAGATTGGGCTTTCGGAGGCTGATGACTGACGCCAGGGAGGCAATCTGATAACCTCCCAAGCGCTTCCACAAGCCTCAATCAAACAGGTTTGAGGTTCATCTTGGCTTCAAAAATCAGTAGATCGCTTTCCTCATTGTTGATCATCATGTTGACCAGGCGAGAACTCACTTCGATGTCTCCGCCTAGCGTCGCACGCACGGTTTCGGGGTAGCGTTCAAGCATCAGATCCGCCAAACCATGACTGTAGCCATCCCGGATGAGCTTGATCTTGGTGTCATCTGCAGTGCCGTACTTGATGAGCTTGTAGAAGCCAGGATCCAGGGCGCCTACCCCATTCAGCACCTCGACGAACTTGAAGATCTTGTTGTCGAAGAAATCGTCCTCGTCCTTGAGACGAACGATCGCCAGGTTAATCCGCTCAGCGTCATCTTTCTGGGAGATCCTTACCCAATTTTCGTAGTTGCTGTCGCGATACTTGGTATCACCCCATTTCCCCACGAACACGTGATCGCTATGGCTACTCTCTACAAGCTTTTTCCAGTACGCGAGCGTCAACCGGATCGTCTGCTTAACGCTGAGTTTCTTCAACTTCCAATCCAGAATCATGGCGTAGAAATTCCGGGCAGCCTCTTGATTGAGACGCACCAGGTCGCTGTACTCTCGACTCTTATCGAAGTGGTCAATGAACGATTTGGAGATGGCAAGCATTAATCTGTCAACGGTGTTGATGACACCGTTCGCCTCGATGCCTCGCTTGATCTTCCGCTCAATCGCCTCCTCCTCTACGAACACATCAATTTCACTAACGCTGTTCGCGATGAGGAGCTTGCCCACCTGAGTGGTCACGTACCGGCACTCCCGGTCCTTAACCACGCCAGGATGTAGATTCTCAAGCCGAGCCACAGCGTCGTCGTAGAGAACCGAGACCTTCCCATCGATGATCTTCGTGGCCTCAAGCAGTACGTTGCTAACCGTGTCCTTCACTACTTTGGAGACGTTGACCGATTTATCGTAGAAGGTTTCAAGCGCCGCATTGTTGCGGGTGTAGCCATCCACGCCTAACAGGTAGATGCTGGACTCCAGCTTTCTCAACGCAGCCTCAGCGCCAGGCGCGAAGACCTCACTGAATCGGTTAACGCGCCCGATCAAATTCTTGAATTGAGATGGCGTCAGCGTTTTCTTCCCTTTGAAGTAATCAAAGACGAAGAGCCGTTCGATCGGCAGGTTCACCCCTTCCAGAAGCGTGGAGTTGCAGACCAGAAACCTCATCTGCTTAGAGCTACTGAACAGGTTCTCTAGATACAGGCGGATGGTGTCAGGGATCGAACCATGGTGGTACATCACCCCTTTACGCAGGCATCCGATCAGTTTGTAGCGTCGGTCAAAAAGCTCTTCGAGCTCAGCACAGGCCGTCTGGATCAGCGGACAATCCACGGGTGGCAACACCGCTGCCAGTTCGACCGCGAATGACTCAATGCTCTTCTTCCTGTTGCCATAAACGATGTTTTTGGACAGTGCTTCGCCTTTGATGAGCTCAAAGCAGTTGGCATACCTCCGATCAAACTCCATCCAGTCATTCAGGAAGTGGTCATAAAGCTTGAGCTTTGTTCGCTCCCTCCCCGCCCTGAAGTCCTTGATGTAGAAGCGCTCAGATTTGATGTATTCGTCGATTTTGAACCCGTTCGGGATCATGTCCAGGAAGCGCACACGGACATTGAGCTCATCACACAGGAAGGGAGTCAGGAACTTGAATGACGTTTCAGGGTTACGCGCCCCCAGAATGCACAGCATGGCAGCCAGCAACTCACTTCTGCGATCACTCTGCAAGAGGTTGTGGGCCTCATCGACGAAGACCATGTCGAAGGTCAGCCCGGCGTTCTCGTTCAAAAGCCTGTTGAGCCGTTCCTGGGTTAGGACAAATGCCCTGTTATTTCGCTCAACCGAATACATTTCGGGGTGGGTGACCACCTTGCCCACGCCCTCGATGTCCGCGTAGATCAACCGCTTCTTCGTCTGTGCCAGCAGGGCCTTCGAGGGGACGAGAATCAACACTCGCTGCCCCGGATTCTCCTTCACCGATTGGATGATGAGCTCAGATTTGCCGTAGCTGGTCGGTGCAACCACGACTGACGACTTACGGTACTCCGACTGTACAAATGTTCGCAGTGCGTCCTGTTGCTCAGTGAGCACGATGCCCTGATCACGGAAGGTATCGACGTAGCTGCCAACGATGTTTCTTATGAACGACTCGCTGCGGTGGTCGTCCTCGGAAAAATAGCTGCTGATCACCGCTGAGACAGGGTGTAGGCCACTGTCGAGCGCCACATCGTAGAGTGCCTGGTACTGACCCGTGGCGTTCCCGTAAAACAAGATGATTCGGTAGCCAAGACGCCGAATTTCAGGGGTTTTGTGGTTTAGGAGCAGCACGGCGATGGCCAGTAACTTTACGGTCTGCGTGTTACCCAACTCGTCTCCCTTGAGGAGTTGAAAATACAGATCCTTGAACTTGGTGTTGCCCAGCTTCCTGATGGTCAACTCTTCCATGCTACTGCTCCGCCTCCTGCCTCAAGAACTCTTCCAGCTCTTCCATAGTGCCCTTGTGCAGGGACAGTACCCACACCGTCTTGAACACCGCCTCCGCCACAAGCTTCGTGGTGAAATTTGATACGGTCTTCTCGGCGATGGCCTGGGACACATCGCTGAACAGGGCAGAGATCAGAAACACATTGTTGTCCGAGGCAGTCGCACCGTCTTCTTCGGCTAGATCACCTTCCATCTCCAAAATCTCAATCACCGAGTCCCGGTAGTTGGCTTTGTTGTGGATCGCATTTTTCGCGGCATTGATCGCGTTGAGCCAGTGATTGAGCTCCGGCTCTGCCAAGCGCTTCTTGAGATCATCCCGAGCCAGGCGCAACAGCCCGCTGGTGGCGGAGCAAGAGGTCTTGTCCGCTCCTCGCCCCCCCGATTTGACCTCGGTGATCCAGACGTTGTTGGTTGAGGTCTCGTATAGAAGGAGATCGAAGCCCTTGCGAATGCTCTTTTCTTCCATGTTGAAGAACGGCGAGACGACGTCGAAATCGGGGAAAAGCTTCAGAATGATGACGTGCGACAGAAGCTCGCCGAGCATGCCGATCCGGGTTTCCCAGGGCTTTTTGCAGTAGCGCTCGTTCCAGAAATGCCTGATCGTCGCAGGGTATTTGTAGATGGCCCTGTCCTTGCTGGCCTGGTCGGCGCCGTGGCAGATTCGCGTGAGGTTCTCCCTCAGCGCGAGCTTGAGCTCCTCAGAGAATTCCTCGACACAACACAGGGCATATTGATCTACCTGCTTGAAACTCACGCCATCCATAACACTTCCCACAAACACGAAACCGCAGAATCCTCATACGGTTGCTGCGCACGATCAATGATCCCGCCCTGTTTAAGGGTAGGCACCAGCTGAGCAGCAGTGTGCTCTTGCGAGGACTAGTCGAAGGACGACCGATAGCGGCACTGTGCCAGCGTTGCCGCAAATTAGCGTGATTGATGGGGAGCGGTAAACAAGATTGAGGACAATTTTGGTGCAAATCGTCTGAAATTACGTAAAGACTGGATATATAACCACCCCTTTGTGAATCAATCCGCGTCAGACTCAAAACTCGCGGCACCGTAAAAGCTCCTATCGTGTCCTAAGGGATGGTGTAACTCATGCTGCGGTGCTTCCGAGCTTTCATCCTGCTTATGCTTAATCAGCAGAAAACCAAGATTGACCAAGTAAGGATTATTCCTTACGATTTAATCAATACATCCGGGGAGAACGCCCATGCCTGAAATCCACGAAATCGCAACGCTGACCTCGAAGGGACAGGTCACACTGCCCAAATCAGTTCGCCAGCTTTTGGGCATAGACACTGGAAGCAAAATCGCATTCGATGTGCGCGGGGGTGAAATCGTAGTCAGCCGCGTAGAAACTACCCACGAAGACCCTGCCATCGGTGCGTTCCTGGGTTTGCTGGAGGCTGATATCCGAAGCGGCCGCAACCTCACCACTCTGCCGGAAGACTTGGCGCAAGCCATGTTCGCCAACGCAAACCACTCGGTAAACCTGGACGAAGATATCGATGGTGAGGTCGCGATCTGATGCTGCGACATGGCTGGACACTGTTGTTCCATGAAGGTGTGACATTACAGCTACGTAAATTGCAAGAAGCCGCCGCCCGAGCCGAGCAGAACGATCCGCAAGGTTTTGAGAGCAACGCCAACGTCAAGCTGTTTCGGGCATTGAGCCATCTGATCATGGAGGCTGTGCCTGCCGACCCAGGCCGTGATGAGTTCCGCCAAGGCAACACGTTGGGCACCGCCTACCGACATTGGCGGAGGGCAAAAATCGGCAGGCGCTTTCGGCTGTTCTTTCGCTACGACTCAAGATCCAAGGTCATCGTCTATGCATGGGTCAACGACGAAAATACCTTACGGTCTGCAGGCAGCAAATCTGATCCCTACGCCGTATTTGAGAAGATGCTGGGCCGCGGCAACCCGCCTGATGACTGGGATGCGCTGACTGCTACGACGCGTAGCGACTGGGACGAGCCCAAAGCATAAATTGCGCGAGTGGGTGAGGGATTGCACCTTTGAAAACGATCCCTCCTTGTTGCGTCCACTGCAATCCACTCGTAGCTGCTGTTGAAAGGGGTACATCTGCGGGTACAAATCCAATTTCCCATTCATAACCATGTGATTTATATGAATGTCCAAATGTTCTTCTGGAATCCCGATAGCCTGTGACGCTGGCGCTTTACTTTAAAAAGCAGGATACCGAATACTCGGTGTGCTGCCAGGCACTCGCTTGCCTCCAGGGCGCAATCAAGGCGTTAAGCAGCCAACCTGAGCACCCTCGGAGCCAGGCCCGAAAGTGCATTACCCTCCTCACGAATCCGTGCGAAGTCACTTCGACAGGCGGGAACTTGTATCCACCGCCTTGCACTGCCTAGCTTGGGCCAGGCAACCTCAGGACGATTTAGGCATTCTTTTGCGGAATTGGCAGGTAATCAGGGTTGCCCTCGTCACCCTTGGCGCTCCGCTCGAGGGTGTATTCACCTTTGTCATCCGGCTTGAGGGTACGGTCACCGCGGCGATGGCGGTTGATGGCGTTGTGGGCCATCAGGCGGTTGTCTGAGGCGTAGACGGTAAAGGACCAGAACTGGCTGACTTCAGGTGCCTTGAAGTGCATGACGTAAGGCTTGCCATTGGCGCCATTGATCGGCTTGCCATCGGCAGCGGTCTCGGTGCGCAGGGAGATACTTTCATGCGGTGGCTACCCCCACTGGCCGATGTAGCTGCCCACGGCAAACAGGTCCCGGGGCCCGTCACTCAACTGCTCGCGGGTACCCAGCAGCTTGCCGGCATCGGTCATCTTCGGTGCCAGTTCCTTGTTGTGCTTCATGCCCAGCTCTTCACCCTTCTTCGCGGCCGCCAGTGGCTCCTGGGTGAAGTTTTCCTTGCAGGGCTCGACGCCGACTGACTTGTACTGGTTGAGCCATTCTTGTCAGCCTGGCCCATGTTGCCGTCGCACAGCACGAAGTTCACCCGCTGCAGCCAGTGGGTCTTGGCCGGGTCGGGGTCAGTGCGCTGCTTGGCTTTTGGGCCGGGCTCGCCCAGGTAGGTTGAAAGCGTACGGACGTTCCAGTCGTCCATGCAGGCAAGCGCCTTCTGCCTGATGCGTCGACTTCGATGGCAACGAAGGCGGCAACGCCCTGCTGTACCTGCTCGGTACCAGCCGGTTCATCAGCCACCAGATCGACGCGCGCTCGGCCATCGGCTTCGGCATGTGCGGCAACGTTGGCCTGGCCTTGGACTACGACGATGACTGGGCAGGCCGCTCTTTCACCTAGGAAGCCGCGGTGATCGGCATGTCGATGCAGCCAACCTTGGGGGCAGCACCTGTCGCCACCTCCCTGCCAGCTTCCGGGTCGTGCCTGCCCAAGCGATGCAGGCGTTTTAGCCCCCTCCCTGACCTACTGCCCCTGGCTGCGATAGCTGCGTGGCGCCATGCCCAGTTGCTTTTTGAACGTCTTGGAAAAATGCGCAGAATCGGCGAAGCCCCAACGGGTACCGATGTCGGTGATCGAGCGATGGCCATAGGCAGGGTTACGCAAGTCCTGAGCAGCCCTGAGCAGGCGCTCGCGCAGGATGTAGCGGCAGACGCTGTCGCCGCTGGCCTCAAACAGGCGATACAGCTGGCGGCTGGAGATGCCCAGTTCCTCGGCCAGGGCGACAGGCGTCAGGCGCGGCGAGTCCAGGCGTTGCTGGATCAGTGACTGCACTTCGTGCAGGTGCAGGCCGGGCGAACTGTCACGTGCCCGGTATTCCAACACCGAGCCGAGCAGCCCGACCAGCGCGGCCTGCAGCCCGTCACCGTCTTCCGGGCAGGCCCACTGTTCGAGCTCGCCTTCGGCCACCTGGCGCACCAACGTCGCCAGCAACTGGCCACACACGCCGGCAGTGGACAATTTGCCGAAACGGCTGGGGTCCAGGTTGTTCAAGCGCTCACGGGGCACGTGAATGGACACGTGGGAGAACAGCCCGCGGGGGATCATCTTCATCGCCTGCGCCGAGTCCAGCAAGGCCATGTCACCTTCGCGCAGCTCAATTACCCGGTCGCCCAGCTCGATGGCCATTTCCCCCTGCTGTTGTAACACAAGGAAACAATGTGTATCGCCGTCACGCCACGCTTCATGCCCCGAACGGGCGATCGCGTGGGCATTGCTTCGGATATGGGCCACCTGCGTGGTGCCCAGCAGCGAGGGGCGCAAATCGCCGATGAAAAGGCTCTGGCAGTGGTCGTAGCGCGTTTCGAAGCGCCCGCATACAGCGTGGACACTCGCGTTCCAGACAGACATCGCTTGACCGTTCATGAACCACCTCTATCAAGAGCACGCGCCATATTAGTGCAATATTCACGTGATTTTGGGTAACAAAAAGACTGATAGGCGAACCGTAAGCACATACCGCGCCACATTGCCTTTCGCCACCTACCGCCGGGCCGTCGTTGCACGTAACGCAACAACATTGCGCCTGGCTGTCATTGAGCGCCCCACCCACTGACCGTTAGCGTTTCTTACCGTTTTGCCCGGGCGTTGCCGTGCGGGGAAGGTCCGGGCTTTTTTATCCAGGAGCTACGCTTGATGTCCCACCCTTACGAACTGCTGCGTTTCACCTTGCGCGTGCGCACACCCGGCCAAGCCCTGCCGCGTCTTCAGGAGGCCCTGCAGGCTGCCATGGAAGGTGTCGAGCTGATCGGCTGCTGGGTGTCCGAGATCGGCCCGCAAAACACCATTGCCGTGCTGCGCCGCTTCGCCAGCGTCGAAGTCCAGGCGGCCGAACGCGAGCGTGTGCTGCTGGCCAGCGACGCCTTTGGTATCGGTGAGTTCGTGCTCGAGCAGCACATGGACGACTACCGCCTGTTCCCCTTCCTGGAGCCGCTGGCCCCCGGCAAGCATGGGCCGTTCTATGAGCTGCGCGAGTACGACCTGGTCAGCTCCGGGTTGGCACCGACCCTGGCCGGCTGGCGCAAGGCGGTAGGGCCGCGCACCGCTGAACCGTATTCGCCAGTGTATGCGGCGTTCTACGCCACCAATGGCCGGGTGCCGCGCTACCTGCACATCTGGCCCTACGCCAGCCTGGAACAGCGCCTGGATGTGCGCACCCGCGCGGTCGGCGACGGCGTGTGGCCGCCGGAGAATTCTGCCCCGCAGTTGCAGAAGATGAACTCGGTGGTGTATCTGCCCGCCGCCTTCTCACCGCTGCACTGACAAAAGCGTACGGCGCCGCTGCGCCCTGCGCAGCAACCTGTCGATGGCGGCCATGGCCGGGGCTTGCACGCCTTGGCACCGGGCATGGGCGAGCAAGGCGCCGGACAGCGCGTCGATCTCCATGCGCCTGCCATGCTCAAGGTCCTGGAGCATCGAAGGCTTGTGCGCGGCGTGCACGACGAATGCCTGCTCCACTGCCTGCGTGACCCGCAGCGGATCCAGCGCCACACCCACTGACGCGGCAATAGAGGCAGCTTCGGCGACCAATGTCAGGGCCACTTCGCGGCCACGCGAGCATCGGCCAAGCTCGCCGACATTCTCCCCCGTCAGGGCACACAGCGAGTTCAGGGCCGTGTTGAAGGCGACTTTTTCCCAGAGGCTGACCTCAATGTCCGGGTCCTCGATGCAGTGCATGCCGCCGCGGCGCACGCAATCGATCAGAGCTTGCAATGGGCCGAGCGGCTGCGGCCCAGGCAACAGCCCGCGCAAGCGCACTTCGCCAGCGCCGCAACTGCGCACGCTACCCGGCGCCAGCACATCGGCCGGGTAGAGGGTCATGCCTATCGCCAGGCAATGGTCAGCCACGAACTCGCGCAGCACCGGCACGCTGTCCAGGCCATTCTGCAACGTCACCACCAGGGTCTGCTGGCCAAGCAGATGCTGGCTTGCCTGCATGGCCTGGCGGGTGTGATGGCTCTTGGTCAGCATCAGCAGGACATCGACCTGGCCGTGCAACTGCTCGGCGCGCACCGCCCGCGGCCAGTACACGCGCGCGCCCTGTTCGTCCTCCAGGCGCAGGCCATGGGTGCGCAGCGCGTCGAGCAAGCGCTCATCGACATCGACCAGGGTCACCTCGGCACCGGCATCGATCAACCTGGCGGCAAACAGGCTGCCCATCGCCCCTGCCCCGATCACTGCAATCTTCATGCTTGGTTTCGTCCTTATCTGCGTGAAATGAAAAAGCTCGCCGGGTCATCCCCGGCGAGCCTCTTCTACCCAGGCTGCATCCATCACAGCTTTGGCAAGGTCACCGCGTCGCCAATCGGCTCGCGCTTGCCCGCCTGCTGCGAGCGCAGCACGGCAGCACCGTAGATCGCCAGCACGCTGATCGAGCAGGCGCCGGAGAACAGCAGCACTGCGGTGTAACCGTAAGATTCGATCAGCAGGCCACCGACCGCCGGCCCCACCGCCGCGCCGACCGACAGGCACAGCGCACCCAAAGCAACCAACCGCCCCGACAGGTCGAACTCAGCCATTACGCCGAAGGTGTAGGCCAGCACGAAACTGATCGAGAACAGGAAGCACATCACCCCGGCCACGTAGGTGGTCAGCGAGTCGAACTGCGCCAACAGCACCAGGCCGGCCACCTCGGCCGCGATGATCACCGCCACCGGCAGGAAGCGCCCGGCCTTCAGGCCGACCGACGAGGCGATGAAACCGCCGCCGGCGTTGATGATGAAGCCGAGCGCCAACACCGAGCCAATGGTGTCCGAAGACAAGCCGCTCTTCTTGCCCATCAGCTCAAGGAATGCCCACACCGACATGATGCCGGTCAGGAACACCAGGCTGGCGAGCAGGCTCAGCCAGGCAATGGTGCGGCTCTCACGGCACACCACCGGCGCCCCGCCTGCGCGCGCCTCGAGCTGCCGCGCGCTGCGGCTCGGCACCCACGGCAAGGGCGCTACGCCCATCAGCAGCATGCTGATGACCAGCGTCACCAACATGCCCTGGAAGCCCCACAGCGGCGCCACGGCGACCGGCAACACGATCAACAGCACGGCGCCGGGCACCGTCTCCATGCCCAGCTTGAAACCGAATGCCCGCTCAGGTTGCGCGCTGTCGCCGAAAATGGTCATCGCCAAGGCATACAGCCCACCGGTACCGGCGCCTGCCAGGGCCATGAGCAGCATCAGCGTCTCGTACGTGGGGTTGCCCAGCATGCCCGCCAGCGCAGCCGCCACCAGCAGCGAGGCCAGGGTGGAAATGACCCGCCAGCTCAGGCGCTGGATCCACAGCAGCGAGGCCAGGCCGAGCACCCCGAAACCGAGGTTCATGGCCATGGCCAGGCTGCCCAGTTGCTGTTCGCCATAACCGAACTGCTCGGCCAAGGCGCCAAACAGTACCGGCAGCACATTGAGCAGCAGCGCCCCGCCAGCGGAAACCAGGCCTGCGCAGATGTACACGGATGTCTTGTCAATCGGATTGGATGTTGTTGTTTTCATGGGCTGATCCTGAATTGAGGTGCCTTGCGACCGCCACAGTGTGCCGCGCTCGAAGGCGCACGGCATGTACCGCATTGCCGGGCTTTTGGTCATGGCTGCCAACGCCATTGTGGCCCGAAATGCATCGATAACGCGCAAAGCCCCGGGCTAGAGAGCACGAACCGGCATGGCTGCAGCCACCCCGTCATTCCTGACCAATTCGGGATAGCCGCGCGCCCTGGGGCATTCCTAACATCGGCACCGTCAGCAGCAGCCCCCGCTGCAGGCACCTCCCCCATGCCTTCGAGACAAGCCATGACTAAAACTACAAAAATCGACTTTCTCTACCTGTCCGAGCAGGACATGATCCGCGCCGGCGTCACCGACATGCTGGCCTGCGTGAACACCATGGAACAGATGTTCGCCTTGCTGCACCACGGTGACTACCGCATGGCCGGGCCGAACAGCGATTCCCACGGTGCGATGATCACCTTCCCCAAGGACTCGCCCTTCCCCAACATGCCCAAACCCACCGCCGACCGGCGCATGATGGCGATGCCGGCCTACCTGGGCGGCGACTTCTGCACCGCCGGGGTCAAGTGGTACGGCTCCAATATCGCCAACCGCGACAAAGGCCTGCCGCGTTCGATCTTGATGTTCACCCTCAACGACCCCGACACTGGCGCCCCGTTGGCGCACATGTCGGCCAACCTGCTGTCGGCCTACCGCACCGGCGCCATCCCCGGAGTCGGCGCACGCCACCTGGCCCGCCGCGACGCGCGGGTGATCGGCCTGCTGGGCCCTGGCGTCATGGGCAAGACCACCGTGGCCGCGTTCATGGCCGTGTGCCCGCAGGTCGATACGCTCAAGCTCAAGGGCCGCGGCCAGAAAAGCCTGGACGACTTCATCAGCTGGGTACGCGACACCTATCCGCAGATCACCACCATCGACGTGGTGGACAGCATCGAGGCCGTGGTACGTGGCTCGGACCTGGTGACCTACTGCACCTCCGGCGAAACCGGTGACCCGTCCAGCTACCCGCTGGTCAAGCGTGAGTGGGTCAAGCCCGGCGCGTTCCTCGCCATGCCGGCAGGCTGCAGCATCGACGCCGGCATGGAACAGGCCGACGTGCGCAAGGTGGTCGACAACACCGGCCTGTACGAAGCCTGGTTCGAGGAGCTGCCCAAGCCCGCACACAACCATGTGCCGCTGGTAGGCGTGCGCTTCATGGACATGATCGCCGAAGGCAGCCTGCCGGCTGATCAGCTGGAGGACATCGGCAAGATCGTCGCAGGCGTCGCGCCCGGCCGGCGCAACGACGAGGAGATCATCATCATGTCGGTGGGCGGCATGCCGGTCGAGGATGTGGCCTGGGGCACGGTGGTGTACCGCCAGGCGCTGGAACGCGGTGTCGGCGTGCGCCTGAACCTGTGGGAAAGCCCTGCGCTGAGCTGATTCATCCATCCAACCCTGAGGCCAATGCCATGTTGCAAATCACCAAACTGAAAACCGGATCGAAATACGAGACCCTGGGCAGCTACTCGCGCCTGGTGGCCGTGGACGACTGGATCTTCGTCTCCAACACCGCCGGGCGCAACCCGGCGACGGGCGAAATCCCCGAGGACCTGGAGGCCCAGACCCGCCAGGTGTTCGCCAACATCGAAGCCGCGCTCAACGCTGTGGATGCAACCCTCGCCGACGTGGTGTGCTCACGGGTGTTCATCCAGAACCCTGCGGATGTCGCCACCGTGATGACCCTCGTCGGTGAAGTGTTCCGCGGCGTCGACCCAGCCAGCACGGTCACCTGCCCACCTCTGGGCTCGACGGTCTACCGGGTGGAGCTGGAGGTCACCGCCTACCGCGGAGCATCCCGCGCCACCCCCCACCTGATCGACCTGCAGCGCTAGTCCGCCCGCTTCGAGGAGAACCGCCCATGTCCCCTGTCATCGCGCCGGTGCACTGCGCAACCACACCCCCCAGTGCCACCACCGTGGTCATCATCGGCGGCGGCATCGTCGGCCTGACCGCTGCACTGACCCTCGCCGAACGCAACATCCCGGTGGTGGTACTGGAGAAGGGCCGCATCGCTGGCGAGCAGTCCTCGCGCAACCTGGGCTGGGTGCGCAAGACCAGCCGCCACCGCGAGGACCTGCCCCTGGCCCTGGCAGCGGACCGCCTGTGGGCACAGATGCCCGCCCGGGTCGGCCGCGAGGTCGGCTATCGGCAGGCGGGCATCCTGTTCGCCGCCCGCGAGCCCGGGCAAATGGCCCTGCACGAAGCCTGGCTGGCGTCGGTGCAAGGCCTGCCAGTGGGCTCGCGCCTGTTGAGCAACGCCGAAATCGCCCGCCGCGTACCGGGTGGGCAAGCGGCCTGGGCGGGCGGCATCTTCACCGAAAGCGACGGCCGTGCCGAGCCAACCTTGGCCAGCAGCGCCATCGCCAAGGCCGCCATGGCCCGGGGCGCGGTGATTGTCGAGCAGTGCGCCGTGCGCTGCGTCACCACCGCCGCCGGGCGCATCGACGGCGTGGTGACCGAACACGGCGAGATCCGCTGCGAGCAGGTGCTGCTGGCGGGCGGCTTGTGGTCACGGCGCCTGCTGGGCAACCACGGGGTCGCCCTGCCAAGCTTGCCGCTGAACTGCTCGGTGCTGCGTACGGCGCCCATGGAAGGCCCGACCGACATCGCCGTGGGCGGCCCCGATTTCTCGTTCCGCAAGCATATCGACGGCGGTTTCATCATCACCCAACGGGGTGCCCTCGACGCGCACCTGACCCTGGATCATGCCTTGCTCGGCCCACGCTACCTGCCGCAGTTCCGGGCACAACGGGGTTTGCTGCGGGTGTCGTTCGGCAAGCCGTTCTTCAAGGACCTGGCGCTGGCGCGGCGCTGGTCGGCCACCGCGGTCTCGCCATTCGAGCGCATCCGCACCCAGGACCCTGTTGCCAACCCGGCCTTGAACCAGGAGGCGCTGAACAACCTCAGAGCCGCCTGGCCGGTATTCAAGCAGGCGCGCATCGAGCAGGCGTGGGCCGGCACCATCGATGTGACCCCCGACTCGCTGCCTGTGATAGGGCCAGTCACGCAGCTACCGGGGATGGTGCTGGCTACCGGCTTTTCCGGCCACGGCTTCGGTACCTCGCCAGCGGCCGGCCAGCTGGCAGCGGACCTGGTCGATGGCAGCACGCCCTTGGTGGACCCGACCCCTTACCGCCTGGAACGCTTTGACTGACCAAGGCTGTCCTGGCGACGGGTGTGCGAAGGCAGTTCACCGAACAGCGCACGGTAGGCCCCGGAAAAATGCCCAAGGTGGGTAAAACCAAGATCACTGGCCACCCGGGCAACGGTGAACTGCTCGGCTGCGGTGCGCTGCAGCCGTTGACGTACGGCATTCAGCCGTACCGTGCGCAGGTACTCGACCGGGCTAAGGCCGGTGACGGCCAGGAAGCTGCGCTGCAAAGTGCTGCGGCTGACATCCAGCCGCTCGCAGATCTGCAGCACTGACAACGGCTCGTCCAGGCAATCCAAGGCCATCTGGTGCGCTTGCCGGACCAGGTAGGCGCTGACCGCAACATTTCCCCCACGCCCGCTGCCGTCCTGGCTGACCTGATCCAGCAGCACCAGCATGCACTCGAGCAGCGAGTCTTCGAGCTGCGCTTCCACCAGCGCTTCACCCTGCAGCGCCGCATCGATCAACCCCTGCAGTTGCTGACGTACCGCCCCCAGAAAAGCCGGGCTGACGTTCAGCCGGGTGGTGCGGTTCAACGCACGCAGTTCCTGGGCGCTGAACTCACGCTCGGCCAATTGTTCCAGACGACCGGCATCGACACTGACTGCCAGCAGGTCCATGCCCTCGGGCGCATGGACGAAAAACTCCTGACCACTGTGAAGAAGGGTGACATCCGCACTCCCCACGCTGCTGCCCTGGAACACCCCGGCACCCGCGCTGCCAGCGGGTATTGCCAGGCAAAAACGCCGCGCCGGCGCCACCCCGTGCTGGACTACACGCTTGTCCAGGCACTCATGAAAAATCTGGAAGCGCTCTGCGGTGAGATGGGTGAGTTCGGTGTGGGCGCTGCCGGCGCTGATCTGGTCGTAGGTCTGCTGCCAACCGAGGATCGCGCTGGCATGGGTGTTGACGTCATTGAAGCGATGGCGTTGGGCGTGCATGGCGTTTCTGTTACCTCAAGTGCATGTGGCGCAGAGAAGCAAAGAGTGGGCCATCCGGGTAAGCAAGCAGGTTATCCTGCAAGCCCACGTCCTCACGAAATTGCCATGTCCACCGCTGCCGGTGCGGCGCCCATCCTGCGCGCCGACCGAGAGTCGCGCAACGCCGCCCAGGTACTCGGCCTGTGCCTGCCCAGTGATACCCGCGATCTGGGCCTAGGCGGCCGCGGCCTCGGTGCTGGCCCTGGCGGCGCTGAATTGTGCCTGGCAGCCACGGCGTTGAACCTGCACAGGCGGTTGGTGCTGCAAAGGCAAGCACCCACTCGGGTCAAAATCGGCAGCAGGATGCATAACGCGCCTTTTTGATGCACGCCGGGCGGCATCTGCGCCCATGAGCAGCGACCACAGCGCGCTGCGCCGCTCTTCAACGCCTCGATAAAACCACGCAATTTCAGTGATTTACCGCACACCCCCACGCCTTCCAGCGCTGCACCGAACTTTCGGCACCTTCATTGCAATGGCCTTTTGCATGCACAACGCACTGCCAGCAACGGTGGCAAGGAGTGGCTATGTCCCGGGCTTTTTTCAATGAGATGTACGAAGCGAACGGCAATTGCCGCCCGCATTATCAGGAGTTCGCCCGCTGGTTGGCCAATACCCCGCAGGAGCTGCTGGAGCAACGTCGGCGCGAAGCCGACCTGCTGTTTCACCGGGCCGGCATCACCTTTACGTTGTACGGCGACAAGCAGGACACCGAGCGCCTGATCCCCTTCGACATCATCCCGCGCAGCATTCGCGCCAGCGAATGGCGCATGGTCGAACGCGGCTGTATCCAGCGGGTGCAGGCGCTGAATCTGTTCCTGCAGGACATCTACCACGACCAGCGCATCCTCAAGGCCGGCATCATCCCGCCAGAGCAGGTGCTGGCCAACGAGGGCTACCAGATCGCCATGCAGGGCCTGGACCTGCACCGAGGGCTGTATGCCCATATCGCCGGCGTCGACCTGGTGCGCGATGGCGATGGCAGCTATTTCGTGCTGGAAGACAACCTGCGCACCCCCAGCGGGGTCAGCTACATGCTCGAGGACCGCAAGATGATGATGCGGCTGTTCCCCGAGCTGTTCGCCGCCCAGCGTATCGCCCCCATCGACCACTACCCCAACCTGCTGCTGGACACGCTCAAGAGCGCCAGCCCGCTGGACAACCCGACCGCGGTACTGCTCACCCCGGGGCGCTTCAACAGCGCTTATTTCGAACATGCCTTCCTGGCGCGGGAAATGGGCATCGAACTGGTCGAGGGCGCGGACCTGTTCATCCGTGACGAGCATGTCTACATGCGCACCACCGCCGGCCCGCAACAGGTGGACGTGATCTACCGGCGGCTGGACGATGACTACCTTGACCCGCTGTCGTTCAACCCGGACTCGATGCTGGGCATACCGGGGCTGATCTCGGTGTACCGTGCCGGCAACGTGGTGCTGGCCAACGCAGTGGGCACTGGGGTGGCCGACGACAAGTCGATCTATCCCTATGTCGACGACATGATCCGCTTCTACCTGAGCGAAGAGCCGATCCTCAACAACGTTCCCACCTGGCAATGCCGCCGGCCTGCGGAGCTGTCCCATGTGCTGGCCCACCTGCCCGAGCTGGTGGTCAAGGAAACCCAGGGTTCCGGTGGCTACGGCATGTTGGTCGGGCCGGCCTCGACCAGCGCGCAGATCGAGGATTTCCGCGCCCGCATCAAGGCCCGCCCGCATGCCTACATCGCGCAACCCACGCTGTGCCTGTCCACCTGCCCGACCTTCGTCGACAGCGGCATCGCCCCGCGCCACATCGACCTGCGCCCGTTCGTGCTGTCAGGCAGTGAAACCCGCCTGGTGCCCGGTGGCCTGACCCGTGTGGCGCTGCAGGAAGGCTCGCTGGTGGTCAACTCGTCGCAGGGCGGCGGAACCAAGGACACCTGGGTGGTGGAGGACTGAACCATGCTTTCGAGAACCGCTTCCGACCTGTACTGGATGTCGCGCTATCTGGAACGTGCAGAAAACCTCGCGCGCATGCTCGAGGTCAGTTATTCGCTGTCGCTGATGCCCCAGGCCGGGCGCAGCGACGGCCATGCCGAGCTGGCCATGTCGCTGCTGGCCTCCGGAACGCTGGATGACTACCGCCGCCGGCACACCACGCTCGACACCGAGCGCATGCTGCACTTCTTCGCCCTCGACGCGACCAACCCGAGCAGCCTCTATTGCTGCCTGCAGGCGGCCAGGACCAATGCCCATGCGGTACGTGGCCGCATCACCGCCGACATGTGGGAGAACATCAACGCCACCTGGATCGAGATGCGCAACATCGCCAGCAACGGCCTGGGCCGGTATGGCATCAGCCAGTTCTGCGACTGGGTCAAGGAACGCTCGCACCTGTTCCGCGGGGCGACATCGGGCACCATCATGCGTAACGATGCCTACAGTTTCATCCGCCTGGGGACCTTTCTGGAGCGGGCGGACAACACCCTGCGCCTGCTCGATGCACGTTATGAGATGTTTGGCGAAGCCTCCGAAGAAGTCAGCGACGACTCTGCCCGCGGCTATTACCAGTGGAGCGCCTTGCTGCGCGCGCTGACCTCGTACGAAGCCTTCAACGAACTCTATCGCGCCGCACCCAGTGCCCGGCCGGTGTCCGAGCTGCTGTTGCTGCGGGTGGACGTGCCGCGCTCGCTGCATGCCTGCATCGAGGAACTGGACCAGATCCTGGCCAGCCTGCCGGGCAGCACCGGCCGCGCTGCCCAACGCATGGCCGCCGAACTCAATGCACGCCTGCGCTACACCGCAGTCGACGAAATCCTCGAAGCAGGCCTGCACCCATGGCTGACCGACTTCCTCGGGCGCATCAACCAACTGGGCCAGGCGGTCCATCACTCCTACCTGGAGGTCGTATGAAACTGTCCATTCGCCACGACACCACCTACAGCTACGCCAGCGACGTCTGCAACAGCATCCAGTTCCTGCGCCTGACACCACGCAGCAGCCAACGCCAGCGCATCCACGAATGGCACCTGGACCTGCCCAGCAAGGTGAAGGGCCAGATCGACCCGTATGGCAACATCCTGCATGTACTGACCCTGGACAAGCCCCATGGCCACCTGGCACTGACCGCCAGCGGCCAGGTGGAAATCGACCCGGCACACGAGCAGGAGGCCGGTGAACAATCACCGCTGCCGTTCCTGCGCGGCAGCCACCTGACCCAGGCCGACGACACACTCAAGGCCTTTGCCAGCCGCCACTGCGGCGCCCACCGCGACCGCGCTGCGCTGATCGGGCTGATGCAAGGCCTGGCCGAGCACATGCCGTACCGCCCGGGCAGCACCTCAGTGGGCACCACCGCCATCGAAGCGTTCAACGGTGCTGCCGGGGTCTGCCAGGACCACACCCACGCCTTCCTGGCCTGCGCTCGCAGCCTGGGCATACCGGCGCGCTACGTCTCCGGTTACCTGTGCACCGAGGACGAGCAGCACCTGGCCAGCCACGCCTGGGCCGAGGCCTGGGTCGACGACGCCTGGTACAGCTTTGACATCACCAACCGCCTCACACGGCCAGAGCGTCACCTTAAGCTAGCCGTGGGCCTGGACTACCTCGATGCCTGCCCGGTCAGGGGCGTGCGCCGGGGTGGCGGCGCCGAGTCGATGCAGGCCAGCGTCCATGTGCACCGCCAGTGACCGGCGCTGCATCCGTTGACAGCGATAACAAGGGAACCCGCATGACTTACTGTGTCGCCATGCACCTGGCGGACGGGCTGGTCTTCATCAGCGACTCACGCACCAATGCCGGTATCGACCAGATATCGACCTTTGCCAAGTTGTTCGTGTTCAGCCTGCCGGGCGAGCGCCTGATCGTCCTGCAGACTGCCGGCAACCTGGCGACCTCGCAGTCGGTGGTGAACCTGCTCCAGCAACGTACCCACGGCCCTGGCCCGCACCTGCTGAATGTTGCCACGCTGTACGACGCCACGGTGCTGGTCGCCGACACCCTGCGCGAGGTGGTCAGCCGCGACCGCAGCAAGCTGACTGCCGGCATCGACCTGAGCTGTTCGTTCATCGTCGGCGGTCAGATTGCTGGCGGGCCCATGGCCATCTTCAACGTCTACGCACAGGGCAACTTCTTCCAGGCCACGGCAGATACCCCCTTCCTGCAACTGGGCGAAAGCAAGTACGGCCGGCCGATTCTCGACCGCAACCTGCGCTACCACACGCCCCTGGACGAAGCGCTGCGCTGCGGCCTGATTTCCTTCGACTCGACCATTCGCAGCAACCTGTCAGTAGGCATGCCGCTGGACCTGCTGGTGTACCGCAAGAACAGCCTGGAGGTGCATGCGCGCCAACGCATCAGCGCCGACGATGCTTACTACCAGCAGATTCGCAGGCAATGGAGCGACGGCCTGAAAAGGCTCCTGGCCGAACTGCCAGCGCCTCCGTACGGTTGAAGGCCAGATGAATGCCGAGTAATAAAGCTGTACAGAAATTCTCTTCTGTATAGCGTTATCCGGATACCTGCACTATACCTTGTACATCAGCCTAATTTTGTACAGGTATTGTGCATGTCCAACTACCTGCAGCACTTCACCGAACGCTTTGCCACGCTGGGTGCACACAATCTTGACCAGCTTGGCGACTTGTACAGCGAGGATGTCACCTTTCGCGACCCGCTCCATCAGATCAGCGGGCTCACAGCCTTGCGTGGCTATTTCGCGCAGCTTTATGCCAACGTGGCCGAGGTTCGCTACACCTTCGAGGGCCTTGACGAACCACAGCCGGGCCACGGCTACATCCGCTGGACCCTGCACTACCGCCACCCACGCCTGGCCGGCGGGCAGCCGATCAGCTTGCAAGGCTGCAGCCATCTGCGCTGGCGCGGGCGGGTTCACTTTCATCAGGACTACTTCGATGCCGGCGCGTTGCTGTATGAGCATGTTCCCGTCATGGGCCGGGCGGTTCGCTGGCTCAAGAGCAGGCTGGCATGAGCCGCTGCTGGCTGACCGGTGCCAGCAGCGGCATCGGTGCGGTACTGGCGCTGCGCCTGCTGGAGCAAGGCCACCAGGTAGCGCTTGGGGCGCGCCAGGCAGACAGCCTGGCGGAGCTGGCCGCACGCTTTGCCGGCCAGGTCCTGCTGGCGGTCGGCGATGTCGACCAACCTGAGCAGGTGGCACGCATCGCCGCGCAGATCGAACAGGCCTGGGGTTCGCTGGACCTGGTGATCCTGAATGCCGGCACCTGCGAGTACCTGGAGCCGGGGCAGTTCGACCCGGCCCTGGTCGAGCGGGTGGTCCGCACCAACCTGATCGGCACCAGCCATTGCCTGGCGGCCGCCCTGCCCTTGCTGCGCCGCGGCAAACGCCCGCACCTGGTGGTCATGGGCAGCTCGGTCAGCTGGCTGGCGCTGCCACGGGCCGGTGCCTACGGCGCGTCCAAGGCAGCGCTGCGCTACCTGGTCGAGTCGCTGCGTCTGGACCTTGCCAGCGAAGGCATCGATGTCACCCTGGTCAGCCCCGGCTTCGTCGATACCCCGCTGACGCGCCGCAACGACTTCCCCATGCCGCAGCTATGGAGCGCCGAGCGCGCCGCCGGGTACATTGCTGCGCGCCTGCCACGCCGCCCATTGGAGATCACCTTCCCCGCCACCTTCATCCTGTTGCTGCGCCTGCTCGGCGCACTGCCGGCACGCTGGCGCCTGAAGCTGGGCCAGCGCCTGGCGCGTCAACCCCAGGGCTGAGCCATGCATATCGCCATCATCGGCAGCGGCATCGCCGGCCTCACCTGCGCCCACCTGCTGTCCCGCCGGCATACCGTCACGCTGTTCGAAGCGGCGGACCGGGTCGGTGGGCATACCCATACCGTCGATGTGCACTGGCACGGCCAGCACTATGCGGTGGACACCGGTTTCATCGTCTTCAACAACTGGACCTACCCGCACTTCATTCGCCTGCTGGAACACCTGGGCGTCGCCTCGCGGATCACCGAGATGAGCTTTTCGGTGCACGACCCGCGTACGGGTTTCGAGTACAACGGGCACAACCTGCGCAGCCTGTTTGCCCAGCGCAGCAACCTGCTGTCGCCAGGCTTCTGGGGCATGCTGGGCGATGTGCTGCGCTTCAACCGCCAGGCGCCGGCCGACCTCGACCAACAGCGTATCGATGGCGCGACCACCCTGGGCCATTACCTGCGCGACAACCGCTACGGCCAACGCTTCATCGACCACTACATCGTGCCCATGGGTTCGGCCATCTGGTCGATGTCACGGGCCGACATGCTGCAGTTCCCGCTGCAGTTCTTCGTGCGCTTCTGCCGCAACCATGGCCTGCTGTCGGTCAACCAGCGCCCGCAATGGCGGGTGATCGAGGGCGGTTCACGCAGCTACCTGGCGCCGCTGTGCCGGCCCTTTGCCGAACGCATCCGCCTGAGTTGTCCGGTGCAACGGGTCAGCCGCGACGACGAAGGCGTGGACGTGGCCTGGGCAGGCGGCAGCGAACGCTTCGACAAGGTGGTGTTCGCCTGCCACAGCGACCAGGCCCTGGCGCTGCTGGACGCCCCCAGCGAGCACGAACAGGCCATCCTCGGCGCCATCCACTACGCCAGCAACGACGTGGTGCTGCACACCGATACCCGCCTGCTGCCCCAGCGGCGCAGGGCCTGGGCCAGCTGGAACTACCGCCTGGGCGGCAGCGAACAGGCACCCGCTGCCGTTACCTACAACATGAACATCCTGCAAGGCATCCAGGCGCCGGTCACCTTTTGCGTCAGCCTCAATCAGACCGCGCTGGTGGACCCCACGCAAATACTCGCCCGCTTCGAGTACGCGCATCCGCAGTACAGCCTCGCCGCCGTGGCCGCCCAGGCCCGTCAGGCCGAACTGCAGGGCCCGCTGCACAGCTACTACTGCGGCGCCTACTGGGCCAACGGTTTTCACGAAGATGGCGTGCTCAGCGCGCTGACCGTCGCCAGCCACTTTGGAGAACAGCTGTGAACAGCAGCCTGTGCCACGGCTGGCTCAGCCACCGGCGCTTGACGCCCGGGCACCACGCGTTCCGTTACCGCGTCGGCATGTTCTATCTGGACCTCGACGAGCTGCCGCGCCTGCTGGGCCTGTCCCGCTGGCTTGGGCGCTCGCGCCTGGCGCCGTTGTGCTGGCGCGAAAGCGACTACCTGCCCGCATTGACCCGCCAGGGCATGCCCCTGGTCGAGGCCGCACGCCTGCTGGTTGGCCAGGCCACCGGGCAGGTGCCCCAAGGTGCCATTCACCTGCTGACGCAACCACGCTGCTGGGGGCTGTCGTTCAACCCGGTAAGCGTCTACTTCTGCCACGACTGCCAAGGGCAGGTGGCGGCCGTGCTGCTGGAGGTGCGCAACACCCCCTGGCGCGAGCGCTTTCACTATGTGCTGCCGGTGCAAGGCAACCTGGCCCAGCCATTTGCCGTGGCCAAGGCCTTCCACGTCTCGCCGTTCATGCCGATGGACATGGACTACCGGCTGCGCTTCGCCCTCGATGCGCAACGTGTACACGTGCACATGGAAAACTGGCGCGCCGGGCAGAAGGTGTTCGACGCCGACCTCGCCCTGCAACGCCAGCCGCTCGACCGCGCCAACGTGCAACGCCACATCCTGGCCTTCCCGTGGATGAGCCTGCGCACCGTCACCGGCATCTACTGGCAAGCCCTGCGCCTGCTGCTCAAACGCACACCCGTATACGACCACATCGCCAGCCAGCACGACCTGGCGCCAGGCCAAGCCATCCACGAGGAGCCAGACCATGTCCGAACCGACCTTGAGCGTTAGCAAATCAGCCAGCATTGCTCCGCTGCTCGGCGGCCTGGCCAGGCATGCGGTGCTGGCGCAGCTGAGCCAGTTGAGCCACGGCCAGCTGCGCCTGATCAGCCGGGGCCGGCAATGGACCTTCGGCGACCTCGCCAGCCCACTGTGCGCCGAGGTGGAGATCGTTGACGATGCCGCCTGGGGCCTGGTGGCCGGCAATGGCTCGATCGGCGCCGGCGAAGGCTATATCCATGGCTACTGGCGCAGCCCTGACCTGGCCGCGGTGACCCGGCTGTTCGTCGCCAACCTCGACGTGCTGGACGCCATGGAGGGCGGCCTGGCCCGCCTGGCGCGCCCGGCCCTGCGCCTGCTGCACCGCTTCAACCACAACAGCCGACGCGGTGCGCGGCGCAACATCCTGGCCCACTACGACTTGGGCAATGCCCTGTTCGAACGGTTGCTTGATCCGACCATGATGTATTCCGCTGCGCGCTTCGACAGTGCCGAACAAAGCCTGGAGCAGGCTCAGATAAACAAGCTCCGGCTTATCTGCGAGAAGCTCGAACTCAAGCCCGACGATCACCTGCTGGAAATCGGCAGCGGCTGGGGCAGCCTGGCCATCCATGCCGCCGTGCAGCATGGCTGCCGGGTCACCACCACCACCCTCTCCGCCGCGCAGCACGCCCACACCTTGCAGCGGGTCAAGGCGCTGGGCCTGGAACGGCATGTCACCGTACTGCACGAGGACTACCGCGACCTGCGTGGGCGCTTCGACAAGCTGGTGTCCATCGAGATGATCGAGGCCGTCGGTCACCGTTACCTGCCCACCTACTTCCGCCAGTGCGCTTCGCTGCTCAAGGACGATGGCCTGATGCTGCTGCAAGCCATCACCATCCGCGACCAACGCTATGCCCAGGCCCGGCGCTCGGTGGACTTCATTCAGCGCTACATCTTCCCCGGCGGCGCGCTGCCCTCGCTGAGCGTGCTGCTCGACACCGCCAGCCGCCAGACGGCGCTGAACCTTGTGCACCTCGAGGACTTCGGCCAGGACTATGCACGCACCCTGCGCCATTGGCGCGACAACCTGCGCCACTCGTGCACAGAGCTGATCAGGCTTGGTTACGACGAGGCCTTCCAGCGTCTGTGGGAGTTCTACCTGTGCTATTGCCAGGGCGGCTTCGAGGAACGGACCATCGGCGTGGCACAGATGCTGTGGGCCGGGCCCAAGGCGCGACGGGCGCCGCTACCGGGCGCCTGAACATGGGCCGCCGTGGCTGGCTGCTCGGCAATGCGCTGTGGCTGCAGGCCGGCTGGTGGCTTTGTGTATTGGGGGCGCACAGGCCCTGGCTGTTGCTGGTCGTGCTGGCCGGCCTGCTGCTGCACCTGCGCCTGAGCCCCGGCGGTGAGTGGCGCGTGCTGCTGGCAATAGCGTTGGTTGGCTGCCTGCTGGACAGCACCTTGGGAATGCTCGGCGTATTCAGCTTCGGCCAGTGGCCGCTGCCGCCCTGGCTGGCACTGCTGTGGCTTGTGTTGGCCAGTGGCATGCGCCACAGCCTGGCAGGGTTTGCCCGGCCAGCGTGGCGCGCGGTGTTGCTGGGCATGTTCGGGGGCCCGTTGGCTTACCTGGCCGGCGCCCGGCTGGCCGGTGTCGACCTGCCACTGGGGCGCCTGGAAACCGCGCTGGTCCTGGCGCCGGTCTGGGCACTGGCGCTGCCGCTGGCCTTGCGCTTCGCAGCAAGGGCAAAGCAGACCGTTTGAGCCCACGCCGCAGCTGACCATCGGCCTGTTGCGCGCACGCCTTTCACTTTTCCAGCGCCGCTGCCACCTCTGCAGCCAGTTCGATGAATGCGCGGGCGGTTGCACGCTGATAACCGCCCCTGCGCTGCATCAATACCGCCGTGCGCTGCAAACGGATCGGTTCGAGTGCAATGGCAACCAGGTCTTCATTGGCAAGGGCAATGGTTGCAGGCAGCAAGGTCGACAGGGACGTACGGCGCACGATCTCGATCACTGCACTGATGGTGTTGGCCTCCATCCGCACCTGTGGGTGAATGCCATGTTGCTGGAAGAAACGGTCGATCTGTTCGCGGGTGGCGAACTCCCCGCTGAGCACGATCAATGATTCAGTGCTCAGCGCTTGCAGCCCGATACCTGTTGCCTTGGCCAAGGGGTGCCGGCGGTTGACCACCAACGCCAAGGTCTCGACCAGTAACGGGCTGGCCTCGATGTCCTGCGCCTGAACGTCCTCGAATGCGATCCCCAGGTCCAGCTCGTCTGCAAGCAGCATTGCTTCCATGCGCTCCTGGGACATTTCACGCACGTTCAGGGTGATGTTCGCATAACGAGCATGGAACGCCTCGACCAAGGGGCCGACCAGGTAAGAGGTGAACGTTGGCGTCACGGCCACCCGCAGCAGGCCGCGGCTGAGGTCGCTGACGTCATGAATTGCACGCTTGGCTTGCTCCAGTTCCTGCGCGGCCCGTCGTGCGTAACGCAGGTAGACCTCCCCGGCATCGGTCAGCCGTGTGCTACGCCCCGAGCGATCAAACAGTTGCGCGCCAAGGCTTTCCTCCAGCTGCCGGACCTGCTGCGACAGTGCCGGCTGCGACACATGCAGGGCCGTTGCGGCGCGGGTGAAGCTGTGGTGTTGCGCCACGGCGAGGAAGTACTGGATGTGTCGGGCAAGCATGGCAACTCACATAAGCTAATCTGATGGACCCAATCATAAATGAGACTTTTACCTTATGCCATGCGCTCCGTAATCTCTGCTCCAACACACCGCGACATTGAGGCAGCAGCCATGAAAGACATCATCGACGGTTTCCTGAGGTTCCAGCGCGACGCCTTCCCCGAGCGGGTCAAGCTGTTCAAGGACCTGGCCACCCAACAACGCCCAAGGGCACTGTTCATTTCCTGCTCCGACAGCCGCCTGGTACCGGAACTGGTGACCCAGCGCGAGCCCGGCGACCTGTTCGTCATCCGCAACGCCGGCAACATCGTGCCCTCCTACGGCCCTGAGCCAGGTGGTGTATCGGCTTCGGTCGAATACGCCGTCGCGGCGCTGCAGGTGGCCGACATCGTGATCTGCGGCCACTCGGACTGCGGCGCCATGACCGCCATCGCCACCTGCAAGTGCCTGGAGCACATGCCCGCCGTAGCCGGCTGGCTGCGCTACGCCGACTCCGCGCGGGTGGTCAACGAAGCCCGCCAGCACCCCGACCAGCCGACCAAGGTCGCGGCCATGGTGCGCGAGAACGTTATCGCCCAACTGGCCAATATCCAGACCCACCCGTCAGTGCGCCTGGCCCTTGAAGAAGGCCGCGTGACCCTGCACGGCTGGATCTACGACATCGAAAGCGGCCGCATCGATGCCTTCGATGGCCGCAGCGGCAGCTTTGTGTCACTCGCCGCCAACCCCGACGTATGTGCCGTTTCCCATCAAGCCAGGCACGTTGCCTGACCGCAATTTCCACCCAAGGAGATACCCCCATGATCCACTCGCACGCTACCCAAAGTGCTCGCCAGGCCCTGACCGAAGTCATCCTCATGGCCAAGGCCCGCAAGGACCTGTCTTATGCCCAGATCACCGAGGGCACCGGCCTGTCCGAAGCCTTCGTCACCGCCGCCCTGCTCGGCCAGCACCCACTGCCCGCCGATGCCGCCAAGGTGGTAGGCGAAAAGCTCGGCCTCGACGTTGACGGCATCGCCCTGCTGCAGACCATCCCGGTACGCGGTTGCATGGAAAACGGCGTGCCGACCGACCCGACCATCTACCGCTTCTACGAGATGCTGCAGGTGTACGGCACCACCCTGAAAGCGCTGGTCCACGAGAAGTTCGGCGACGGCATCATCAGCGCCATCAACTTCAAGCTGGACGTGAAGAAGGTCGACGATCCGGAAGGCGGCTCCCGTGCCGTCATCACCCTGGATGGCAAGTACCTGCCGACCAAGCCGTTCTGATCCTGCTGTAAACGGCTCACCGCCCGAGGGCGGTGGGCCCGAGCTGACGTGAGGAGCAACGCCCATGGATATCATCTTTCGAAACGTGCGCATCGATGATGCGCAACCCTTGCTGGACGTGGCCGTGCACAATGGCAAGATCGCCCAGATCGCCCCGGCGATTGCCGCCCGTGCTGCGCAGGAAGTCGAGGGCAACGGCAACGTGCTGATTCCGGGGTTCGTCGAAGGCCACCTGCACCTGGAAAAGGCCAACGTCATGCAGCGCAAGGCCAATCGCTCCGGCACCCTGAAGGAAGCGATCGCGGTGACCGCCGCGCTCAAGCCGACACTGACCCGCGAAGACATCCTCGAGCGCTCGACCCAGGTCCTGCGCGCCCTCGTGCAGGCGGGCAGCAGCCATGTCCGCGCCCATGCCGAGTTCGACCCGGCACAGGGCTTTACGGGGCTCGACGTGGTGCTCGAGCTGCGCGAAAGGTTCCGCGACGTCATCGACATCCAGGTGGTCGCGTTCCCCCAGGAGGGCATCCTGAAACTGCCGGGCATGCAGGCCATGATGGTCGAGGCCATGGAGAAAGGCGCCGATGTCGTCGGCGGTATTCCCTACAACGACGATTCACCTTTCGATCACATCGATTTCGTCTTCGAACTGGCCAAACGCTACGGCAAGGACATCGACTTCCACCAGGACTTCGCCGATGACGCCGAGCAGATGACCATCGAGTATGTGGCCCGGCGCACCATCGCCGAGGGCTATCACGGCCGCGTCTGCGTCGGCCACCTGACCAGCCTGGCCGCGGTCGAGCCCGACCGGCAAGCGCGCATCATCGAACTGCTGCGCGAAGCCGACATCAGTGTGATGTGCCTGCCAGCCACCGACCTGCACCTGGGTGCCCGTGGCGACAGCCATAACGTAAGGCGCACACTGACCCCGGTGCGGGCGTTGCGCGATGGCGGCGTGAACGTCTGCCTGGCCACCAACAACATTCGCAATGCGTTCACCCCGTATGGCACGGGCGACTTGCTGCACATCGCGCAACTCGCCATCCCGGCCTGCCACCTGGGCGGCGCCGATGACCAGGCCACGGTGCTGCCGATGCTCACGACCCGCCCGGCCCGGGCCTTGGGGTTGCGCAACTATGGCCTGGAAGTGGGCAAGGACGCTGACCTGGTGCTGGTGGACACGCAGGCGGTCAGCGATGTGATACTTGATCTGCCGGCACGGCTGATGGTGCTCAAGCGTGGCAAGGTGGTGGCGACTGCGGAGCATCGGCGCTCAGTGGTTTTCTGAAGCGTGCGCCGTTATTGCTGCTGGCGCGTGGCACAGACCACGATCTCCCTGATGCATACCGATTGCGGCTGGCCATAGGCGAAGTCGATCACTTCAGCGATGTTGTCGGCGGTCAGCACGCCGCCCATGCCTTGTTTCGAGCTGTCGTGGCCCGCCTTGATGGCCTCATCGCTGGCGTGGCTGAGCAGTTCGGTCTCCACCGCGCCCGGCTCGATGGTGATCACCCGCACATTGCTCGGCGACAGTTCTTCGCGCAGGTTCTCGGACAGCCCGCTGACGGCGAACTGGGTACCGACGTAAGCGACATGGTTGGGGAACGTTTTGCGCCCGGCAACAGAGCTGACGTTGATGAGGGTGCCTTGCTTGCGCTCGACCATGCCGGCAACCACGGCATGGATGCCGTTGAGCAGGCCACGCGCATTGATGTCGAGCATGCGGTCCCATTCCCCAGGATCCTGGGTAGCGATGCTGCCCAGCAGCATCACCCCGGCGTTGTTGATGATCGCATCCACCGGGCCGAAGCGGTCGCAGCCGGGCTGGGCACGGCCATCGTCTCCGAATCACGGGCAGCCGAACACCGCGGTGTGCACGTAGAAGCATTGCCACAGCTGGACCTGCGGCGACGCATCGGCTTGTGTTATTCCGCCCAGGCGCTGGCGCTCGAAGGCGTTGCCCAACTGCGTGACGCGCTCGATTCGGCGGCGAGCTGAGAGGGCCTGCGGAAATTTGACAGCCACCGCCAGGCAAACTACTGAATAAGTGCCTGAAATCGCAATGTGAGGAACATGAACATGGAACGTACCCTGGCTTGCCTGCTGATCGCGAGTGGCCTGCTGGCGGCCGGGCAGGCCCTCGCAGGCGGAAAGGACCTGGCGCCAGGGCCAGTCGTCAACGACGGGCCGCTGCTCTGGCACAACGAAAGTCTGACGTATCTCTGGGGCAAGAACTACAAGGTCGACCCGCCCATCCAGCAAACCTTCACCTTCGAGAGTGCCAGCAACTGGACGTGGGGCGACATCTGGCTCTTCGTCGACCAGATCAACTACAACGGCAAGGACAGCGCCAACAACGGCAAGAGCAGCTATTACGGCGAGTTCAGCCCGCGCCTGTCGCTGGGCAAGATCACCGGCAGCGACCTGTCGTTCGGCCCGATCAAGGATGTGCTGATCGCCAGTACCTACGAGTTCGGCGAGGGTGATGTCGAGGCTTACCTGCTCGGCCCGGCCGTCGACCTGGCCATACCTGGCTTCGATTACTTCCAGCTGAACGTCTACTACCGCAAGCCCGACGGCAATCGCGTGCCCTCCGGCGCGTGGCAGGTGACGCCGGCCTGGGCCATCACGATCCCCGTCGGCAACTCGGACATCCTGTTCGACGGTTTCATGGACTGGGTCGTCAACAACAAGGACGCCAGCGCCAGCCACCGCAATCAGTCGGACTACCACGCCAACCTGCACTTCAACCCGCAGCTCAAGTACGACCTTGGCAAGGCCATGGGCTACGAGGCCAAGCACCTGTACGTGGGCCTGGAATATGACTACTGGTCGGACAAATACGGCATCAGGGACTCCAAAGGCTTCACCACCGATCAGAACACCGCAAGCGCCCTGGTCAAATATCACTTCTGAGGTTGCCCAACGGCAGCGAATGTCAGGCAGTGGGGCCTGACACCGCATTGACGCCTTCCAGCGTCGTAAAGGAAATGTCTTTTGCAGTGAGCAGGAAGTCACTCATGTACGGCACAGCGAGCATGTCGCTGCGCACCGCCGCGAACAGCGTCGCCTGCAAGCCTTTCTCGCCCAGGCGCCTGGCGATCACATAGCCGCGGGTGGTGTACTCGTGCACCGCCCAGTTCGGCAGGCAGCACACGCCACGGCCGCTGGCCACCAACTGCATCATCATCACGGTCATTTCTGCCGTGCGTACCTGGGCCGGCTCGATGTCAGCCGGGTCGAGGAAGCCGGTGAAGATGTCCAGGCGATTGCGCTCGATCGGGTAGGTGATCAGCGTCTGGCTGGCGATGTCGGCAGGTTCCACATACGCCTTTTCGCGCAGGGCATGATGCTTGTCGATGGCCAGCATGGCCTCATAGCCGAACAGCGGCACGTAGGTGATCCCGGGCAAGGCCAGCGGGTCGGACGTCACCACCAGGTCAAGATCCCCTCGCTGCAGCGCCGGCAACGGCGCGAACGCCAGGCCCGATGCCAGGTCCAGTTCAACCTCCGGCCAGGTGCTGCGAAACGCGTCCAGCGAAGGCATCAACCATTGGTAGCAGCTGTGGCACTCGATCGCGATGTGCAGCCGATCGGCCGTGCCATTGGCCAGCTTGCTCAGGTTGCGCTCCGTGGTGCGGATCAGCGGCAGCACCTGGTCGGCCAGTTGCAGCACCTTGAGGCCTGCGGTGGTGAAGCGTACCGGTTTGGACTTGCGCACGAACACCGGCATGCCGACGCGATTTTCCAGCTCCCGGAACTGGTGCGACAGCGCCGACTGGGTCAGATGCAGGCGCTCGGCGGCTTCGGGCATGCTGTCCGTTTCGCGCAAGGCATGCAGGGTGCGCAGATGTCTCAAATCGATCATGGGAAGCCGGCAAGCCCTCACGCCGCGCCAAGCGCGGCAAGGTTGCAATATTGTCCTTTGAAATACAGCAAGGGTTGCGTCACCGCAGTTTCTTGCACGCTCAGCGCCTTCACCTCACCTACTACGATCAGGTGATCCCCGGCAACGTGTTCGGCGTGAATCTCGCAATCCAGCCAGTGCAGGCTGCCCGCAATAAGCGGATTGCCAAACGGCGACGGCTGCCATTGAACGCCACGCCACTTGTCAGTCCCTTTGCGGGCGAACTGCTTGGAGATGCCGACCTGTTCACCCGACAGGATGTTGACCGCGAATCGACCCGCCTGGCGCATGCCGGGGTAACTGGCCGAGCCTGCCATCACACTGAACGAAACCAGCGGTGGGTTCATCGACACGCTGTAGAACGACTGGCAGGTGAAGCCGACTGGCTGGCCCTCGACCCACGACGTGATCACAGTAATGCCGGATGCGTAGTGCCCGAGCGCTTCGCGAAAGTGCAATGGCTCGATGGCCGTACTGGGAAGTGACATGTTGATTCCTGGCGGTCGGGTTCTTCAATGGCTCGCGAGTTCTTTGCGGACGATCTCTGCCCCCGCACTCAAGGCACTCAGCTTGCCGCTGGCCACCCGGCGCGGTAGCGGCGCCATGCCACAGTTGGTGCACGGATAGAGCTTGTCGGCATCGACGAATTGAAGCGCCTTGCGCAAGGTATTGGCGACTTCCTCAGGTGTTTCAATCGCGTGGTTCGCCACGTCAATGGCACCGACCATCACGTTCTTGCCACGGATGAGTTCGATCAGCTCCATGGGTACATGGGAGTTGTGGCACTCCAGCGAGATGATGTCGATGCTGGACGTTTGCAGCTTGGGGAAGGCTTCTTCATATTGCCGCCACTGCGAACCCAAGGTTTTCTTCCAGTCGGTGTTGGCCTTGATGCCGTAGCCATAGCAGATATGCACGGCCGTTTCGCACTCCAGGCCTTCGACCGCCCTTTCCAGGGCGGCCACACCCCAGTCATTCACCTCGTCGAAGAACACATTGAACGCGGGCTCGTCGAACTGGATGATGTCAACGCCGGCAGCCTCCAGCTCCCGGGCCTCCTGGTTGAGAATCCTGGCAAATTCCCAGGCCAGTTTTTCGCGGCTTTTGTAATGGCTGTCGTACAGCGTATCGATCATGGTCATGGGGCCTGGCAGCGCCCACTTGATCGGCTGCCGGGTTTGCTGGCGCAAGAACCTGGCATCCTCGACAAATACTGGCTTTTGACGCTCAACAGCACCCACCACCGTCGGTACGCTGGCGTCATAACGATCACGGATCCTGACCGTCTCACGTCGCTCGAAGTCAACACCGCTCAGATGTTCGATGAACGTGGTGACGAAGTGTTGGCGCGTCTGCTCGCCATCACTGACGATGTCGATGCCGGCGTGCTGCTGCTCTTGCAAGGCCAGGCGCAGCGCATCCTGTTTGCCTTCGATCAGTGCCTCATCTTGCAACTTCCAGGGTGACCAGAGTGTTTCCGGCTGCGCGAGCCAAGAGGGTTTAGGCAAGCTGCCAGCGGTAGAAGTAGGTAGCAGTTTTTTCATCGCAAATAACCTTGTATGCCTTGTCAATCAACGCGTGTAGTCAGCGGACCACTGCTCGAGCACCGCGTGGTAAGGCTTGATGAAGTGTTCTTCGACAAAGCGCCCTTGTTCGATGGCCAGCCGGCTACGTTCCTCGCGGTCGTAGACAATGCGAGTCAATGAGTAATCCTGGTGTTGCAGGCTGGGCTGGTAGGCTTTGCCTGCGGCGGAATTGGCATTGTAGATTTCCGGCCGATAGATCTTCTGGAAGGTTTCCATGGTGCTGATGGTGCTGATCAACTCAAGGTTGCTGTAGTCGCCGAGCAGATCACCGGAAAAATAGAAAGCCAAGGGCGCGACGCTGTTCGGCGGCATGAAGTAACGCACGTTCAAGCCCATTTTCTTGAAGTATTCATCCGTCAGTGAATACTCATCTTGCAGGTATTCAAAGCCCATTACAGGGTGCTGATTTTCAGTCCGGTGATACGTCTTGCTGCTTGAAACGCTCAGGCAGATGACCGGTGGCTTGGCAAATTGCTCTTTATACGCCGCTGAGTTGACGAAGCATTTGAACAGCTTGCCATGCAGTTCACCAAAGTGCTCAGGCGTGCTGAAGGCCGCCTGGTCTTTATTGTGGCCCAACAGTAATACGCTGAAATCATAGTCGCGCACGTAAGACGAAAAATTGTTCCCGACCATGCTGGCAACGCGCTCGCCAGTGGTGCGATCGACGACGTTGGTTTTCAGTATTTCAATCAACGGCAATGCATGATCACGGCGTTGCGCGGCGATGCTCATCTCGACGGAAATAATCTCAAGTTCGACGCTGTATCGATTTCCTTCGGGATTGTCCCAATGCGCCAAGGCGTTGAAACGGTTGTCAATCATCTTCAACGTATTGCGCAGGTTTTCCTGACGGCGTGCGCCTCTTGCCAGGTTGGCGAAGTTGGTGGTGATACGCGTGGTTTCAGCAGGACGATAGTGTTCGTCGAAACAGATGCTGTTGATGGAAAACTTGAAGTCTGTGCTCGTCATGGCTGACCGTCTCACTCGAATACTTAAATAATCTCCAATTGATGGGCATTCTAGGTTGTGGGTCTGATCGCATGGAACTGAATTGATTTCACAGCACCTTTAGCCACGCTCATGACGGCCTCGGCACCTTCAGTTGCAGGGGAAATTCCATTTAGTTCAAGAGACCTTTAGCGGCCAGGCGGTGGTCTATGCTGAACCTTCTCTGTCGAAGGAATTACCCCATGTCAAAGCTTTATCCCAGTATTGATCCAGAGGGGCTGATCGAGTACTCGGTGGTCTACACCGACCGCTCGCTCAATCATATGTCGCAGGCATTTCAAGGCGTGATGAAGAACATCTCCAGGACCCTGAAGCAGGTCTACAACGCCCAGGCCGTCGCGGTAGTCCCGGGCAGCGGAACATTCGGCATGGAATCGGTAGCGCGCCAGTTTGCCACCGGCCAGCCATGCCTGGTGATACGCAACGGCTGGTTCAGTTATCGCTGGAGCCAGATACTTGATATGGGCAACATCCCGGCGGCCACCACGGTGCTGAAAGCCCGGCCGGTCGATACCGGTCGCCAGGCTGCCTACGCCCCACCCCCTCTGGAAGAAGTGCTGGCGGCCATTCAGGCGCACAAGCCGCAGATTGTCTTCGCCCCCCACGTTGAAACCTCCTCCGGGATTATCCTGCCCGACGATTACCTGCGGGCCGTCGGCGACGCCGTGCATGCAGTCGGGGGGCTGTTCGTGCTGGACTGCATCGCCTCAGGCACGCTCTGGGTCGACATGCACAAGTGTGCAGTCGACCTGCTGATCAGCGCACCGCAGAAAGGCTGGAGCGCTTCCCCGTGCTGCGCCTTGGTGATGCTCAGTGCGTTGGCCCTTGAGCGCATCGAGCAGACGCAGAGCAGCAGCTTTGCCTGCGACCTGAAAAAGTGGCTGCAGATCATGCAGGCCTACGAACAGGGCGGGCATGCCTACCACGCGACCATGCCCAGCGATTCACTCGCGCGATTCAACGACGTGATGAACGAGATGCAAGCCTACGGTTTCGACAAGGTCCGCAGCGAGCAACAAGCGCTGGGCGATCGGGTGCGGGCCATGTTGACCGGCAAAGGCATCAAGAGCGTGGCCGCAGCCGGCTTTGAGGCCCCGGGCGTAGTGGTCAGCTACACCGATGACGCCGACATCAAGAACGGTAAGAAATTTGCCCGGCACGGCCTTCAGATAGCGGCTGGCGTGCCGTTGCAATGTGACGAGCCGGCCGACTTCCAGACCTTCCGCATTGGGCTGTTCGGGCTTGAAAAACTGCACAATATCGAGCGCACGCTCAGCACCCTTGAGCAGGCTCTGGACGAAGTGATGGCGGACTGAGCCCTCCTCCCCGGCGGCAGCCTCTGCCGAACGGCAGTACGCGTTCGGCGGCGGGCTGTAACGCCGCGAGGCAGGCACTCATCGGTCAGCGCACTTTCAGCAGGTGGTCCAGGGACAGCCTGCCCGCCCCCCGCGCGATCAACAGCAGCAGTAGACCCGCCCAGGTCAGGTGCGTGGGCCATGCATCGGGGTAGACGAACACTTCGATTACCGTGGTCATGCCCAGCAGCGCCAACGCCGACAGCCGTGTCATCAGGCCAAGCACCAGCAGCAGCGAGAACAGGTGTTCGGCGTAGGTGGCCAGGTGCGCCGCCAGCCAGGGGGACAGCAGCGGCAGCGCGTACTCGGTGCGAAACAGCTCGTAGGTCCCCGGTGTGATGGTCAGCCAGCCTTCGACCTTGGTGCGCCCGGAAAGGAAGAACACCGCGGCAATACCGAACCGGGCAACCAGGCACAAGACGGTATCACCAATGTGCTGTTGTACGGTGTCGGCAAGCCGGTTCCAGGTGTGCCGCAGGTTGCTGGCCAATGGCGTGGAGTGAACGCGGTCCATGGTGGTGTCCTCAAGCAAAGCTGAGCGGGCAGAAGACCTGTGCGCCGAGCAACCGGCCGAGCAGGTCGGTGAAGTCCAGGTCCGGTTGGGTGAGTTGGGCAAACTGTGAGGCCAGTTCAAGGGGCTGTCGGGCTGCGCAGGCTTGCAGGAACGCACAACCGCCCTTCTCCAGTGGTTGATGGCAAACGCCCTCGGGGCCGCCGACGAACAGCACGCCCTCGCCGGCCCAAGGGTGATCGTCCGCCCAGTCCAGTTGCTCGCGGCCGCAGCGCCAGAGGCTGTAGGCCGGATGCTGCTCGCACCAGTGCCAGCGGGCGCTGCCACGGGGGCGCATGACACTGCGCGCAAGGTCGCTGGCAGTCATGCCCGCCAGCTCGGCAAGGTCGAGGCAAGGTTCATCGAAGGCACTGAATGCCTCGCTCCAGCAGGCATCCAGCCGGGCGACTTCGGCCAGGTAGGGCAAGCCGTGTTGCGCCTGCCACTGCTCAAGGTAGTCTGCAAAGGCTGCGCCGTAGTGAATCAGCCGGGTATCGCTGGGCGGCACTTGCCGCGCATAGTCCGCTGCAGCCACTTCCATCCATTGGCGCCCGACCAGGGTCAGGATGCTGGGAAAGTTGGCGCACAGCGCCTCCACGCAACCGGCCATCACCGTGTTGCGGTACACCGCGAACGCCGCCTGTTCGGTGAGCGCCGCCAGCCCGGGCGCCGGGCGCCCCTGCAACGCTGCGACGAAGGCGTCCTGGTACTGGCTCAAGGTAAGCTGCATGGCTGCACTCCCGGACCGATCAGGGTCGACTGGGCCATGGCGCGTTCGCCAAGCAGCTCGGTGAACGGCGGAACATTGCCATCACGCTCCAGCAGCGTCGGGCGCGGGCTGACCCGTGCGATCAGGCGCCGGTAAAGCGCCCAGACGGGCTCGGCAACACGCGCATCATGGGAATCGATCAACAAGCCGGCTTGCGCGTCCTGGCTGTAGCCCGCCAGGTGGATTTCGCTGATGGCCTGCGCCGGAAAACGGTCCAGGTAGTCGGTGGCACTGAAGCCCAGGTTATGTGCACTGACGTACACGTTGTTAACGTCCAGCAGCAAGCCGCAACCAGTGCGCCGGGTCAGCTCCGCAAGGAAATCGATCTCATCCCAGTCGTGCCCTTCCAACTGCAGGTAATGGCTGGGGTTCTCGATCGAGATACGCCGTCCGAGCGCGTCCTGGCTGCGCTGGATGTTGCTGCAGATGCGGGCCAGGGCCTCGCTGCTGCGCGGGAACGGCAGCAGGTCGGGATGATAGTCGCCGCGCCAGGTCGACCAGGCCAGGTGCTCGGACACCAGCACCGGCCGGACCTGGTCGATCAGCATGCGTAACCGTTGCAGGTGCAGCGGATCAGGGTCGGCATCAGCCGCCAGCGACAGCGCCACACCGTGCAGCGACAGCGGATGGCGCTCGGCGATGCGCCTCAACCAGGCAAGGCGTGGGCCGCCGACCATGTAGTTCTCTGGGTGAACCTCGAACCAGAGCCCCTCGGCGCTGCACGCGAGGGCCTGGGCGTAGTGCTCGGCCTTGAGCCCGATCCCGGCGCCCAACGCTACATTGCCGTTCATGGTCGGCCTCCTCTGCTCAGGCCTTGACCGGAGTCAGCGAGCCCATGCCCGCTGGAGTCTTGATCGACGTGCAGGTGCCTGCCGGGACGTTTTTCCAGTGCATGCCGTCGTAGTCTTTCTTGGCAGAACCTGCGCAGGTGGTGCCGGCGCCTGCCTTGCAGTCGTTCTTGCCGGCCATGGCGACGCCATAGCATTTTTCCATGGCGGCGCCGCTGCCGGCCGGCTGGGTGGGGGTGGCCGCCAGGGCGGCACTTGCCAGCGAAGCGAGGGCCAGGGCGGCGGTGGCGAGGGCTAAGGTTTTCATGCTGAAGTCTCCAGGGTGTGTGGCCGTGGCACGTTTACCGGCGGCTCATGGAGTAGTTCGTGGCATGCCCGGATCGGGTTACAGCCCTGGAAAAATTTTTCGCTCAACCGGCTGCCGCCACCTAAGGTTTCAATCCAGGGGGCCGCCAACGGTGGGCTCACAGAAAATGCACCCACGGTGTAACCCAGGCGGCCCATGCAGCGAACTAACTCACAGGCACTGCTCGATGCGCGCGAAGCCCAGCTGCAAGCCTTGCTGCTGGCAGGCCTGGCGGGTGATGCGCAGGCTTACCGGGCATTCCTTGCGGACCTGGCACTGCATATCCGGGCGTTTCTGCGCCGGCGCCTGGCCCGGCGCCCTGCCGAGATCGAAGATCTGTTGCAAGAAGTGCTGCTGGCGGTGCACAACGCGCGGCATACTTACCAGGCGCAACAGCCGTTGACGGCGTGGGTGCAGGCCATTGCCCGCTACAAGCTGGTCGACTACCTGCGCAGCAGGGCCCGCCTGGAGGCGCACAGCACGCCCCTGGATGACGACGCCGAGCTGTTCGCCAGCAGCGATGCCGAGCCGGCTGAAGCCAGCCGGGACCTGGCCAGGCTGCTTGAACAGCTGCCAGCGCGCCAGCGGCTGCCGATCGTTCACGTCAAGCTGCAGGGGCTGTCGGTGGAAGAAACCGCGCAACTGACCGGGCTTTCCAGCTCTGCGGTCAAGGTGGGCATACATCGCGGCCTGAAGGCGCTGGCCAGGCTGATTGGAGGCAAGCATGAAAACCGATGACCTGATCAGCCTGCTGGCCGCAGGTGAAGGCCCGGTGCAGCGCAATGTGCCGAACAGGCGCCTGGGGCTGGCCGTGCTGCTTGGCCTGCTGGCGGCAGTGCTGATGACTGCGGCCCTTTACGGTGTGCGCAGCGACCTTGCCGAAGTGGCGCGCACCCCGCTGTTCTGGGCCAAGGTTGCCTTGCCTGGCAGCCTGGCGGCGCTGGGGCTGTGGCTGACCAGCCGGCTGGCCAGGCCGGGCGTACGCGGTGGCGTGGCCTGGGGGCTGCTTGGCCTGCCCTTGCTGCTGCTGTGGCTGGGCGCGGCGCTGAGCCTTGCCGGCGCCCCCCTCGATGCGCGCGCCGACCTGCTGTTCGGCCGCACCTGGCGCACCTGTGCGCTGAACATTGCCTTGCTGTCGCTGCCGGGGCTGGTCAGCGTGTTCTGGGCCCTGCGCGGCCTGGCACCCACCCGTTTGCGCCAGGCCGGTGCCGCAGGCGGCCTGCTGGCCGGGTCGACGGCCACCTTGGCCTACTGCCTGCACTGCCCGGAGATGGGAGTGCCGTTCTGGGGCCTTTGGTACGTCCTCGGCATGCTGCTGCCAACTGCGCTCGGCGCGTGGCTGGGCCCGCGCCTGCTGCGCTGGTAAGCCCTGCCCGCACGAAACCACTGGGTATGCCTGAGGGGGCGCCGCAACCAGCCGATGAACTGGGCGAACAGCTCCGATTGCGAGTTGATGTCCAGCCTCGCGCTGCCTCGCTCGCTATTTGCTGGCGATCGAGTGCCCCGCCAGCGGGCAGCTCTGGGCGTTGAGGAAGCGCGACGTCTTCAGCCAGTCCTGCTGCGGGTAGTAGGCAAACACATAGCTACCGCGCTGCAGCGTGTCGATCAGCTTGCCAGCAATGGCCGGCCGCACGGCAGGGCAGCCCTGGCTGCGCCCCAGGCGCCCCAGGCCGGGCACGACCTTGGGGTCGGCATAGGCGGCGGCGTGCATGACAATCGCCCGCGACATGCTGTTGTCGTTGAACCCCGGCTCAAGCCCCTGCAGGCGCAGCGAGCGGCCGTGCTTGCCGCTGTAGGTCTGGCCGGTCTCATACAGGCCGATGGAGGATTGGTAACTGTTCGGGGCATTGGAGAACAAGGTCGGCACATCGGCGCCGCTGTTCTTGCCATGGGCGACCCATTCCTCGAACAGCAGTTTGCGCGCGCGCAAGTCGAACACCCAGAGCCGCTTGTCACGCGAGGCCTTGGAGTAATCGATCACCGTCAGCAACTTGTCCGCCTCGCTGTGGCTGGCGCAGGCGTAGGCGCTCAGTGCCAGGGTCAAGGTCGAAAGGCTGGCGTTCGGCGCGAGCTGCTGCAGCTCGGCGGCGCTGGGCAGGGGTTGCGCCTGGGCACTGTGCCAGGCGCCGAGTAAAAACAGGCCAACACTGGCCACCGAGAGCCGGAGGGCGCCCTGCAAGGGATTGAAAATCGACATGGGTTACCCGGGTAAAGACCTGAACCTGTCAGCGAAAAATCCGCCGGTTTAAGGCCAAAAGCCACCACTTTGCTTGATTTCTAGCGCAATGCCGATCATTTCTTGACCAACGGCTTAAGTTTTTCATCGTCGTCGGTGGTGATCACAGTGAATTTGCCGTCGCTGCGAGTCTCCCGGGTAGACGCCCAATCGGTGATCACCAGCATCGTGCCGACATCCATCGCCGCGCGCAGATGACGGCGGAACTCCGCGTTGATGTTCAGTTGCCCCAGTTGTTCATAGGGCGTACTCCCGTATTCAGGGTTGCTCAGGCCCACCACCGACCACCGTAAGGGTAGCCCGTCATCGAGTGCCAGGGCGGATGGTTTTTGCAGCAGCGAGTAAACCGCCATGCCGCTGCGATGCTGGCTCTCTTCAATGGAAAGGGCGGGTGCCGAGCCGATCAACTGGCCACCGCGATACACGTAGGCACGCCGGTCAGCGCGGCTGATCAGGATCGACAGCGGCCCTGACGCCGGGTCCGGGTCGTTCCAGAACTGCTGGTTACTCAGTACCAGCGGGCCCTGGGCCTTGCCTGCGTTGACCGTAGGCGCCAGCACGCCGGGGTGGTAGACCTCCACCGGCGCACTGTGGGTATCGGAAACGATGACCGTGGTCGAACTGAAACCCGTGACCTCATACAGCTTCTTGGCAAATTCCAGCGGCAGGCGCACGCAACCATGGGAGGCTGGGTAGCCCGGCAGGTGCCCCGCATGCAGGGCGATACCGTCCCAGGTCAGCCGCTCCATATAGGGCATCGGTGCGCTGTTGTAGAGGCTGGACTGGTGCTCGACCTTCTTCTGCAGAATGCTGAATACCCCCGTGGGGGTTTCCCGGCCGGCCTTGCCGCTGCTCACGGTGCTGACGCCAATGGCGATGCCGTTGCGATAAACGTAGGCACGTTGCTCGGTGAGGCTGACCACCACCGTCACCGGCCCTACCGGCGAGACCTGCGGGTACCACAGAAACTGGCCAGGCTTTAGGCTGTCTAGCTGGCTCCTGAGTGCAGCCGGAGTGGGCACCTGCAGCGGCGCCGCCTCGACCAAAGTGGCGGCAAGCAACAGGCCTAGCGCTAGCGGTAGATGCGACATCGACTGACCTCCATGGCAACCTGCCACAAGCTTATTCTGAACACCCCTTGCAAGCCACTTGTTCAACACGTCGAGTGCGCGAGGTAACAACGGTGCACAGTGAACGTGCACATAATTCCCACATGAATGCTCAGGCAGCCAGGGACCTGGCTGGCATAAACGCGCCGGGACCGTGAATTCCCCCCTCGTTCACGGATTGGTACGAATCTTGTTTGTATACAAATACCAACAATAAAAGTACACAACCATCATGGAGTCCCGATGGCGTCGATTTCCCGTTCCGATGTTGGCCAGCTTGCCGATCTCCCCGCCGAGACGACTGACCCCAGTCAACTGCAAATGAGCCCGCGCCTGTACAGTGCCGACCTTGCTCCGACCCGCGCGGCAAACCGCACCTGGGGGCGCTACAGCCTGTTTGCCCTGTGGACCAATGATGTGCACAACATCGCCAACTACTCCTTCGCCATCGGCCTGTTCGCTTTGGGCATGAGCGGCGCGCAGATCCTCGCCGCCTTCGCGCTGGGTGCGCTGGTGATCTACGGCCTGATGAACCTGTCTGGCTACATGGGGCAGAAGACCGGCCTGCCCTACCCCGTGATGTGCCGAATCAGCTTTGGCATCCACGGTGCCCAGATTCCGGCACTGATCCGCGCGGTGATCGCCATCGCCTGGTTCGGCATCCAGACCTACCTCGCCTCGGTGGTGCTGCGCGTCCTGCTCACCGCCATCGCGCCAGACCTCAAGTCCTATGACCAGAATTCGATGCTTGGCCTGTCGACCCTGGGCTGGGTTACCTTCCTCGGCATCTGGTGCGTGCAAGTGGCGATCTTCGCCTACGGCATGGAGATGGTACGCCGCTTCGAATCCCTCGCCGGGCCGATCATCCTGGTCGCTTTCACCGGCCTGGCGGGCTGGATGTACTGGCGCAGTGGCCTGTCGATCGCCTGGTCCAGCGGCAACGCGCCGACCGGCCCCACGATGTGGCTGAAAGTGCTCGGTGCCGCCGCGCTGTGGGTCTCGCTGTACGGGACCATGATTCTCAACTTCTGCGATTTCACCCGCAACTGCCCGGACCGACGCACGATCAGCGTGGGCAATTTCTGGGGCCTGCCGGTGAACATGCTTGGCTTCGCGCTGATCGCCGTGGTGCTCGCCGGCGCGCAGTTCAGCATCGACGGCAAGCTGGTACAGAGCCCAAGCGAAATCGTCGCCGCCATCCCCAACACCGCCGGCCTGGTGCTGGCCTGCCTGGCCTTCCTGCTCGTCACCGTGGCGGTGAACATCATGGCCAACTTTGTCGCCCCGGCCTTCGTGCTCACCAACCTGGCACCGAAGGTGCTGAACTTCCGCCGCGCGGGCTTGCTGAGCGCCACCATCGCGGTGCTGATCCTGCCCTGGCACCTGTACAACAGCCCGTCGGTGATCGTGTATTTCCTCGGCGGCCTGGGTGCCCTGCTCGGCCCGCTGTACGGCATCATGGTCACCGATTACTACCTGGTACGCCGCAGCCGGGTAAACCTGCCGCAGCTGTACAGTGAAAGCCCCGAGGGCGCCTATCACTATCGCGGCGGGGTCAACCTGCGTGCTGTGGCGGCGTTTGTCCCGGCCTCGCTGATCGCCATCCTGCTGGCGTTGGTGCCGGCATTCGAAACGCTGTCGCAGTTCTCCTGGTTCTTTGGCGCCGGCCTGGGCGGGCTGATCCACTACGCGCTCGCCAACCGCAGCACCCGGTACCTGGAAGTGTCTGGCGAAAGCATCGCCGTGGACAGCGCGCATCACTGAGTTTTGCCTGCCGTCAGATGTGCAGTGCCTGTGAGATCGAGCGCCGCCCGCGCGGCGCATCGCGGATAAATCCGCTCCTACACCTGTTGCAACGTGCCGAACCTGTTACGCCATGATTGCCCGCCCTGGCGCTTGACTTGAGCCGTGCATACCGGCTGACAACTATGGTTGGCCACGTTGCAACAAATGTAGGATTTATCCGCGATGCGCCGCGCGGGCGGCGCTCGATCTCACAGGCGCTGCATCTCTCTGCGTTTACGAGCCCACTCGGACAGTCAGGAAGCCAGCGCTTGCGAACGCCGCGGCGTCGGTGCCTCGTACCGCTGGGGTTGCTGCCAGGCCAGCTGGGCCTGCACCTGTTCAGCGGCATCCATGACCTTCTGCGCCCAGCGGTCATCTTCCGGGTTGACCACGACCACACGGAAACCGTGGTCGTAGCCCTCGATGCCGACCCCTTCGGAATCATCGACGTGCAAGTCGATGTCGAACGCTGGTGGATACTTCGAAGGGGCATTCTCAAGCCCGTGCAGCGACAAAACGTGCTGGTGGCGATCGCTGTTGACCACGCCGTCAACGTGAATGCCGTAAAGCATCAGCCAGCGGCGGATATAGGCCGGTGTGCGCCCCGAAGAGGTGTAGATCCAGATGCTGCAGCCTTGGCGGCGCAGGTCGCGGATCAATGAACGCGTGCCGCTGCGCAGCGGTTCGCCCAGCCAGCGGTGGATGAACGTCGGCAGCTTGCTGTGTTCTTCATCGGCGTGGTGAGGCAGGCAGGCCAGTGTGTCATCGATATCGAAGGAAATGCGCATCTGCGGGCGCCTGAATTTACGCCCGATGGCTTGCCACGCACGTCGCCCACTGGCCCTGCCTTGCTCTAGCATCGAATACCTTTCCATCATCGGCTCCCCTGACGGGCCGGCACGCAGGTGCCGCGCAGGAAGAACTTGTCGGGTTCAGGCGCCTTCGCTTCGAGGAAGGCTGCGTACTTTTTCTTGATCTTGGGCAATTCGTACAAAGCCTTCACACCATGCTTGGCGGAGTTGCGAATGACCGAGGACGGGTTGAAGTAGCCCTCGGCGTTGTCCAGCGTCAACACGAACGGCGGCAACCCTGCACGCATCAGCAGGTAGCTGACGATGAGCGACCCCGTGCGGTTGTTGCCTTCGATGAACAGCTGCGGCTTGCTGAGGATGCGTACATAGACCCCGGCTGCCCGCTTCCAGATCGACTCGCTGCGGTACGAGCAATACCAGTTGTACAGGTCCTTGATGCCGCCTTCGACGTTGTTGAAAAAGCGTGCCTCAGTGGCCTCGAGGTGTGGGGCGAACTCGCGGCGGCGCGCCGGGTCACTGCCGCACAGCACGGTGGCGTTGATCTCCAGCATCAGGTTCAGCTGCTGCAGGTCGAACAGGTCCACACCCCGTGCGACATAGTCGTCAATCAAGGCATAGCCTTCAAGCACATTGAGCAGCACCTCGTCGGTGAACGGATCACGCGGCTCGGTGAAGTGCTGGCTGAGTTCGGCAAAGCGGCCCTGCACTTCGCGAAGTGCGCGCTCTACCGCTGGCAGGTCAAGACGACATGTCGCATCCATTGGTAATCTCTTGAAACAGAACAATCGTTAAAGCGACCCACCCCGCTCGGCCTTCCTGGCCTGCGGGGTGGGTCGCCGGGGGGGGGGGGCGCTGGCTCAGCTGAACTTGCCGCTGATGTAGTCACTGGTCAGTTGTTCACGCGGATTCTGGAAGATCTGCGTGGTCGGGCCCATCTCTACCAGGTAACCGGTGCGGGTGCCCTGGGAGATGTCGACCGAGAAGAACGCGGTGGTGTCGGCCACACGAATCGCCTGCTGCATGTTGTGGGTCACCAAGGCGATGGTGTAGTCCTTTTTCAGCTCGACCATCAGCTCTTCCACCCGGCGGGTGGCGATCGGGTCGAGTGCCGAGCACGGCTCGTCGAGCAGCAGCACTTCAGGCTCAGTGGCGATCGCGCGGGCGATGCACAGGCGCTGCTGCTGGCCGCCGGACAGCGACAGGCCGCTGACCTTCAGCTTGTCCTTGACCTCATCCCACAGCGCAGCGCCTTGCAGGGCGTGCTTGACGCGGTCGCCGATGTCGCCCTTGTAGCGGTTCAAGCGCAGGCCGAAGGCGACGTTGTCGAAGATGCTCATCGAGAACGGGTTTGGCTGCTGGAACACCATGCCGATATAACGGCGCACCACCACCGGGTCCACGCCCTTGCCGTAGACATCCTGGCCAAGGAAGTGCACATGACCTTCGAAGCGGAAGCCTTTGACCAGGTCGTTCATGCGGTTGAGGCTGCGCAGCACGGTACTCTTGCCGCAGCCGGACGGGCCAATGAAACCGGTGATCTCGTTTTTCCTGATCGGTACGTGGCTGTCGCGGACCGCCATGAAGTTGCCGTAGAAAATCTTGTCCAGCTTGCAGTCCATGACAATTGGCGCTTCGCTGACCAAGGGAGCGGCTCTTTGCGCTGTAGATACGTTCACGGTCGAATGCTCCCTTTCTCAGTACTTGGGCTTGCCGAAAATACGGCTAAGAATGTTGACTACCAGCACGATCATCACCAACACCAGCGAGGCCGCCCAGGCGAGCTCCAGCTGGTTGTCGAACGGCATGCCGGAGAAGTTGTAGATCAGTACGGCAAGCGATGCCGTGGGGTTCATGACGGCCAGGCTGCCGTCGTGGTAGATCCAGTAGTTGCTGAACAGTGCGGTAAACAGCAGCGGTGCGGTTTCACCTGCAGCCCGGGCCACGGCCAGCATGACGCCGGTGAGGATCGCCGGCATGCCGGTTGGCAGCACGATCTTCCAGATCACCTGGGCGCGGGTGCAACCCATGCCATAGGCGGCGTCCTTCATGATCTTGGGCACCATCTTCATGGCTTCTTCAGCAGTCAGCACGACGATCGGCAGCATCAGTACCGCCAGCGCCACGCCACCGGCCGGGGCCGAGTAGGTACCGGTGGTCATCACCACCAGGGCGTAGGCGAATACACCGGCGAGGATCGACGGCAGGCCGGTGAGCATTTTTGCCGCGAAGCGCGAAGCGTTCGCCAGCTTGCTCTCGGGCCCGAGTTCGGCGAGGAACACCGCCGCCAGGATGCCGACCGGCACCGCGATGGCTGCGGCGATGCCGACCATGACGAAAGTACCGGCCAAGGCGTTACCAAAACCACCGCCCATCTCGAAACCGGTGGGTGGCAGCTCGGTGAACACTTCCAGGCTCAGCCGTGCACCGCCGCGGGTGATCAGCATGTACAGCACGGAAATCAGGGGCACGCTGGCCAGCAGGGCCACGCACCAGACCGTGGAGGTCAGCACCAGGCTGCGCAAGGCGCGGCCTTCGAAGCGACGCTGCAGGCTGGGCAATGCCGTAGTTGCCGCTGTGAGGTCAGTCATTATTTGTTACCCCGCTGGGCGTAGAGCATGATCATCGAACCGAACACGTTCACCAGCAAGGTGATGAACATCAGGACCAGGGCGGCGTACATCAGCACTTCGATCTCGTTCGGCCCGGCCTCAGGGAAGTTCAGCGCCAGCAAGGCTGCCAGCGTGTTGGCCGGGGCAAACAGGGACAGGGTGATGGTGTTGGCGTTACCGACCAGCATCGCCAGGGCCATTGTTTCGCCCAGTGCGCGGCCAAGGCCCAGCACCAGGGAACCAAAGATGCCGGTGGCGGCCGACGGCACCATCACCTTGAGGATGGCTTCCCAATGGGTGGTGCCCATGCCATAGGCCGCCTGCTTGGTCTTCATCGGTACGCTGGTCAGCGCATCCTGGGAAACGGCGGCAATGGTCGGCAGGATCATGATCGCCAGCACCAACGCCGCCGGCAGCAGGCCGGGGCCACTCAGGGAGGTGCCGAAGAACGGGATCCAGCCCAGCTCGCTGTTCAGCCAGGCGGTCAGGGGCCGGATGGCCGGAATCACTACATAGATGCCCCACAGGCCATAAACGACGCTGGGGATGGCGGCGAGCAGCTCGACGATGGTGCGAAACACCGCGGCAAGCCTCGCCGGCAAGAAATCCTGGGTAAGGAAAATGGCCATGCTGACGCCGAAGAAACCTGCGATCAACAAGGCAATCAGGGCGCTGTAAAGCGTGCCCCAGATGGCGGGCAAAATGCCGTACTTGCCCTGGTTGACGTCCCACACACTGCCGAACAGCACGTCGAAACCGTGCTTTTCCATTCCTGGAAGTGCTTTGCGTCCTACTTCGTATACCAACGCGAAAACCAGCGCGAGAATCAGCACAACACCGATACGTGCAAGGGCACGGAAGGTGCGGTCGACCAGGAAGTCCTTGGTGGACGGCGGCTGGCACGCGGAGCCTGGGTTATCCGGTATGGCAAAAGGTGTGTTCATTTGGCTGATTCCGGGACTAGGGGCAAACACGCCCGGCACGGTGGGTCACACCACGCCGGGAGCGCCTGACGGTGTTACTGGATGCTTTGCGACGCTTTGCGCACTTCGTCGACAACCGACGGCGGCAGCGGGATGTAGCCCATCGAGTCGGCGATCTTCTGACCGTGGGTGAGGCCGTACTCGACCATGTCACGCATGGCCTTGGCCTTTTCCGGGCTGCCGTTGTCCTTGCGGAAGATCATCCAGGTGTAGGAAGTGATCGGGTAGGACTTGGCACCTTCCGGGTCCGGCAGGTGAGCAATCAGGTTTTCCGGCATTTTCACCGCAGCCAGTGCTTCGGCACCGCTCTCGGCGTTCGGCACGACGTATTGGCCGGCCTTGTTTTCCAGCTCGGCGAAGTCGACCTTGGCCAGCTTGGCGAAGCCGTATTCGATGTAACCGATGGCGCCCGGGGTCTGGCGAACGGTGGCGGTCACGCCGTCGTTTTTCGGCGACTTGATGAACTTGTCGGTGGCCGGCCAGTTGACGGTATTGCCTTCACCCAGGTCTTTCTTGAAGTCGGCGTTGATGGCCGACAGGTGCTTGGTGAAGACGGCGTTGGTACCGCTGGAGTCGGCACGCACGACCACGGTGATCGGCAGATCAGGCAGCTTCAGGCCTGGGTTGGCCTTGGCGATCAGTGGGTCGTTCCACTTGGTGATCTTGCCCAGGAAGATGTTGGAGTACACATCGCGTGGCAGCTTCAGGCCTTTCGGATTGCCTGGCAGGTTGTAGGCCAGGACGATTTCACCGGCGGTCATCGGCAGCAGCTGTACGCCCTCGCCGACCTTGGCAATGTCTGCTTCGCTCATGGCCGAGTCGCTGGCTGCGAAGTCGACGGTCTTGTTCAGGAAGTCCTGAACACCCGCCCCGCTCCCCTTGGACTGGTAGTCAACGGTAACGCCAGCAGTGTTCTTGCTGAAGTCCTTGAACCAGGTCAGGTAGATAGGCGCAGGGAAACTGGCGCCGGAACCGGTCAGGCGAACGTTGTCTGCGGCAAAGGCCGAAGTGGCGCTAAGCGAGACGGCAACAGCGAGTGCAGCAGACTTCATCAGGCGTATCATGGAAAAAGCGCTCCGTGTGATGGCCGACACACTTTGCAGCAGCTGTGTTACAGCTTTGTGACTATTGAATGGCAGTCGATGCATTACCCCCCTCTAGTACGGGGGCTGACAGGCAGCGGGCTGTCATTTCGTGGTAACCAAATATGACTAAACACGTTGCCATCATCCCCCGACGCGAGTGCCCGCCATGTCCCCCACCGAACACACCTTGATCAGGCGCATCCATCGCGAGCTGCTGGACCACAGTGATGAAGAGCTGGAACTGGAACTGGCCGAGGACGGCCATGACCTCGATGCCCTGTTTGACGAGGACATGGAGGAAGGCAGCGCAAAGGCCGCGCGACGCACCTACTTCCGCGAGCTGTTCCGCCTGCAGGGTGAGCTGGTGAAACTGCAGAGCTGGGTGGTGAAGACCGGCCACAAGGTGGTCATCCTGTTCGAAGGCCGCGATGCGGCTGGCAAGGGTGGCGTGATCAAGCGCATCACCCAGCGCCTCAACCCCCGGGTATGCCGGGTGGCGGCATTGCCGGCACCCAATGACCGGGAACGCACGCAGTGGTACTTCCAGCGTTACGTTTCGCATCTGCCCGCAGCGGGCGAGATCGTGCTGTTCGACCGCAGCTGGTACAACCGCGCAGGCGTCGAGAAAGTCATGGGCTTTTGCAACGACGACCAGTACGAAGAGTTTTTCCGCAGCGTGCCGGAGTTCGAACGCATGCTGGCCCGCTCGGGCATCCAGCTGATCAAGTACTGGTTTTCCATATCCGACCAGGAACAGCACCTGCGCTTTCTCAGCCGCGTGCATGACCCACTCAAGCAATGGAAACTCAGCCCCATGGACCTGGAGTCGCGTCGGCGCTGGGAGGCCTACACCAAGGCCAAGGAAGTCATGCTCGAACGCACCCACATCGCCGAAGCGCCCTGGTGGGTGGTGCAGGCCGATGACAAGAAGAAGGCCAGGCTCAACTGCATCCATCACCTGCTTGGGCAAATGCCCTATGAAGAAGTGCAGGTGCCGACGATCGAGCTGCCGCAACGGGTCAGGAAAGAGGACTACATCCGCAACCCGACCCCCAGCGATATCATCGTGCCACAAGTGTACTGAGACAGCGGGCTGACGGGCTCAAAGCACCATAACCATTTCATGCCAGGCCATGCCACCGTGGTCCGAGGGCGAAGGCCGCACATACTGGTAGCCCATCTTGCGGTACAGCTCGACATGCTGTTGCTTGCACATCAGGTGGATGGTCTGCTTGCCCTGGGCCTTCATGCGCGTGATGAATTCGCCCATCAGCCGCTTGGCGTAGCCCTTGCCCTGGTGGGCAGGGTCTACCACCACCGACATGATCACCACGTTGGGCGCCAGCGGGTCATGGCCGACCAGTTCCTTGAAGGCCTCGTCGGACATCACCACATCGTGGGCACAGCCGCTGTTGATGAAGCCGACGATGCCATGCGCGTCTTCAAGCAGCAGGAAGCCTTCAGGGTATTGGCTGATGCGCGTGCGGATCTTTTCCAGCGTGGCCGCTTCGTCACCCTCGTAGGCACCGATCTCGATCGCGAAGCAGCGCTCGGCGTCACGCACGACAGGCTGGCGGAATGACGTGTTGCTCATGGGTATGCATCCATAAAATGAAATGATCGTGCCCATAGGGTAATTGAGCCGGGCTGCAAACTCCGCATCCTTTTCGAGCGTTATGATGGAACGCCTGCTGCGCGCTGCCCTCCCACCTTTATGCAGGGCGAACAGCGCGCTGCCTATTCACTTCTGGAGCAATGGCCCGCATGAAAAAGATCCTGATGGTGCTCACCTCGCACGACCAGTTGGGGGATACCGGCAAGAAAACCGGCTTCTGGCTGGAAGAATTCGCTGCGCCTTACTACGTGTTCGTCGACGCCCACGCCGACGTCACCCTTGCCTCGCCCAAAGGCGGCCAGCCACCGCTAGACCCGAAAAGCGACGAACCGGACGCCCAGACCGACGCCACCCGGCGCTTTGCCAGCGACACTGACGGGCAGATGGCCCTGGCCGACACGGTGCCGCTGGGCGAAATCGACCCCTACCACTTCGATGCGGTGTTCTACCCCGGTGGCCACGGGCCGCTGTGGGACCTGGCCGAGGACAAGGACTCGAAGGCCTTGCTCGAAGCGTTCTATGCCGCCAACAAGCCGATTGCCGCAGTGTGCCACGCGCCAGGCGTATTCAAGCACGTCAAGGCGCCAGACGGGCATCCGGTGGTCAAAGGCAAGAAGGTCACCGGCTTCGCCAACAGTGAAGAACAGGCCGTGGGCTTGTCCGAGGTGGTGCCATTCCTGGTTGAGGACATGCTCAAGGCCAATGGCGGCGAGTACTCCAAAGCTGTGGACTGGGCAAGTCATGTGGTCGAGGACGGCCATTTGATCACCGGGCAGAACCCCGCCTCATCCGAGGCGGCGGCCCAGGCACTGCTCAAGCGACTGGCGCCCTGACACGCAGCGGACCTGTGCAGCCGAGCACTAGGGCTGCCTGGGCCTGGCGGACGGGCACGGGTCGCTCAAGCAGCTAGCTCACAATGCTCTTGGAGGAGCGGCCTTGCCGGGGCGCCGGACCGGCAAGGCCGCTCCTACGGCCCGCGCAAGTCTGTCAGAGAAGGAATTGCAGTGACGACCCAAGCTTTGCAGCAGCCCAACGATGGCTCGGGACGCCTTTACAGCACCGACATCCCCGCCCGCCTCGACCGCCTGCCGTGGACGCGTTTTCACACCTTGCTGGTGTTGGCGCTGGGTATCACCTGGCTGCTCGACGGCCTTGAAGTCACCCTTGCAGGTTCGGTAGCCGGCGCGCTCAAGAACAGCCCTGCACTGCACATGAGCAACACCGACATCGGCCTGGCAGGCGCCAGCTACATCGCCGGTGCGGTGCTCGGCGCGCTGTTCTTCGGCTGGCTGACCGACCGCCTGGGCCGGCGTCGACTGTTTTTCATCACCTTGTTCCTCTACATCGGTGCCACGGCGGCAACGGCGTTTTCGTGGAGCCTGTGGAGCTTCCTGGTGTTCCGCTTCCTGACCGGTGCCGGCATCGGCGGCGAGTACACGGCGATCAATTCGACCATCCAGGAGTTCACCCCGGCACGCTACCGCGGCTGGGTCGACCTGACCATCAACGGCACCTTCTGGATCGGCGCCGCACTCGGCGCAGGCGGTGCCGTGATCCTGCTCGACCCGGCGGTTGCCGGTGGCGAACTCGGTTGGCGTTTGTGCTTCGGCATCGGCGCAATGCTGGGCCTGCTGATCATGCTGATGCGTTTGTGGATACCCGAAAGCCCACGTTGGCTGATGATCCACAACCAGCCGGAGCGCGCCGAACGCATCGTCGCCAACATCGAACGCCATTACCACCAGCGCGGGATCGCAATTGCGCCGTTGCAGGGCCCTCCCCTGCGCCTTCGCGCACGGGACCATACGCCCCTGCCAGAGGTGTTCCAGAGCCTGTTCGTCGAGCATCGCCGCCGCGCCCTGGTAGGCCTGACCTTGCTCACCGCGCAGGCATTCTTCTACAACGCGATCTTCTTCACCTATGCGCTGGTGCTGACCGATTTCTACGCCGTGCCGTCGGCCAAGGTGGGTTGGTACATCCTGCCCTTCGCGCTCGGCAATTTCTGCGGCCCGCTGCTGCTTGGACGGCTGTTCGACGTGATCGGCCGGCGCATCATGATCAGCGCGACCTACCTGATCTCGGGCGTGTTGCTGACGGTCAGCGGCTACCTGTTCCAGCAGGAACTGATCGACGTGACCCAGCAGACCGTGGCCTGGATGGTGATCTTCTTTTTCGCCTCTGCGGCCGCCAGTTCGGCTTACCTCACCGTGGCGGAAACCTTCCCGCTGGAAATCCGTGCGCTGGCCATTGCCGTGTTCTATGCGTTCGGCACCGGCTTGGGTGGCCTGATCGGGCCGACACTGTTCGGCGCGCTGATCGAAACCGGCGAGCGCATCAATGTGCTGTACGGCTACCTGATCGGCGCAGCGCTGATGATCATCGCTGCCGTGACCCAGGCCATGTGGGGCGTGGCCGCCGAGCGGCGTTCACTCGAACAGGTGGCCAGGCCGCTGTCGCAGATCAGCGAGCCGTGACCCACCGCCCGTCCCTTCGATGGCACTGCCGATGGCCCTGAACGCTCAACCCTGCAAGCCCACCACGCAGGAGTGATCGCCATGCCACGCGGCGACAAGGACACATACACCGACAAGCAAAAGCGCAAGGCCGCGCACATCGAAGAAAGCTACGAGCACAAGGGCGTGCCGAAGGATGAAGCCGAGGCGCGCGCCTGGGCTACCGTGAACAAGCAGTCCGGCGGTGGCGAGAAGGCGGGTGGGTCGGGCAGCGAAACCTCAGCCGGCGAGCAGAAAAGCGCCCGTTCCGATTCGGCCAAGCGCGCCGCCAAGTCCCGTGAGGGACATTCCCGGACATCGAGCACCTCGCTGGAAAGCCAGACCAAGGCAAGCCTGCTCAAGGAGGCGCGCAGCAAGGACATCAAGGGCCGTTCGAGCATGACCAAGGCAGAGCTGGTGCAAGCCCTGCGCAAGTGATCATGTTGTCGGCGCAGCATGGGCCAGCCGCCCCTCAGCCACGATCAGCGCTATGCATGGCCGAGGAGTACCTTCACGTCTGCTACAAGCTCTGGGAAACCAGCTGGGACGACGACGCAGTGCAGGCCGACCGGCAAAGCGGAGTGTACGCCGACCCACGCAAGGTCCACGGCATCGACCACCAGGGCACTTGGTTCAAGGTGCCGGGCTTTCATTTGAGCGAACCCTCGCCGCAACGCTCGCCGGTGATCTACCAGGCGGGCGCGCCTTCGCTGCCGCCAATGCCGAGTGTGTGTTCGTCGCCGCGCCCAGCAAGGCGGTGCTGCGCAAACAGCTGGCCGAACTGCGCGCTGCTGTCCTTGATCGAGACGAATATGGGGATCGCGCTCAGCTGCCAACCACGGCATCGAGCGGTGTTTTGCTCCACGCGAAAAGCCTAAGGCGTCCCCTTCAGGGGTTACAGCGACATGTACGCAGTCAATTGCATGATGTTCGACGATGCCAGCGGCTCATCGGCGCACCGGTGACAGGGTCCTGTTCAGGGTCCGGGACAGCGGCAATGCGCGCCAGCACTTGCTGGTGAGCCGCCCGGTCAGGGCGTTGGATGTCGTAATCTTCCTGCCCGCGCGGATAGGCGCCAACCACCAGAAAGTCCTCGCTGCAGGCGATGCAGCGATGCCCCGTCCCGGCCGGCAACACCAGTACGTCACCTGCCTTCACGCTCAGCGTCTGCCCCGCCTCCCCCCCCAGCGTCACCCGCGCATGACCACGGGCAATACCCAGTACTTCGTGAGCGTTGGGATGGAAGTGGTGGTAATCGAAAATCCCGTCACGCCAGAGTGGGGTCCACTGGTACCCCGCGAACAGTGCCTCGAAGCCAGCGGCAGTGTCCTGCGCGGCGTCGAGCTGCAAGTGGTAGAGCAAGACCGGCAAACGGCTGTTGGGGGTTGCCCCGTCATCTGCGAAGCACAGGGTCTGTACAGCGACATTCACGGTGTCGATTTCCATCATGAGTTGAGCGTCCTGACCAGGTTCTCGGTCTGCTTGAGAACGCCCGGCACGTTGCGCGGTTCCGGTCAGCCGACCGACGTGAACACCATTGAAACTTTCTCCGGGCGTACCCAGTCCAGACCCTATCGACGACAGACCGGGAGAGGACTATGACTGGCACGGTAGGCGACTTTCTGGTGGAGCGCTTGTATCAATGGGGTGTGCGGCGCATCTTCGGCTACCCTGGCGATGGCATCAACGGCGTGTTCGGCGCGCTGAACCGCGCCAACGGCAAGATCGAGTTCATCCAGGCCCGCCACGAGGAAATGGCCGCGTTCATGGCCAGCGCCCACGCCAAGTTCACCGGCGAGCTTGGCGTGTGCATCGCCACCTCTGGCCCCGGCGCCTCGCACCTGCTCACCGGCCTGTACGATGCGCGTATGGACCATCAGCCGGTGCTGGCCATTGTCGGCCAGCAAGCGCGAGCGGCCCTGGGCGGGCACTACCAGCAAGAGCTGGACCTGCTGTCGATGTTCAAGGACGTGGCCGGTGCGTTCGTCCAGCAGGCCTCAACGCCAGAGCAAGTCCGGCACCTGCTCGACCGCGCCGTGCGCACGGCGGTCGGCGAGCGCCGTGTCACCGCCATCATCCTGCCCAACGACTTACAGGACCTGCCCTACGCAGAGCCGCCCAGGGCCCACGGCACGGTGCATTCCGGCATCGGCTACAGCAAGCCCAAAGTCGTGCCCTTCGAGGAAGACCTACAGCGTGCTGCCGATGTGCTCAATGCCGGGCGCAAGGTGGCGATGCTGGTCGGGGCCGGCGCGCTTCAGGCAACCGGGGAGGTCATTGCGGTGGCCGAAAAACTCGGCGCGGGCGTGGCCAAGGCGCTGCTTGGCAAGGCCGTACTGCCAGACGACCTGCCTTGGGTCACCGGCTCCATCGGCCTGCTCGGCACCGAACCCAGCTACCAGCTCATGAGCGAATGCGACACCTTGCTGATGATCGGCTCCGGCTTCCCCTATTCCGAGTTCCTGCCCAAGGAAGGACAGGCCCGAGGCGTGCAGATCGACCTGCAGCCCGACATGCTCAGCCTGCGTTACCCGATGGAGGTCAACCTGGTCGGCGATGCTGCGCAGACCCTGCAAGCGCTGCTGCCATTGCTCGATCAGCAGCACGACATGCGCTGGCGCGACAAGGTCGTACACTGGCGCGCACGTTGGGAGAAGACTCTGGAGAAACGCGCGTTGGCCAAGGCCGACCCGATCAACCCGCAGCGCGTGGCATACGAGCTCTCCCCTCGCCTGCCCGAGCACGCCATCGTCACCAGTGACTCAGGCTCCTGCGCCAACTGGTTCGCCCGTGATGTGCAGATACGCCAAGGCATGCAGTGCTCGCTGTCTGGGGGCCTTGCCAGCATGGGCGCAGCCGTGCCCTACGCCATCGCCGCCAAGTTCGCTCACCCGCAGCGGGCGGTGGTGGCCCTGGTCGGTGACGGCGCCATGCAGATGAGCAACCTGACCGAGCTGATCACCGTTGCGAAGTACTGGCAGCAATGGGACAACCCGCAGTGGATCTGCGCGGTGTTCAACAACGAGGACCTCAACCAGGTCACCTGGGAGCAGCGGGTCATGGAGGGCGACCCGAAGTTCGAGGCCTCGCAATCGATACCCGACGTGCCCTACCACCTGTTCGCCATTTCCATTGGCCTGCAAGGCATCTACGTGGACCGCGAGGAGGACATCGCCAGCGCCTGGGAACGGGCCCTGGCTGCCGACCGGCCCGTGCTGATCGAGTTCAAGACCGACCCGAACGTGCCCCCCCTGCCGCCGCACATCAAGCTGGAACAGGCGAAGAAGTTCGCCAGCACCCTGCTCAAGGGCGACCCGGACCAGGCCGGGGTGATCGTGCAAACGGCCAAGCAGGTGCTCAGCTCGGTGTTGCCCGGGAAGAAATAACCAACCGTGAGGACCTTTCATGAGTGCGATCTCCCCCGAGGGCGCCAAGGCGCACCTCATACACCTGATGCTCAATGGCCAGGCCCGTTCACTGCACGTCCTACCGTGGACCACGCTGTTGGATCTGCTGCGCGAACAGCTGGACCTGATCGGCACCAAGAAAGGCTGTGACCACGGCCAGTGCGGCGCTTGCACGGTGTTGCGCGACGGCCAGCGGGTGAATGCCTGCCTGACGCTCGCCGTGATGTGCGACGGCGCCGAACTGGTGACCATCGAAGGCCTCGCCGATGGCGAACAGCTGCACCCCATGCAACGCGCCTTCATCCGCCATGATGCATTCCAGTGCGGCTACTGCACCCCCGGGCAGATCTGTTCGGCCATAGGCCTGGCCCACGAAGGGCGGGCCGACAGCCGCGCAGCCATCAGCGAACAGATGAGCGGCAACCTGTGCCGTTGTGGTGCCTATGCCAACATCGTCGCGGCCGTGGAAGAAGCCCTGCCGTTGATGCAGCAGGTGCGCCCATGAACCCGTTCAGTTACCACAAACCGGCCTCCATCAGCGAAGCCATCAGCCTCGTGGATCTGTCGTCGCAGTTCATCGCCGGCGGCACCAACCTGGTCGACCTGATGAAGGAGAATGTGGTGCGCCCCGAGCGCCTGATCGATATAACAGGCCTGCCGCTCAGGGGCATCGAAGCCACTGCAAACGGCGGCCTGCGCGTCGGCGCACTGGTAAGCAACGCCGAACTGGCCTGGCACCCGTTGGTCGAGCAAGGCTATCCACTGCTGGCCCAGGCGATCCTCGCCGGTGCCTCACCGCAGCTGCGCAACATGGCGAGCACCGGCGGTAACCTGCTACAACGCACCCGTTGTTATTACTTCTACGACACCGGCACTCCCTGCAACAAGCGCCAACCCGGCAGTGGCTGCCCGGCACGCACCGGCCTGAACCGCATCCATGCCATCCTCGGTGCCAGCGACGCCTGTGTCGCGACCCATCCCTCGGATATGTGCGTCGCGCTGGCGGCACTGGAAGCCGTGGTGCACGTGCAAGGCCGTGCCGGTATGCGCCAGATCCCGCTGACCGACTTCCACTGCCTGCCCAGTGACCTGCCTCAGCGCGACAATCAGTTGGCCGATGACGAACTGATTACCGCCGTCGAATTGCCACCGCCGCACTTCGCCACGCATTGCAACTACCTGAAGATTCGCGACCGGGCGTCTTATGCCTTCGCCTTGGTCTCGGTCGCGGCAGCGCTGAGGATCGAGGACGGCGTGATCAGGGATGCACGAATTGCGCTGGGCGGCGTGGCTCACAAGCCGTGGCGCGAGCCGGCGGCTGAACGCGTACTGACCGGCCAGGCAGCCAGCCTGACGCTGTTCGCCCAGGCCGCCGACGTGCTGCTGCAGGGCGCCAGACCGTTGCAGCATAACGGCTTCAAGGTACCCCTTGCCCATCGGGCAATCGTAAGGGCGTTGAATGAGGCCGCTGTTGGACAGCCTTACCCAGGAGCAACCGCATGAACAGCATGCCCCCCGTGATCGGCCAGCCGCTCGACCGAGTGGATGGCATGGCAAAAGTGACCGGCCAGGCGCGCTATGCCGGTGAATACCCCGAAGCGGGACTGCTGCATGGCAGTGTCGTCTGCAGCACCATCGCCCGTGGACGGGTGCTGCGCATCGACAGCAGCCAAGCGCTGAAGGTCCCCGGCGTGATTGCGGTGCTGGACCACGCCCACCGCCCTGCGGTGTCGAGTTATGACGACGACTACAGTGACGCCGACTCGGCCAAGGGCGCGCCTTTTCGCCCACTGTTCAATGATCGCGTGCTTTATAACGGGCAACCCCTGGCGTTGGTCGTTGCCGAAAACCTTGAGCTGGCCTGTTACGCTGCCTCGCTGGTGCAGATCGAATACAGCGAAGAAGCCCACCAGACCGACCTGCTCGCCGTGCTCGACCAGAGCCATCAGGCCCCGGCCAAGACACCACCGGCCCGTGGCGACTTCGCCGGGCAGTTCGCCAAGGCAGCGATCACCGTCGATGCAACCTACCTGACGGCGAACGAGCATCACAACCCCATGGAGCCCCACGCATCGACGGTGTTTTACCAGGCCGATGGTTCGCTGCAAATCCACGACAAAACCCAAGGCCCGCAAAACTGCCAGGACTATCTGCACAAAGTATTCGGCATGTCGAAAGACAAGGTCCGGGTATTGGCCGCGTACGTGGGGGGTGCCTTCGGTTCGGGGCTGCGTCCGCAGTATCAGTTGCCCTTGGCGGTCATGGCTGCATTGCATCTGAAGCGCTCGGTACGGGTCACACTCACCCGCCAGCAGATGTTCACCTTCGGTTACCGCCCCCGCACCCAGCAGCGTCTTCGCCTGGGTGCCAGTGCCGACGGCCGGCTGGTAGCAGTCGCCCACGACGCCATTGCTCAGACCTCACGTTTCGAGGACTTCACCGAGCACCTGGTGGAATGGAGCGGCATGCTTTACCGCTGCGACAACGTGGCGCTGAGTTACCGCCTCGTTCCGCTCGACGTGTTCACCCCGCTGGACATGCGCGCCCCAGGTGCCGGCTCGGGAGTACTCGCGTTGGAATGCGCGATGGACGAATTGGCCTGTGCGGCAAAGCTTGACCCGCTTGAGTTGCGCCGGGCCAATTTTGCCGACCACAACGGCAATGAAGGCAAACCCTACTCCAGCAAGCAATTACTCGCCTGTTACGCGCAGGGCGCCGCGCACTTCGGCTGGGCCAACCGCAATCCCGAGCCGCGCAGCATGCGCAGCGGCAGGCATCTGGTTGGCTGGGGCATGGCGGGCGGTGTCTGGGAAGCCATGCAGATGACAGCCAGTGCCAACGCCAGGCTGGACGGCCAAGGGCACTTGACGGTCAGCAGTGCGACCACCGACATCGGCACCGGTACCGGTACGGTGATGAGCCAGATCGCGGCCGATGCTGCCGGTCTCAGGTTGGAAGACGTGACGTTCTTACTGGGCGATTCTTCCTTGCCAACCGCGCCATTGCAGGGTGGTTCCTTTACCGTCTCATCGGTAGGCTCGGCAGTGCAGCAAGCCTGCCAGATCCTGCGCAGCAAAGTGCTGCAAAGCGCCCGCTCGACCCATCCCGCGCTAGCCAGCCAGCCGCTGGACGCCATTACCTTTGCCGATGGGTACCTGCAGTTCGATGGGCAGCGGATTGCCTTGTCGGAGATTGCGGCCAAGTCCAAAGAGGGCTACTTCGAGGCACAGGTCAAGGCAGAGCCAAGCGCCAAGCGTAAACCGTTCTCCACTGCGACGCATTCGGCAGTCTTCGTCGAGGTCCAGGTCGACCAGGACCTTGGCACGATTACCGTCACCCGGGTTGTCAGTGCTGTGGCGGCGGGCCGCGTGGTCAATCCGAAAACTGCACGGAGCCAGATTCTTGGCGGCGTCGTGTGGGGCCTGGGCATGGCCCTGCATGAACAAGCTCAGACAGACCACGAACAGGGCCGGGTACTCAACCACAACCTGGCCGAATACCACATTCCGGTGAATGCCGACGTCGGTGATATCGAGGTGATTTTCGTCGAAGAGCAGGACGACATCGTCAACGAACTAGGCTCGAAAGGCGTCGGTGAGATCGGCGTGGTCGGCGTCGCGGCGGCGGTCGCCAATGCGGTCTACCATGCCACCGGCAAGCGGATCAGGGCGTTTCCGATCACCCTCGATACGTTGTTGTAGCTCACTTTTTACGCGTGCCCAGCTCGATCCAGACCGGTGCGTGGTCACTGGCCTTGGCTTCGTTGCGCACCCAGGCATCGACGCCTGCACGCTTCAGGTAAGGCGCGAGGTCGGGGTTGAGCAGCAGGTGGTCGATGCGTAACCCGGCGTTGCGCGCCCAGTGATTGCGAAAGTAATCCCAGAAGGTGTACACGCGCTCGTCAGGGTGCAGATAGCGAATGGCATCGACCCAGCCCTGCTCCAGCAGCTGCCGGTAACGCGCTCGCGATTCGGGTTGCAGCAGGGCGTCCTTTAGCCATGAGCGCGGGTTGTAGATGTCCATGTCGGTAGGGACCACGTTGAAGTCGCCTGCCAGCAGTGTCGGGTGCCCACTGCCGTGAAGACCCTTGGCATGCTCCACCAGGCAATCGAACCAGCGCAGCTTGTAATCGAACTTCGGCCCGGGCTGCGGGTTGCCGTTCGGCAGGTACAGGCAGGCCACCAGCACACCGTGCACTGCCGCCTCCAGGTAGCGGCTCTGGCTGTCGTCTTCCATGCCGGGCAAGCCACGGCGGACCTCCAGCGGTTCGCTGCCACGCGCCAGAATCGCCACACCGTTCCATGACGGCTGGCCCTGGTAGAGGCAACCATAGCCTGCCGCCTCCAGGTCCTGACGCGGGAACTGCTGATCGGGCGCCTTGAGCTCCTGGAGGCAGGCGATGTCCGGCTGCGCCCGCTCCAGCCAGGCCAGCAGCGCCGGCAGGCGGCTGCGGATCCCGTTGATGTTGAAACTGGCGATCTTCAGCGCTTTCATGCGTCCGGGTCGCTCACGTGGGCCTGCACGGCGTCCTCCAACGCGTGCACATGGGCCTGGTCGGCCAGCGCCTTGAGCGCCAGCCAGTCGTCCCAGTCGATGGCGCCCTCGTCGCGCAGGGCCTCGGCGGTGCGAACCAGCTCAAGGTGGTAGGCATCCGGCGACGCTTGGCGGTAGCTGATGTCGTCGTACTGGGCGTACCAGGCCTCAAGCTCGGGGATGCTGCGTTCGATGCTCATGATCGGGACTCCTCGCTGTGCCCTTTGCAAGTATGAGCCCTGCCCCTTGGCAACGTTCAACCGCAGCGTCGCGGGTTCATCGATCTGCGCCATGCTTAAGCGCAAGGTCTCGCGCAACATCAGCGAACACACCGCGACCAGCGTTAGCGCCGCTGCCCCGTACAGCGCCACCCCAAGCGGATCGTGGCCGGTCAGCATCAGGATCGCCGTGGCGATGCTCGATGCCGTGCCGCCGCCCAGCGCGGCGCCGATCTGGTCACCGGCCGAAATCCCCGAGTAGCGCATGCTGCGTGGGAACTGCTCACCGAGGAAAGCCGCGATCGGGCCCTGGGTCGCGCCCATCCGCAGGCCGGTCAGGCAATACGCAATAGGCGAACAGCGCAATGGCGAAGCGCTTCATGCCCACCAGCGAGAAGAACGCGAACAGCCCCAAGGCCATGACCAGCGCGCCGAAGCCCATCACCACGCGCCGGCCCAGGCGGTCCGACAGGTAGCCGAACGACGGCGGCGCGGTGATGCGCAGGGTGCCACGCAGCGCGTACTGCCGCTGCTCCACCTCCTCGGTCACCCGCTGCAGGTGCAGCAATGCCTGGAGGGCGCCATCCAGGTACAGGTTGCCGGCCTCGGTAACGCCATGCGCCGGGTGGTGCGCTGGAACAGGCGCACGCCCAGTTCGCTTTCCAGGTGCGCGACAGCCTTGGTGATCGCCGACGGCGCTGCCGTGCTCGGCCGCCGCGACGAAGATGGTCAGGGCCATCATCTTGTCCATCGTTTATTCCTGTCAGGCACAAGCGAAATGGGCGATACAGTAATGCCCGTACCATCAAACCCTCAAATGCCGGCAAATTGAATAGGCACTGCCCATGTCGCTGCTTGCAGCAAGGCAATCATGGGTCAGGGATTATTGCCCCGGAGCGAAGAGCGCTATCCGGCACTTGCCAGGTGCACCTGCAAAAATGCCATCAGTGCGGCGGCCGCAGGGGACAAGCTGCGCCCTTTGCGCGTGAGCATGCCGATGTGCCGCTCCACCTTGGGCTCGACCAGCGGCACGAACGCCAGCTTGTCGTTCTCCAGGGGGAACGCCAGGTACGGCAAGGTGCTGATCCCGACCCCCTCCTCCAGCATCGCGATCAACGAGATCATGTTGGAGACGAACAACCGGCTATGCCCCAGCAAGCACTCGGCTTCGGTGCCGGCCAGCAGCTGCGAGGTACCGTTGCGGACCATCGGCACGCCCTGCAGCTGCGACCAGTGCAAGGCCTCGCCCGCCTGCGCCAGCGGGTGGTCGGCGCGGCACACCACGCCCACCTGATCATTGACGATCGGCGCAAACTCGAGCTGCTCGTCCTCCAGCCACAAGCTGCTGATGCCAAAATCCACCTGGCCCTGGGCCAACAACTGCTGAACGCGCTCGGCCGTGCCGTCCTGGATGCTGACCTGCACATTCGGGTGCTCGGCGACGAAACGCGCCAGTGGCCCAGGCAACATGCGGCTGGCCACCGAGGGCACGGTTGCGATGCTGACCTGGCCGATCTCGTGCCGGGCCAGTAAGGTGGCCTCGCGGGCAATGCGGTCGTGGTGCTCGATCAAGCCACGAAACAACGGCAGGCAATGCTCGCCGAACGGGGTCAGCTCCACCCGGCCACCACCCTTTTCGATCAGCGCCTGCCCCAGCTTCTGCTCAAGCTCGCGCACCGCCAGCGATATTGCCGGCTGGGTGCGAAACGCCTGGCGCGCTGCGGCGTGGAAGCTCTTGAGTTCAGCCACCAGCAAGAAGTAGCGCAGCTGGGCGATTTTCAGCTCGGGCAACATGGTTAGCGTTCCTTATCAAAGCATTTTTTTTATTAATTTTTATTTGCTGCATATTGCTCGCAAGATGAAGGCCAGGCAACCAGAGGCTTTCAGCCATGTCATTCAAGACCTACAAGAACTATATCGATGGCCAGTGGTGCGAAGGCCGCACCACCCTGGGCAACTACAGCCCCTCGGACACCCACGACCTGATCGGCGAATACCATCAGGCCAGCGCCGCACAGGCCCACCAGGCCATCCAGGCTGCCCGCGCCGCGCAACCGCAATGGGCCGCCAGCGGCCTGGAGGCCCGCCAGCAGGTGCTGATGGCCATCGGCGACGAACTGATCGCCCGCAAGCAGGAACTCGGCGAGCTGCTCTCGCGTGAAGAAGGCAAACCGTTGGCCGAAGGCGTCGGCGAGGTTCACCGCAGCGGCCAGTTCTTCCATTACTACGCAGCCGAAGTGCTGCGCCAGATGGGCGAGACCGCCGCTTCGGTGCGCCCCGGGATCGACATCGAAGTGCATCGCGAACCGGTGGGCGTGGTGGGCATCATCACCCCGTGGAACTTCCCCATGGCCACCGCCGCCTGGAAGATCGCCCCGGCGCTGGCATTCGGCAACGCCGTGGTGTTCAAGCCGGCCAACCTGGTGCCGGCCAGCGCCTGGGCGCTGACCGAGATCATCAGCCGACAGGGCCTGCCCAACGGCACCTTCAACCTGGTCATGGGCAGCGGGGCCAGCGTTGGCGAAGCCCTGGTGCAGTCGGCCGAGATCGACGCCCTGACCTTCACCGGCTCGCTGCAGACCGGCCGCCGTGTCGCGGTCGCCACCGCCGGCAACCTGGTGCGCTGCCAGCTGGAGATGGGCAGCAAGAACGCCCTGGTGGTAATGGACGATGCCGACCTCGACCTGGCCGTGGCGTGCGCCCTCAACGGTGCCTTCTTCGGCACCGGGCAGAAGTGCACGGCGTCTTCGCGGCTGATCGTCTGCGAGGGCATTCACGACCGCTTCGTCGAAGCGCTGCGCCTGCGCATGCGCCAGCTCAAGGTGGGCCATGCCCTGGAGGCCGGGGTGCAGATCGGCCCAGTGGCCGACGCCCGCCAGCTTGAACAGAACCTGCAGTACCTGCAGCTTGCCCAGGACGAAGGCGCCACCCTGATCGAAGGTGGCGAACGCCTGCAGCTTCAGAGCGACGGCTACTACATGCGCCCGGCGCTGTTCATCAACAGCCGCAACGACATGCGCATCAACCGCGAGGAAGTGTTTGGGCCCATTGCCTGTGTGATCCGCGTACGCGACTTCGACGAGGCCCTGGCCACCCTCAACGACACCGATTACGGCCTGACCGCCGGCATCATCACCCAGTCGCTGCGCCACGCCAGCGCCTTCAAGCGCGGCGCCCAGACCGGCTGCGTGATGGTCAACCTGCCCACCGCCGGTACCGACTACCACGTACCGTTCGGCGGCCGCAAAGCCTCAAGCTTCGGCCCCCGCGAACAGGGCCAGTACGCCCGCGACTTCTACACCGTGGTCAAGACCACCTACCTGCGGCCCTGAAGGAATACGCGCCATGCACGACCTCTTGATGATCGACGGCCTGCAGTACTCGAACTGGAGCCCGGAAATATTCCAGCAGATGCAGGCCGGTGGCCTGAGCGCGGTGCACGCCACCATCGCCTACCACGAGAACGCCCGCGAGACCCTGTCGCGCCTGGGTGAGTGGAACCGCCGCTTCGAAGCCTGGCCCGAACTGATCCGCCCGGTGCGCACGGCCAGCGATATTCGCCAGGCCCACGCCGAAGGCCGGGTGGGGATCTTCTTCGGCTTCCAGAACTGCTCGCCAATCGAGGACGACATCGCCCTGGTGGAGGTGTTCCGCCAGCTGGGGGTGTTCATCATGCAGCTCACCTACAACAACCAGAGCCTGCTGGCCAGCGGTTGCTACGAGCGCGAAGACAACGGCATCAGCCGCTTCGGTCGCCAGGTGATTGCCGAAATGAACCGGGTCGGCATGCTCATCGACATGTCCCACAGCGCCGAACGCAGCACGCTGGAAGCCATCGAGCTGTCGAGCCGGCCGGTGATCATCTCCCATGCCAACCCGTCGAGCTTCCACGCCGCCAAGCGCAACAAGTCAGATGCCGTGCTGCGCGGCATCGCCGAAACCGGCGGGCTGCTGGGCTTTAGCACCTACCCGTTCCACCTCAAGGGGGCGTCGGACTGCAGCCTGGAAAGCTTCTGCGACATGGTCGCACGCACCGCAGACCTGATGGGCGTGGAGCATATCGGCATCGGCACCGACCTGTGCCAGGCACAGCCGCTGGCGGTGCTCGAATGGATGCGCAATGGCCGCTGGAGCAAGGACAAGGACTACGGCGAAGGCTCCAAGGACAACGCCAACTGGCCGGCACCGTTGCAGTGGTTCCGCGACAGCCGCGACTTCCGCAATATCGCCCAGGGCCTGCGCGCCCGCGGCTTTGCAGAAGCCGAGGTGGGCAAGATCATGGGGCTGAACTGGCTGCGCCTGCTGGAGACCGCCACCACGGCACAGGCCTGAGCCCCTTGCACGGACAGCATCAACAATAACAACAATCGCAGGTTCCGGAGGCTTCATGAAAAACCCAACCACCCTGCAGGCTGAAGGCCAGGCCATGGGCCTGCCGCTGACGCGAGACATCGACTGGCCGCTGTTCCTGATCAGCGGCGGCTTCCTCGGCGCATTCCTGCTGGCGGCGCTGATCGACATCGACACGGTGTCGGCGCTGGTCAACACCCTGTTCGCCTGGTCGACCAAGGCCTTTGGCCTGTACTGGCAGGTGCTGATGCTGGCGACCTTCGCGGTCAGCCTGGCCATCGGCTTCTCCCGTTGCGGGCGCGTGCGCCTGGGCGGCGTGACCCAGCGCCCGGACATCAGCACCTTCAACTGGATCGCGGTGATCATGTGCGCCCTGCTGGCCGGCGGCGGCGCCTTCTGGGCCGCCGCCGAACCGCTGATGCACTTTGCCAGCCCGCCGCCGTTGTTCGCCGGCCTGCAACCACACAGCGAGGCCGCAGCCACCGCGGCACTGGCGCAAGCCTTCGTGCACTGGGGCTTCCTGGCCTGGGCCGTACTGGGCAGCCTGCTGGCCATCGTGCTGATGCACCTGCACTACGACAAAGGCCTGCCGCTGGCACCGCGCACCCTGCTCTACCCGTTGTTTGGCGAGCGTGCGCTGAAGGGCCCGATCGGCACCCTGGCCGACGCCACCTCGATCATCGCCGTGGTCGCCGGCACGATTGGCCCGATCGGCTTTCTCGGCTTGCAGATCAGCAGCGCCATGCATGCCGTGTGGGGCCTGCCCAACGACATCATCACCCAGTCGCTGACCATCGTGCTGGTCACGGCGATGTACACCGTGTCCTGCCTGGTGGGGCTCAAGGGCATCCGCTTCGTCAGCGAGATCAACGTCTGGCTGATGATCGGCCTGGGACTGTTCATGGTGGTGTTCGGCCCGACCCTGTTCATCCTCGGCGGCTTCCCGGCAGCCTTTGCCCTGCACATCGAGCATTTCATCCCGATGACGATGTTTCGTGCCGACCCCAAGTGGCTGGACTGGTGGACGGTGTTCTACTGGGGCTGGTTCATAGGCTATGCGCCAATGGTGGCGCTGTACGTCGCGCGGATCTCGCGGGGCCGCACCATCCGCGAGATCATCATGACGCTGTCGATCATCGCGCCGCTGGTGACCATGTTCTGGTTCACCGTGGTTGGCGGCACCGGCATCGGCCTGGAGCTGCAGACACCGGGCATCGTCACCGCCCACGGCGCGCAGCCCGAAGACCTGTTGCTGGGGGTGACGCAAAACCTGCCGCTGGGCGGCCTGATCAGTGCGCTGTTCCTGTTCCTCAGCTTCATCTCGGTGGCGACCAATGGCGATGCCATGGCCTTCACCGTGGCGCTGGCGATGTCCAGCAACGATAAACCGAAGAAGTGGCTGTGTGGTTTCTGGGCCATCGGCATGGGCCTGGCGGCGGTGGTGCTGATCACCATCGGTGCCGGCGGCGTGACGGCCCTGCAGTCCTTCATTGTCATCACCGCGGTGCCGGTTTCGCTGGTGATCCTGCCAGCGCTGTGGGATGCGGTGCGCATCGCCCGGCACATGGCCCGCGAACAAGGCGTCTGAACATGATCCATCCAGGTATGACAACAATGTCCAACAGCCTACCTGCAACACTGGCCTTGCGCCCCGCCAGCCAGGTCATGGACCTGGCCCGCCTGGGCAGCCACTTCCAGAGCCCGCTTAGCTTCGTGCGCAGCAGCATGCGGCGGATGATGAACCAGCGCTGGCACATCCAGCGCAGCCGCTTCGACCTCGATGCGCAAGGCTTCGGTACGGCCATCTACCGCATCGACACGCCCCATGGGCATTACCACTGCGTGCTGTTTTCGGCCTACCTGCCGCCGGAAAAACGCAGCGACCGGGTGATCGCCGACCAGTGGGACGTCACCTTCGTGCTGGTTGCAGGCGACGTCGATGCGGCGCACCTGGACGACCTGCAGCGCAACGTGCCGCTGCAGGAGGCCGGGCGCTTCGATGCCCGCGTGCTGGTGCTGTCGCGGGCCAACCGCAGCCTGCGCAACTTCGACCGCTTCCTGGCGGCGCTGGCCGAAGGGCAGCAGCCAGACCCACGCCAGCTGGCCGAGGTCGGCTACCTCTACCGCACCACTGCGGTATACGGCAACGGCAAGTTCGGCATCGCCGATTTCGGCTGCCTGCAGGACAACCCGGACTTCAACCAGCCTTTCAGCGCGCAGATGTTCACGGTCTACCTGTTGCGCCATTTCAGCATCGAACAGATCGAACACATGGCCCGGGCCCTCGACCCGCAACGTGCCGTGGCACTGGCCCCGGCACTGCAACGCTACCTGGGGGTCGGCAACGCGACCGGGCTGGGCATGGCGCCCTTCCTGATCAACCACCCGCAATTGGTGGAACGCTGGGTCAGCATGCGCGAAACGGCGCTGAGCCGGGCCTTGGCGCAACCGGCCGAGCCCGTCCGACTGGAGCGTCTGCACGCACTGCTGAGGCGGGCAAGCCTGCACCTGAGCCAGACCCAGACCGAAGACCTGCGCCAGCAGCAACAGGACCAGCAAACCCTGGCCGAACTCGCGGCGTTGGCCGACTGGCTCGGTGGCCAGCCCGCTGGCAATGGCCTCTGGCCACGGCTGCTGGCCTGGAGCGAGACACACGCCGGGCCGGGTTGCCAGGAACTGCTGGTGAGCCTGCTGCTGGAGCTGTACCCCGCGCTCGTGACGCCGCTGGCCGAGCAAATGGGGGCCAGCGAAGGCTGGCAGCTGGACGCACAGATGCCCCTCAGGCAGCTGCGCGAACTCATCGAGCAGCAGTACGGCTGGGCCCTGGCCTACGACTTCACCCACGTGGCGGCCGAGCATTTCTTCTGGTACCGCTCAGCCGAAAAAGAGGAGCCACGCCTGGGCATGCGTACCGAAGAGCCGGGCGCGGAAAAGGAAATGCAACTAGGCATTGCGCGCAATATCCAGCGCTGCCACCGCGCCGTGCTCGAACACCTGCAGGCACAGCCTCAGGCCCTGACCGCGCACCTGCTGATCGCCGCACCGACGCTCAAAGGCACGGTGCGCCGCCTGCAAGGCATGGCGCACAGCAACTACGGGGAAATCCGCGCCAACCTGCTGGACCGCGACATGCTGCCGATCCACCTGTTGCGCTGCAAACTGGCGTTCTTCGGTGCGGGCAAGTTCGACCCCAAATCCAGCCGCTGGGTACGCATCACCTTGTTCCAGGGCGCGCCTCTGGTGAGCGACATCGGCCAGCCGTTCGACGACGACTGGAACTTCGCGGTCATGCCGCAGGGAGCCTTGTGACCATGCGTGTATCCCTCAACGAAATCCAGGTGATGTGCCGCAAGGCGTTCGAAGGCATGGGCTATGCCCCGGGCGACTGCGAGGACGCGGCCGAACTGGTGGGCTGGCTGCACGTGCAAGGGCTCGATGGCATCGGTGCGCTGGCACAGGCGCTGGACTACCTGCAAGGTGAAGCCAGCCAACCCTTCACCCTGAGCTACGACGACAGCACCTTGCTGGTGCTCGACGCCCACGGCCAGAGCGTGCTGCGCTGCGCCGCGACGGCAGTGGAACTGGCACTGGACAAGGCGCTGCACCGTGGCCAGGCGTTGCTGAAGATTCACCACTGCCATAACCGCCTGTTGCTGCTGGGCTACCTGAGCAAGGCCGCCGAGCGCGGGCTGCACGTGCAGGCCCGCTGGGACGATGCGCGCCAGCGCCACCTGGCCGACTTTACCGCAGGCGAGCAACGCCCTGCGCTGCGCAGTGAAGCCCAGCCAGGCGCCGTCGAGGCATTCGAACAAGGCGTCACGGTGCTGTTCACCCGGCCGGCCTACGCCCTTCCCAGTGCGGGCACCACACAACGCACGGCTAACCAGGGCTTCACGGTAGACGCAGGCACCTGGCAGCGGCTCAAGCAGTTGTCCGAGCAGATTCTCGTCGAAAGCACCGAAGCCTCCCGCCGCCATGGTGCAGGCGGCGGCAGCGACACCGACTGACCCTCGCCTACATCCAGGAAGCCATGCAATGAAACATGCGATCAAGACCGACCTGTACGCCTCCAGGGCACCACTGGAGTGGGCCGTGGTCGGCAACGGCACGCTTTACACCGCCCAGATTCCCATCGATGCCCAAGGCCAGGTGGTCGCCGGCGGCATCGAAGCACAGGCCCGTCAGACCCTGGACAACCTGCACCACACCCTGGAGGCTGCCGGCAGCTCGCTGGATGCGGTGACCCAGGTGCTGATCTACGTAACCGATCGCAGCTACCTGGCTGCCGTCAACAGCTTGTATGCCGAGTACTTCCAGGCGCCGTACCCAAACCGCGCGGCGATCGTGGTGGCAGGCCTGGCCCGCGAGGAAATGCTGGTGGAACTGGTGGTGTACGCCTGCCTCTAGGGGCGCGTGCGTCACTCCACCAGCTTGCTGGCGATGATGATCTCGCCGCTCAACACCTTGTGAATCGGGCAGGCATTGGCGACCTCCAGCAAACGCGCACGTTGTTCATCGCTCAGCGCCCCGCGCAGGCGAATGTCGCGCGCGATCTGGAGCCTGGGTTCGCGCCCCAGCTGCTCCTGTTCGATGGTGATGTCCACGTCGATGGCTTGCAGCGGCATTTCCTTGCGCTGCGCGTACATGGCAACGGTGATGGAGGTACAAGCCCCAAGGGACGAGAGCAACAGCTCATGGGGCGACGGCCCCACATCGGCGCCACCTGCCTGTTCAACGACGTCGCTGGCCCACTGGTGCTGGCCATTGGTGATGTTCACCTGGTAGGCCACGCCTGCGAAAGATGCACGGATTGCTCGCTCTGCCATGGAAACTCCTGATGTGTAATTGTCCTGAAGCAGCAATGATAGAAAAACAGGGCGATCAGCAGTAGATGACGGATTTGCACCCTGGCGTTCCATAGGGAGAACGCAGGGGCCGCTTTGCGGCCCCTGCTTTCATCGCAGGTCCAACGTCAGCGCAGGCGTCCGGGCCCGCGACACACACAGCATCATCACGTCACCCCAAGCCCGTCTGCCACTTGGGCCATGCAGCAGGCTTTCGCCCGCTAATTGTTGGGCCGGGGTTGGTTAAAGCATCTCGTCCGAATAGCTGAAAGAATTTGCACGCTGCGGCAACTATCGCCAGTCACACGTAAACACAGAACTTCCTGTGTCTGACTTGAGGTAACCGATCATGGCTAACAATCAAGACAAAGAAAGACCCCAAGGCGGCAGCAACCAGGCCAACGCGGGGGATGCTGGCGGCAAAGGCGGACAAGGCGGCATGGCCGGTACGCAGAAAGGTGGCCAGCAGTCCGGACACACGCCTGAAGACAAGATGAGCAAGGACAAGGATTGGCAGCAGAAGGATACCGGGCACCAAGGTGGGCAGGCCGGTGGCAAGCAGAATCCAGCCGACAGCGGACGCATGGGTGGGCAAGCTTCCCAGGGCGGCACCCAGCATAAAGACAAGGATCGTTGATAACTGGCAACTAGCACCGGGGCGGCAGCGCCCTGGTGCTCACGTCTGTGCGTTACACCACCCAGACCGCCCATCGGTAGGGCTTTCTTCATTCGCGCCAAACGCGCCATTGCGGCATGCACAGGCGTAGTCCGCTTCAGCCCGGGTTGCGAAATTCAGCGTCAGCCTGAGCTTGTCGAGGGTGTCATAGAGGTCGTATCCCTTGCCCAGCGTGTTGGGGAAACCTGCGCGCCTGGGCAGGTAGTCTTTTTCCGGCGGTAGAGCGGGAACCACAACGAAGCGCGTCTGCATGACCATCCCTCTTCTTGGCAGCTCTTTAGTATTAGTCGCAATATGTGAAAGCATCAAGACGGCTCATGATTGATTTTCGCCCCACTTTGGCGCCGCCTGCGCCCCAAAACCACACACCCAGCCTCCCCCTGCACCCGCCCTGCGCGCTGCCTTGATCGGCCACAACCCCGCCTGCAACGGCCCCGCGACGGGAATCTGACCACTTGGCCATGTTTTTGCTTTGCATGCTGCTCACACCCACCACTGCCGAGCAGCCCCATGTCCGAATCCCCTCCGCACCTGCGCCTGGAGCTGCGTGCCATCAGCAAGCGCTACCCGGGCACGCTGGCCAACGACCGCGTCGACCTGCGCATCGCCCTCGGTGAGATACATGCCCTGCTTGGCGAGAACGGCGCGGGCAAGAGCACCCTGATGAAGATCATCTATGGCGTCACCCGGCCAGACTCCGGCCAGCTGCTGTGGCAGGGCCGGCAGGTGCAGGTGGCTGATCCGGCCCAGGCACGCAGCTTGGGCATCGGCATGGTGTTCCAGCACTTTTCCCTGTTCGAGACCCTGACCGTGGCGCAGAACATTGCCCTGGCGCTGGGCCGCGAAGCGGGCTCGCCGAAGCAGCTGGCGCCGCGTATCCGCGAGGTGTCGCAGCGCTACGGCATGAGCCTGGAGCCGGAACGCCTGGTTCACAGCCTGTCGATCGGTGAGCGCCAGCGGGTGGAGATCGTGCGGTGCCTGATGCAGGACATCAAACTGCTGATCCTCGACGAACCGACTTCGGTGCTGACGCCCCAGGAGGTCGATCAATTGTTCGTCACCTTGCGCACGCTGGCCCACGAAGGCTGCAGCATCCTGTTCATCAGCCACAAGCTCAATGAAGTGCGCGCCCTGTGCCACAGCGCCACCGTGCTGCGCGCAGGCCGGGTTTCCGGCGCCTGCGTGCCGGCCGACTGCAGCGACCTGCAGCTGGCGCGGCTGATGGTCGGCGATGCCGAAGGGCTGGAAGCCCGCTACCCGAAACGCGCAGGTGGCCTGCCGCGGCTGCGGGTGGACGACCTGAGCTGGCGCAACCAGGACCCGTTCGGCACCTCCTTCGAGCACCTGCGCCTGGAGGTGCGCAGCGGCGAAATCGTCGGCATCGCCGGGGTCGCCGGCAACGGCCAGGACGAGCTGCTGGCCCTGCTCAGTGGCGAAACCCGCCTGCACGCCAGCGAGCGCGAGCGCATCAGCCTCGACAACCAGCCCATGGCCAACCTGTATCCGGATGCCCGTCGCGCCCTGGGCCTGGCGTTTGTCCCGGCAGAGCGCCTGGGCCACGGCGCCGTGCCGGACATGAGCCTGGCCGACAACGCCCTGCTCAGCGCCTTCCAGCAGGGCCTGGTCGAACGTGGGCTGATCCGCTCGGGCAAAGTACTGGCGCTGGCCGAACAGATCATCCAGCGTTTCTCGGTCAAAGCCTCGGGCACGCAGGCCACCGCGCGTAGCCTGTCTGGCGGCAACCTGCAGAAGTTCATCCTTGGCCGGGAAATCCTGCAGAGCCCCAGGCTGCTGGTTGCCGCCCACCCGACCTGGGGAGTCGATGTTGGCGCCGCTGCGGCGATCCACCGCGCACTGATTGCCCTGCGTGATGCCGGCGCGGCGATCCTGGTGATTTCCGAAGACCTCGATGAGCTGCTGCAGATCAGCGACCGCATCGGCGCCCTGTGCAGCGGGCGCCTGTCACCGCTCAAGGCCACCGCCGACACCCACAGCGTGGAGGTCGGCAGCTGGATGGCCGGCCAGTTCGACACCGCGCAAGCCGCCATCTGACGAGAGCCCACCATGTTGCTATCCCTCGAACCCCGTACCCAGCAGTCGCGCGCCATGCTGGTGCTGTCGCCGCTGCTTGCTGCCCTGCTGACCCTGGCCAGCGGAGCGATCCTGTTCAGCGCCCTGGGGCATGACCCGCTGCTGACCTTGCACACGTTGCTGATCGAACCGGTCAGCGACCTGTACGGCCTTAGCGAACTGCTGCTCAAAGCGCTGCCGATCCTGCTTTGCGCCCTGGGCTTGGCGGTGGCCTACCAGGCGCGCATCTGGAACATCGGCGCCGAGGGCCAGTTGCTGATCGGCGCCCTGGCCGGCAGCGCCCTGGCAATCCACATCATCGACTGGGAAAGCCGCTGGGCACTGCTCTGGGTGCTGCTGGCCGGCAGCCTTGCCGGTGCCCTGTGGGGGGCGCTGGCAGCGTGGCTGCGCACGCACTTCAATGCCAACGAGATCCTCACCACCATCATGCTCAACTACATCGCCCTGAACCTGCTGCTGTACTGCGTGCACGGCCCGCTGAAAGACCCCGAAGGCTTCAGCTTCCCGCAGTCGGCGATGTTCGGTGATGCCAGCCGCCTGCCGGCACTGTTCGAGGATGGCCGCGTGCATGTCGGCCTGTACTTCGTACTGCTGGCACTGGTGGCGGTGTGGGTGCTGCTGCACAAGAGCTTCCTGGGTTTCCAGATCAAGGTGCTTGGCCTCGATCAGCGCGCCGCCGGCTTCGTCGGCTTTCGCGAAAAGCGCCTGGTGTGGCTGGTGTTGCTGATCAGCGGTGGCCTGGCGGGCCTGGCCGGGGTCAGTGAAGTCAGCGGGCCGATCGGCCAGCTGGTGCCGCAGGTGTCGCCGGGCTACGGCTACGCCGCGATCACCGTGGCCTTTCTCGGCCGCCTCAATCCGCTTGGCATCCTGGTTGCCGGCCTGCTGATGGCTCTGCTCTATCTCGGCGGCGAGAACGCGCAGATGAGCCTCAATCTGCCGCAGGCGCTGACCGGGCTGTTCCAGGGGATGATGCTGTTCTACCTGCTCGCCTGCGACGTGCTGATCCTTTACCGGCCACGGCTCAGGCTCAACTGGCGGCGGCGCACGCCGCTGGCCGAAGCGGCCAGTGCCTGACCTCCCCTGACCTTTACCAGTGCCTGCCGCCATGGGTGCGCAGGCTGAGGCTTCGACTATGGATCTCGATCTGCTTGGCAACATCCTCTACGCCATGGTGCGCTGCGGCACCCCGCTGCTGCTGGTGGCCCTGGGCGAACTGGTGTGCGAGAAAAGCGGCGTGCTCAACCTCGGCCAGGAAGGCATGATGCTGTTCGGCGCGGTGGTGGGCTTCATCACCGCCTTCGCCACCGGCAGCCTGTGGCTCGGTGTGCTGATGGCATGCCTGGCAGGCATGCTGCTGGCGTCGCTGTTCGCCGTGGTTGCCCTGGGCTGCCAGGCCAACCAGGTGGCGACCGGCCTGGCCCTGACCATCTTTGGCGTCGGCCTGTCGGCGTTCGTTGGCAGCGCCTGGGTCGGCAAGCCGCTGAGCGGTTTCGAAGCGCTGGCGATTCCGCTGCTGGCCGACCTGCCGATCATCGGCCACATGCTGTTCAACCAGGACCTGCTGGTCTACCTGTCCTTCGCCCTGTTCCTGCTGGTCGCCTGGGTGCTGCTGAAAAGCCGCGCCGGCCTGGTCCTGCAGGCCGTTGGCGAAAACCCCGACGCCGCCAGCGCCATGGGCCTGCCGGTGCTGCGCGTGCGCACGCTGGCGGTGCTGTTCGGCGGCGCCATGGCCGGCCTGGCCGGCGCCTACCTGTCGCTGGCCTACACGCCGATGTGGGCAGAGAACATGACTGCCGGCCGCGGCTGGATCGCCCTGGCGCTGGTGGTATTCGCCAGCTGGCGGGTACTGCGCGTGCTGCTCGGCGCCTACCTGTTCGGCCTGGCCAGCATCCTGCACCTGGTGGCCCAAGGCATCGGCGTGAGCTTCCCGGCCAACCTGCTGGCGATGCTGCCGTACGTGGCGACGATCCTGGTGCTGGTGGTGCTCTCGCGCGATGCACTCAAGACCCGGCTCTACGCCCCGGTATCGCTGGGCCAGCCCTGGAAAGCGGGACGCTGACGGCGCACCGGCAAACAACAGAACAACACAAGACCCACAGGAGTGAACCCTCGATGCATCTGAAGAAAAGCACCACACTGCTGCGCACCCTGGCCGCCGCCATCGGCCTTAGCACGGCGCTCTCTGCCACCGCAGCCGACCCGCTGAAGGTCGGCTTCGTCTACATCGGCCCGATCGGCGACCATGGCTGGACCTACCAGCACGAGCAGGGCCGCCAGGCGCTGATCAAACAGTTCGGCGACAAGGTCCAGACCAGCTTCGTCGAGAACGTGCCGGAAGGCGCCGACGCCGAGCGGGTCATCCGCAACATGGCCAAGGGTGGCTACGACCTGGTGTTCGCCACCTCGTTCGGCTACATGAACCCTACCGCCAAGGTGGCCAAACAGTTCCCCAAGGTCACCTTCGAACATGCCACCGGCTACAAGCAGGACAAGAACCTCGGCACTTACCTGGCGACCTCCTATGAGGGGCGCTACGTCGGCGGTTACCTCGCCGCGAAGATGACCAAGAGCAAGAAAGTCGGCTACGTCGCGTCCTTCCCGATCCCGGAAGTGCTGCGCGACATCAACGCCATCCAGCTGGCGCTGGACAAGTACAACCCTGGCACCGAGATCAAGGTGGTGTGGGTCAACTCCTGGTTTGACCCGGGCAAGGAAGCCGACGCTGCCAATGCCCTGATCGATCAGGGCGTCGACGTGCTGTTCCAGCACACCGACAGCCCGGCGCCGATCCAGACCGCCGAGCGCCGTGGCATCTACGCGGTGGGCTATGCCTCGGACATGGCCCACTTCGGGCCCAAGGCGGTGTTGACCTCCATCGTCAACAACTGGGCCCCGCATTACATCAAGAGCACCCAGGCGGTCATCGACGGTAACTGGAAGCCTCAGGACTACTGGGGCGGCCTGGCCGAAGGCACCGTCGAGCTGCCGATCAGCGACCTGGTGCCGGCTGACGTGAAAAGCGGCGCCGAGCAGATCATCGCCAGCATCAAGGACGGCTCGTTCCACCCCTTCACCGGGCCGATCCTCGACCAGGCCGGGGAGGTGAAGATTCCTGAGGGCGCGGTGGCCAGCAATGCCGAACTGGCGGGCATGAACTACTACGTCAAAGGCATCACCGCGCAACTGCCCAAGTAAGGTCCCGTAGGAGCGGCCTTGTGTCGCGAAAGGGCTGCAAAGCAGCCCCAGCAAGCCATGCATTTACGCTGCATTCATGGGGCCGCGTTGCGGCCCTCTCGCGACACAAGGCCGCTCCTACAAGTGCCAGCACAGGCCTGAAAATTTGATCACCGCCCTTGTTCCGGAGCCCTGATGAACACACTGCCAATCATCGACATCACCCCGCTCTACCAGCACGACCCCGCTGCCCGTCAGGCCGTGGCCCGGCAGATCGATGCCGCCTGCCGGCAATGGGGTTTCTACTACATCAAGGGGCACCCGATCCCGGCCGCGCGCATCGCTGAACTGAAAGCCGCCGCCGTAGACTTCTTTGCCCGCCCAACCGATGAAAAGCTGCGGATCGACATCACCCGCAGCGCCCACCATCGCGGCTATGGCGCCATCGCCACCGAGCAACTCGACCCTGAGCGGCCAAGCGACCTGAAGGAGACCTTCGACATGGGTTTCCACATGAGCGCCGAACACCCTGACGTGCTGGCAGGCAAACCGCTGCGCGGCCCCAACCGCCATCCGGCCATCGCTGGCTGGGAAGCACTGCTGCAACAGCACTACCAGGACATGCACGGGCTTTCCCTGACTCTGCTGCGGGCCATGGCCGAAGCACTGGGCATCGCGCAGGACTTTTTCGACCAGCGTTTCGCCGAACCGATCAGCGTGCTGCGCATGATTCACTACCCGCCACGCCAGGCCGCCAGCAGCGCCGACCAGCAAGGCGCCGGCGCACACACCGACTACGGTTGCATCACCTTGCTGTATCAGGACAACGCCGGTGGGCTGCAAGTGCGCAGCCGCGACGGCCAGTGGATCGACGCGCCGCCCATCGAAGGCACCTACGTGGTCAACATCGGCGACATGATGGCGCGCTGGAGCAATGACCGTTACACCTCCACGCCGCACCGGGTCATCAGCCCGTTGGGCGTGGACCGCTACTCGATGCCGTTCTTCGCCGAGCCGCACCCGGACACCGAGATCAGCTGCCTGCCCAACTGCTCCGGCCACGACAACCCGGCCAAGTACCCGCCGGTGTCGTGCAGCGCCTACATGCTGTCGCGTTTTGCCGAAACCTATGCATATCGCCGTAAGGCGGTTTGAACGCAGGGATCACATTTCGACCTGGGTACCCAGTTCGATCACCCGGTTCAACGGCAACTGGAAGTACTTGAGGTTGCTGTTGGCGTTTTTCAGCAGGAAGGCGAACAGGTGCTCGCGCCAGCGGGCCATGCCTTTCTGTTTACCGGCAATCACCGTCTCGCGGCTGAGGAAGTAGGTGGTGCGCATCGGGCCGAACTCAAGGTCGGCATGGGGGTAACGGCTCAGTGCCAGCGGCACGTTGGGCTCCTCCATGAAGCCGAAGTGCAGGCTCACACGGTAGAACCCGGCGCCGAAGGCCTCGACTTCGAAGCGCTTGCCGGCGGTGACCCGCGGCTCGTCCTCGAACACCACCGTGAGCAGCACCACCTGCTCATGCAGCACCTGGTTATGCAGCAGGTTGTGCAGCAACGCGTGGGGCACCGCCTCAGGACGCGCAGAGAGAAACACGGCCGTGCCGCTGACGCGATGCGGCGGCTGCGCCTGCAGGCTGGCGATGAACAGTTCCAGCGGCAGTGAATGTTCGTCCAGCCGTTCGACGATGATCTTGCGCCCGCGCTTCCAGGTGGTCATCAACACGAACAACGCCACCCCGGCAATCACCGGGAAGGCACCGCCCTGGAAAATTTTTGGGGCGTTGGCGGCAAAGAACAGGCTGTCCACCAGCAGGAACGCCAGCAACATCGGCACCGCCAGCCAGCGTGGCGCCTTCCACAGCAACAGCACCACCGCAGAAGCCAGCAGCGTGGTGATCAGCATGGTGCCGGTCACCGCCACGCCATAGGCCGCCGCCAGTGCCCCGGACGACTCGAAGCCGACCACCAGCAGCACCACGCCGACCATCAGCGCCCAGTTGACCATGCCGACGTAGATCTGCCCCTGCTCCTCGCTGGAGGTGTGCTGGATGAACATGCGCGGCACATAGCCCAGCTGGATGGCCTGGCGGGTCATGGAAAACGCCCCGGAAATCACCGCCTGGGAGGCGATGATGGTGGCCAGCGTGGCCAGTGCGACCATGGGCAGCAGGGCCCAATCCGGCGCCAGCAGGTAGAACGGGTTGCGCACCGCCTCCGGGTTACCAAGGATCAACGCGCCCTGGCCGAAGTAGTTCAGCACCAACCCCGGCAGCACCAGCAGAAACCAGGCCCGGGCAATGGGTTTGCGGCCGAAGTGGCCCATGTCGGCGTACAGCGCTTCGGCACCGGTCAGCGCCAATACCACGGCGCCGAGAATGGCCACGCCCATGCCCGGGTGCAGGATGAAGAACGTCACCGCCCACACCGGGCTCAGTGCCTGCAGCACCTCCGGGTGCTGGACGATGCCGTGCACACCCAGCGCGCCGAGCACCACGAACCACAGCACCATGATCGGCCCGAACAGAATGCCGATGCGCGCAGTGCCGTGCTTCTGGATCAGGAACAGCGCCACCAGCACCACCACCGCCAGCGGCACGACCCAGTGTTCAATGCCGTCGAAGGCCAGTTGCAAGCCCTCCACCGCCGACAACACCGAGATGGCCGGGGTGATCATGCTGTCGCCATAAAACAGCGCAGCGCCGAACAGGCCAAGCAGCACCAGCACCCTGCCCAGCCGCTTGTAAGGTGCTGCCGCGCGGTGCGCCAGCGCCGTCAGGGCCATGATGCCGCCCTCGCCCTGGTTGTCGGCGCGCAGGATGAACAGCACGTACTTGAGCGACACCACCCACAGCAGTGACCAGAACACCAGCGACAGCACGCCAAGCACACCGGCGCTGTTGGCCTGGACGCCGTAGTGCCCGGCGAACACTTCCTTGAGGGTGTACAACGGGCTGGTGCCGATGTCGCCATAGACCACGCCGACAGCGGCAACGAGCATGCCGACAGCGGTGGATTTACTGGGTTGGGGTGGGTTTGCTGCGACGGCGGACTGGCTCACGAAAGGCTTCTCTGGACTGGCGGTTGGAAATGCATGCCATCCCTGAGCATCGCGCGGTCAGTATCCTTGCAGCGCGTCAGGGCTGTCGTAAAAAGAGCGTAAAAAAACAGGGGATTGTGTTGGGGCGTTTGGGCTTCGGAGTGTTTGCCTTGGGAGGTGCAGCGCCTATGAGATCGAGCGCCGCCCGCGCGGCGCATCGCGGATGAATCCGCTCCTACATTTGTTTCGGGCCAGTCACTCCTGTGAAGCCAACAGGAACCGCCTTGTTGGTATGGCGATACATCTCTGTGGGCATGACGCTGCCCCATCTGTCTCCCGTCATGCACCAAGGCGGACAGCGCTAACCTCACAGGAATAATTGGCCCGAAAAAATGTAGGAGCGGATTCATCCGCGATGCGCCGCGCGGGCGGCGCTCGATCTCTGTGGGCATTGACGCAGCCCCATCTGTCTCCCGTCATGC
>NZ_QLTL01000018.1:0-113502 GCF_003269045.1 Pseudomonas sp. URMO17WK12:I7 | reverse complement strand
CGCTCGATCTCACGGACCCTGCAAATCCATCGTCGAACCCTTGAATCACCCGGCCTTGCGCAAGGTCAGGTTGATCCGCCGCTCGCCCATGCGTGGATGCACACCCGGCTTGATCGGCAACACCCCATGAAAGCGCAGCCTGTCTTCACCACCCCACACCAGCACATCCCCATGGCTCAACGGAACCCGCTGAGTCCGGTCCGACCGCTGCAACCCGCCCAGCAGGAACACCGCTGGCAACCCCAGTGAAACCGACACGATCGGCTGGCTGAAGTCCTGCTCGTCGCGGTCCTGGTGCAGGCTCAGGCGGGTGCCGGGCAGGTAATGGTTGACCAGGCAGGCATCGGGCACGAAACCCTCGAAACCGGCCGTCGCCGCTGCGCGGCCCGCCAGCGCGAGCAGCACCTGGGGCAGGGCTGGCCAGGGTTGGCCGCTGACTGGGTCGGTGGCGCTGTAGCGATAGCCCTTGGCATCACTGACCCAACCCAGCGACCCGCAGTTGGTCAACGCCACCGCCATGTTCAGGCCACCCGGTGTCTGCATGTGCCTGAATGGCGCTGCGCGCAGCACCGGGCGCAGCGCGTCGAGCAGTGGCTCGATGCCGGCCAGGGCGAAGCCGGGCAGCAGCACGGTGTGGCTGGCCAAGCGTTGCGGCTGGGGGCCGAACAGGTCGAGGTCGGACTGGATCATGGGGCTGCGGCGTGGGTGAGTTCCAGGCATTGTAAGCCCAACGCGGTCCTTGTAGGAGCGGCCTTGTGTCGCGCAGGGGGGAGAAGCGCCCCCAGGATTTCAGCTTCGCCGCAGATATCGCCGGGGCTGCTTTGCAGCCCTTTCGCGACACAAGGCCGCTCCTACAAGGACCGCGTCATCACTCATGTGCAAAGCAGGGAGATAAAAAGGAACCGCGACGCCAGGGAGAGGAGACGCCGCGGTTCAAGGGGGGAGCCGATTAGCGTTGGGTAGCGGTAGCCGTGTTGCCGTTGCCCATCTGGCTGATGGTGGCGCTCTGGTAGGCGCCGCTTTGGTTGACGATGGCTGCGTTGTTGTTGCCGCCCTGGGTCACGTAGGCGACGTTGGCGCTGTCAGCCTGCTTGATCGTCGCGCTGTTGCCACTGCCGTACAGCTGGGTGGTGTAGCTCTGGTTGGCGTAGCCGGACTGGTCCAGGTTGATGCTGTTACCACTGCCGGTGGACGAGCCGTAGGCGTAGTTGTCGGTGCCGCGCTGGTCGGCGATGAGGCTGTTGTCGCTCCCGTTCTGCTCGAAGTACAGCTCGTTGTAGCTGTCGGCCTGCTTGGTCTGCATGGTGTTGCCGGTACCTTTCTGGTTCAGCGTGGCCAGTTGGTACTCGCCGTTCTGGGTCAGGTTGGCGCTGTTGTTGGTGCCGTTCTGGTTGATGTTGGCGGTCTGGTTCTTGCCGAACTGGCCACCCAGCTTGTCGCCTTTCCAGTTGCTGGCCAGGACCTTGTTACCGGTGCCCTTGCTGTTGATGGTCAGGCTCTGGTTATCGCCGGTCTGGTAACTGAAGTTGCTGTTGTTCTTGCCACTTTGCGAGACGGTGGTGTTCGAGTTGTTGGTTTCGAACTGATCCGACCAGCTGGCGTTGGACTGACCTGTCTGATACAGGTTGGCGACGTTGTCCTTGCCGAAGCTCTGGTCGATGTAGCCTTCGTTGGTCTGGCCGGTCTGGTTGACGGTGGCGCGTGCGTCGGTCTGGGTGTCCTGCCAGACTTCCACCGAGTGGCCGGTGCCGTACTGGTCAATGGTCAGCGTGCCGCCGATGCCGTCGCGCTGGTCACCGTAGGCGAAGTTCTGCTTGCCTTGCTGGTAGATCTGCACGTAGCCGTCGTTTTGCAGTATGTGTTCGGAGGCGGCGTAGTTGTCCTGGCCATCCTGGGTGATGTTGGCGCGGTTGTTACTGCCGCCGAACAGTTGCTCGACGAAGGCTTCGTTGCGCTGGCCGCTCTGGGTGGTGGTGGCCTGGCTGTTGGTCTGGGTGTCCTGCCACACGGTCGAGCGGTTTTCGCTGCCTTGCTGGTTCTGCAGCGACTGGTTGCTCTCGCCCACCGACTGGCTGGCGAAGGCATCGTTATAGGAACCGGATGCCTGCTGGGTGATCTGGCTGCCATTTTCGAACAGCTGCTCGCCGTAGCCTGCGTTGTACGAGCCACTGGCGCTCTGGGTGATGGTGCTGGTGCTGTTTTCCTGCACCGCCAGGTGGTTGTGGCCCTTGCCGGTCTGGGTCTGGGTGGCCGCAGCGAACGGCGCAACCGTCTGCTGTACCTCGGCGATGTTCTGGTTACCGGTCTGCGACTGGTTCGAGGTACTGTCGTCAGCCATGACCTGGCCGGCCAAGGCCAGGACGATAGCGGCGCTTAGGGGAGCGAGCTTGAACATGGTGGTGCCTCCAGGTCTATCGGTATTGGGTGATCTGAACACGCTGGCCATTGCCGGCTTGGGTCACTGAGCTGCTCAGGCCTGCGCCTGCCTGCTCGATAGTTGCGCTGTTGTTGTTGCCGATCTGCTCGATGCTGGCGCTGTTGCTGGTGCCGCTCTGGCGGATCGCAGCGCTGTTGCCATATCCCTGTTGGCTGATGCTGGCCATCAGGTCACTTCCTTCCTGCAGGATGTACGCCTCCTGCGCACCCCCGGCCTGGACGATGCGGCCCAGCAAGGCCTGGCCGTTCTGGTCGAGGGCGGCGCGGTTGCCGTTACCTTGCTGCTCGATCACCGCCGCCTGACCGGCACCGGCCGGCAGCAGGCGGATGATCACCGGTTCACCGAGGTCGCTGCCGGGCGCTAGGTCGGCGTTGTCCATCAGGTCATCGGCCCCGGCCTGGCCCGCCAGGGCCAGGCTCAGCAGCAGTGGATACAGGCGCTTCATGGCGGTCTCCTGGCCTTACTGCACAGTTACGTTGACGGTACGGGTACTGCCTTGGCTGCTGGTCACGGTGGCGGTCGGTGCGGCCGTCGGGACGACCGTGGTGCTGTTGCTCACCGTCAGGCGCCAACGGCCAGTCACCGGTACCGTTGTGGTGCCGAGGGTCTGCACGCCGGTGGTGGTGGTGACCCGCACGGTGATGGTGTTGCCGGTGGTCACCGACGAGGTGCCGCTGACATCCCAGTTGTAACGGTTGTTCGAGCGGGCCAGAACGGTGGCGGCGGTGACGGCGAAAGTCTCGCCGGCTGCCGGTCGTGGCTGCACGTTGACCGTGACGGTGGCCGGTGCGGATACCGCGCCCAGGGCGTCACGCGCCTGGTAGGTGAAGGTGGTGGTGAAGGCCGTGGTGACGGTGGCCGGTGGGGTGTAGCTGACGGTGGTGCCGTCGCTGGTCACCGTGCCGCGGCCGGCTGCCGGCTGGGTGAGGTTGACCACGGTCAGCGGCACGTTGCCTTCCGGATCGGTGTCGTTGGCCAGCACGTTGATGGTCAGCGGGGCGGCCAGGGTGGTCGCAGTGTCCGCGTTGGCGGTTGGTGCCTGGTTGGGCGCGACGTTGACGGTCACGGTGGCTGGCTGCGATTTCAGCCCCTTGGCGTCCATCGCCCGGTAGGTGAAGGTAGCCACCACGGGTTGCGTGGCGCCGGGCGGCGGGGTGTAGGTCACCGCAGTGCTGCCGTTGAGTACCACGCTGCCCTGGCCGGTAGCCGGTTGGGTTACGTCGGTGATGCTCAGTGGCAGGTTGCCGTCCGGGTCACTGTCGTTGAGCAGCAGGTTCATCGTCAACGGCACGCCGACGCTGGTGCTGCCGACATCGGCCTGGGCGACCGGTGGCTGGTTGCCAGCCTCGACCGGCGCGGTGCCGACCACGACCACCGGCTCCACATCCATGCCGCCATGGCTCGACTTGAGGGTGACGGTCGCAGGTGGCTGGCTCACATCATTGATGGTGAGTGTCTGCAGGGTGCCGGACTTGGACAGGCGACCGTAGCCCTGGGCGACCATGTCCGGGATCACCACTTCATCGCTGGAGCGCGCTTCGATGGTCAGCCGCTTGTTGCTCCACTCGTAACGCGCGGTGCTGACGTTGACCACGTCGGACAACTTGCTGGAAATGGCGGTCGGCTGGGTATTGATATCGCTGCTGCTGGCTGTCACCACCACGACTGGCGGTGGCGCCACCTGGCTCAGTTGCTGGCTGAAGAACAGCCCGCTGTTGTCGGTGAGCATGCTGAACTGGCACGCCGATGGCGGCGTGCCGACCAGTGCCAGGCCATTACGGAAGCAGACGCTGGCGCCTGTCGGAGCCTTGGCAAACACTTCCACCCGGGTACCGCTGCCATTGCGCGAGTAAGTGGCCCGCTCAAGCGTCGCCGGCAACTGCGGACGCTGGTCGAGCACCTTGCCGGAAACGGTGAACAGGTTGGTCTCGATGCGCCCGGGCGGGCCGTCGATGCGAATGAAGTTGGTGCCGAACGGGCTGCCCTTGATCGCTTCCGGCCGGTTGGGGTCGCCGATGAAGGTGTCAGTGGTGCCGGTGTCCGGGTTCACTGCAGTATAGGGTGCCCCCAAGCCCTGGATGAACGGGCCAATGGCACCGTTGAGCGCCCCGGTGAAGTTGCCTGGCGCACCGATACCGACGTCACGGGTAATGTTGATCGCCCGGCGCCCGGGGGTGGTGACGTTGACCGTCTCCACGCCGTAGGGGTGGGTGATGGTGTAGGTACCGGCACGGGGGACCGAGACGCGGATACGGATGCGCGCAAAGCTCTGCTGGTCACCATCGACCGGGTTTTCCGCGGCAAAGGCCGCCTCCACGCCGGCGACATAGGCGTCGAGCTCATAACCGCTGTTGCCCACGGCCGGAATACTGGTTTCTGCCAGGAACCAGAACATCTCCGGCGGCCAGTTGTCGGGGAACACCAGTGGCAGGGTATCGTCGAAGATGCCCGGTTCCGGCAGCAGCGTGCACATGTAGGCCGGTGCCCCCGGTGCGCCGGCTACCAGGGTACTGACGGCGCGTGAGCGGCACAGTTCCAGTGACAGGCCGTCGCTGTCCTTGTACCACAGTGGGTAGCCGCCGGTGGCGAAGGTGTAGGGCCCAGGGTCGACATCGGACAGCGCAGCCCAGGCCGCACTGCTGATAGTGAGGGAGAAACCGGCGGCCAACAGCGCACGGCGTTGCCAAGTGTTCATGCTGCCTCCTTGAAGGCCAAGCCTTTGTCTGTTCATGGCACCAGCACCACGTCTTCGATGTCGGTGCCGCCGTTGGCGCTGGTGACCTGCACCTTGGCCGGCGGAATGGGCGACAAGTTGGCGGTCAGGCTTTTCTGCGCGCCGTTGCCAATGAAGTTGCCGATGAAGGTGCCGTTGCCGGTGCGGGCAGTCATTGCCGGCGGGCTGGTTTCGTCGCTACTGGTGGCGATCAATGTCAGGGTGGCGTTGGCCAGGCTGTATTCGGCCTTGGTGATGGTCACCAGGTCGGTGAGCGGCAGGTCGGCGGTGGTCACACTGCTGGTGGGGATCGCCACGCTGTTGTCAGCGCTGATCAGCATGCTGGTCGGCAGCGCCGGGTTGAGTGCCGACTGGGCATACCAGGTGCCGGTGCCGTTGGCTTCGGTCAGTGGCAGGTTGGGCGTCTGGCTGGTCAGGGTGGCGCTGCCAGGCGGTGGTGGGGCTAGCACGAACACGTCCTGCTGGGCGCGCAGGTCACCGTTTTCGGTGTGCCGCGAATACGTGCTGCGCAGCGGGATCAACGGGGTTGGCCGGACCACTTCGGAGAGCTTGCCGGAAATGGCGAACAGGTCGGTGCGCAAGTCGATGCCGCCAGGGCCTTCGATGCGTACGAAGTTGGTGTTGAACGGGCTGCCGGTGACACGTTCGTTGAGGTTGGGGTCGCCGATGAATTTCTCGCTGCCTTCGGTGTAGGGGCCGTTGACGCTGCGCAGGAACGGCCCGACATCGCCCTTCAATGCGCCAGTAAAGGTGCCGGCAGAGCCGATACCGATGTCGCGGGTCATGTTGATCGCGCGGCGCCCGGCGGCGGGTACATCGAACACTTCGACGCCATAGGGGTGGGTGACCACGTAGGTGCCGGCGGCGGGAACATCGACCCGGATCCGCACGCGGGCGAAACTGATCTGGTCGTTTTCTGCCGGGTCACCGCCGCCGAATGCCGCTTCGATGGCGCTGCCGTAGCTCAGGGTGACCCCGCGGGCGGCGTCTGTGATGGCCGCGTCGGCGGTGAACCAGAAGGCTTCATCCGGCCAGTTGGTCGGGAAGACCAAAGGCTGGGTGTCGTCGAAGATGCCTGGGGCCGGCAGCAGGGTGCACATGTACGACGGTGCACCGGGGGCGCCGGCAACCCGCGAGCTCACTGCCTTGGACAGGCACAGGTCGAGGGTGCGGCCGTGGGTGTCTTGGTACCAGGCGGCGTAGTGGCCGTTTTCAGGTGTGTAGGGCCCAGTGTCGACGGCATACAGCGCTGCCTGCGCCGGGAGCTGGAACAGGCCGGCGACGATCGCCACTGCCAGCGGGTTGGGTATCGGTCGGAGCATGAGTCAGTTCCTCCTGCTAACGGGCCCATGACTTGGGGCGTCTGGGAGGACTACGGCAACAGCCATGCCAAGATTTTCACATTGGGCTGCAGGCCTTGTGTGGCTTGGGCTTCAGGTGTGGGGCTGATGGTCTTTGCAGGTTTTCTGGTGGGCGGTGTTCCCCAGCATTGGGGTTAGCGGTGGGGTTGGGAGTACATGCCTTGAGAGAGATGCCGCTTGGGAGATCGAGCGCCGCCCGCGCGGCGCATCGCGGATAAATCCGCTCCTACATCTGTTGCAACGTGCCGAACCTGTTACGCCATGGTTGCCCGCCCTGGCGCACGACTTGAGCCGTGCAAACCGGCCGACAACCATGGCGTGTCAGGCATGGCCACGTTGCAACAGATGTGGGAGCGGATTTATCCGCGATGCGCCGCGCGGGCGGCGCTCGATCTCACAGGCCCCCCCTCAAGGCATGCACCTCGACGCCCACAAAAATCTCCCGCACACTGCGAAAAAAAACCAAGCCCGTTGCCCTGACAAGGGGGCCACAGCTGGAGCAAACATGGCGCGACAATTCCCCATAACAAACGCCCAAGACCCGCTGCACGAATCCCGCCAGGCTCGCCTGCGCCTGGCCAGCGAAGGCGAGCTGCCGCTGGGCATGCTGCGCGATGAAATCGATGCTTCCTGGCGCCGCAGCCTTGGTCATGGCCTGGACTGCCTGCAAGGCGAACAGGTCGGCCTGGGGCTGCAGCAAGGCCACGACCTGCGCGCGCTGCTGGAACGCAACCGGCTGTTGGTGGACGCCGTCACCCCTGAACTGGACTACCTGGTCTCGCGCCAGGGCAAGGGCGGCATCATCATCCTCGGCGATGCCCAGGCCAACGTGCTGGCCATCGAAGGCCAGACCCACGTGCTGGAACGCGAAGGCCTGCGCGACCTGCACCCTGGCAGCTGCTGGAGCGAATCGCTGCGTGGCACCAATGCCATCGGCACCGCCGTGGTGGAAGGCCGGCCGACACTGATCAACTGCGGCGAGCATTACCTGGACCGGCTCAGCCCGTTCTCCTGCACCTCTGTCCCGTTGCGCGATCCGCGTGGCGAAGTGATCGGCGTACTCGATATCACCCGCGAAGGGGTCATGGCCCAGCCACAGGACAGCCTGAGCATGCTGATGATGGCGGCTGGCAATATCGAGAGCAGGATGTTCGGCCTGTGCCACCCCCAACAGCTGGTGCTGGCCTTCCACAGCCGCCCGCAATACCTCAACAGCGCCTGGCACGGCTTGCTGGCGCTGAGCCTGGACGGCGAGGTGCTGGCCGCCAACGACAATGCCTGCCAATTGCTGCAGGTGCCGCGCCAGGGCTTGATCGGGCGGCGCAGCAGCGACCTGCTGGGCGAACGTTCACCGGCCTTCATCGCCCGCCTGTGGCAGGGCGGGGTGAGCAATGTGCAAACGGCCAAGGGCGAGTTTTTCTTCCGTGCGTTGCAGCTGCCGCGTCACAGCCCGCTCAACGGCAGCGCGGCGCCTGCCAAACCGGCGCCGGCCAACAAATCGCCTGCGCTGGATGCCCTGGCCGGCGGTGATGCACGGCTGGCGCGTAACCTGCGCATGGCCCGCCAAGGCCTGGGCAACGGCCTGCCAGTGTTGCTAATGGGCGAGACCGGCACCGGCAAGGAAGTGGTGGCGCGTGCCCTGCACCAGGCCAGCCCGCGGGCGGACAAGCCGTTTGTTGCGGTCAACTGCGCCGCCATTCCCGAAGGCCTGATCGAATCCGAACTGTTCGGCTATCGCGAAGGCGCCTTCACCGGCTCACGCCGTGGCGGCATGGTCGGGCGGCTGATGCAGGCCCATGGCGGCACGCTGTTCCTCGACGAAATCGGTGACATGCCGCTGGCCCTGCAGGCGCGGCTGCTGCGCGTGCTGCAGGAGCGCCGGGTCGCGCCGCTGGGCGCGGGCGACGAGCAGGATATCGACGTGGCACTGATCTGCGCCACCCACCGCGACCTCAAGCGCCTGGTGCAGGAACAGCACTTTCGCGAAGACTTGTACTACCGGGTCAATGGCGTATCCCTGCGCCTGCCGGCCTTGCGCGAACGCGATGACCTGGCGTGCATTATCGAGGCCGTGCTGGACAAGGCCGGCGCCAGCGGTGTGACCCTCGACCCGGCCTTGGCAGCATTGCTCGAAGGTTTCGACTGGCCGGGCAACATCCGCCAGCTGGAAATGGTCGTGCGTACCGCCCTGGCCATGCGCGAGGACGGCGAGCAGGTGCTGACCCTCGAGCACCTGACCGACTGCCTGCTGGACGAACTGGCCAGTGGCGCGGCGCCATCCGGTAGCCTGAAGGATAACGAGCTGGAGCTGATCCGTGCCGCCCTGGCGCGGCACCAGGGCAATGTCTCGGCGGCTGCCGAAGCCCTGGGTATCAGCCGGGCGACGCTGTACCGCAAGCTCAAACCGTTGCGTGGCTGACATGGGTAACCTGTTCGCCAGGCTGGTGGAGTCCAGCAACCCGCTCCTCATGCGCCAGGCCCTGGCTTGGCTGTACGGTTTCGTCCGCCCCCATCGACGGGCTATCGGCGTGCTGTTGGGCTTGTCCTTCGGCGCATCGCTGCTGGCCTTGGTACAACCCTGGCTGGTCAAGACGCTGATCGACGAAGGCCTGTTGGCCAAGGACTACCAGACCCTCTGGCACATGGCCGCGATCATGATTGGCGCCGGCCTGCTGGGCACGGTGCTGGCGGGCGTCAACCGCTACCTGCACACACGTTTGTCGGGGCGTATTCTGTTCGCCCTGCGCGATGACCTGTACCGCCACTTGCAGCAGCTGTCGCCGACCTTCTACGGGCGCCGGCGTACCGGTGACATTCTCTCGCGGCTCGACGGTGATGTTGCCGAGATCCAGCGTTTTGCCGTGGATTCGCTGTTCTCGGCGGTATCGGCGGTGATTGGCCTGGTGGGCGCGGTGGCGCTGATGTTGATGCTGTCCTGGCAACTGTCGTTGCTGCTGGCGCTGTTGATCCCGATCGAAGTGCTGTGGCTGCGCTGGATGCGGCGCAAGGTTGAGCGCGAGGTGCGCAACCTGCGCGAGCGCTCGGCGGACGTGTCGTCGTTTCTGGTCGAGACATTGCCGGCGATGAAGTTCATTCAGGCTGCCGGCCAGCAAAATCGCGAGGCCGGGCGCCTGGACCAGTTGGGGCAGGGCTACATGCGCCAGCTGCTCAAGGTGCAGGTCACCGAGTTCTTCACCCAGGCGATCCCTGGCACCTTGACCTCCTGGTGCCGCGCCTGCGCGTTCCTGGTCGGTGGCTGGTGGGTGATCCAGGGCACCTGGCAGCTCGGCGCACTGATTGCGTTTTCCACCTACATGGGCATGGCGGTCGGCCCGGTGCAGAGCCTGTTAGGCCTGTACGTGGCGGTGCAGCGCATGGCGGTGAGCCTGGGCCGGGTAATGGAGCTGAAGCAGGAGGCCGTGGCAGTGCGCGAAGCAGAAACGCCCAGGCCCATGCCCCACGGGCCGGGCGAGCTGCGCCTGGAAGGCGTGTGCTTTGCCCATGACGGGCGCCAGGGTGCGGTGCTGGCCCAGGTCGATGCCTGCATCGCCGCAGGCCTGAAAGTCGCCATCAGCGGTGCCTCCGGTGTCGGCAAATCGACCCTGATCGACCTGCTGCAGCGTTTCTATGACCCGGATGCCGGGCGCATCCTGCTCGACGGCGCCGACCTGCGCGAACTCGATCTGGCCGCCGTGCGCCAGCGCATCGCCGTGGTCAGCCAGGACATCGTGCTGTTCCGCGGCACCCTGGCGCAGAACCTGGCCTATGGCGCCCCGCAGGCCAGCCGTGGGGAGCTGGAACGGGTGGTGCAACTGGCCCACCTGGACAGCCTGGTCGAGAGCCTGCCGCTGGGGCTGGACGGGTTGCTCGGTGAGCGTGGCCAGCAGCTCTCCGGTGGGCAGAAGCAACGTATCGCCATCGCTCGGGCGGTGCTCCAGGCCCCTTCGATCCTGGTGCTCGACGAAGCCACCTCGGCGGTGGACGAAGCCACCGAACGCGAAGTGATTGCCGCCATCGACCAACTGTTCGCCGGGCGCACGCGCATCTTGATCAGCCACCGCGCCTCGACGCTGGCCGATGCCGACCTGCATCTGCATCTGCAAGGTGGGCAATTGCGCGTATTGCCCCAGGAGGCGATCAAGCATGGCCGCTGAGTTCAGGGTCGGTGTGATCGACAGTGGTTGTGCGCCCTCGCAGGCATTGGTCATGGCGCGACGCTTCTGGCTGGAAGAGGGCGTGCTGTGCGAGGGCGAATTGCAACCAGACCGGCTTGGTCATGGCAGCGCCGTGGTCACCAGGCTGCAAGCTGAAGCCGGCGAGCTGCCGCTGTTGCTGGCCCAGGTGTTTACCGAGCAAGGCAGTACCAGCGCCTTGCAGGTTGCCGCCGGGTTGTTCTGGTTGGCGGAGCAGGGCGTTACGTTGATCAACCTCAGCCTTGGCCTGCAGCAGGATCGGCCGGTGCTGCGCCAGGCGTGCGCCGAGGTGCAGGCAGCCGGGGTGCTGCTTTGTGCGTCCAGCCCGGCGCAGGGTAATGCGGTGTATCCGGCCTGCTACCCGGGCGTCATCCGTATTACCGGTGATGCCCGTTGCACGCCGGGGCAGTGGTCTTGGCTGGGTACTGCCCAGGCCGATTTCGGTGGTTACGTGGGCGAGCGCGGCATGGCGGGGGCAAGCCTGGGTTGTGCCGCTGTCGCTGGGCGGATTGCGGCGCTGTTGCAGCGTCAGCCTGGCATGGACCGCCAGCAGGTGCATGCCTGGCTGCAGGCGCATGCCACGTTCAGCGGGCCAGAGCGTCGAGGTGCGGCAGATGCCTGAACCGCGCATTCTGGTGTTGGGCGCCGGGCCTGCCGGCGCCGCTACCGCGCTGGGCCTGCGCCGGCTGGGTTACCCGGTGACGGTGGTCTCCGACTGGCGGCGTTTTGCCGCCGTGGAAGGGGTTTCGCAGCGGGTACTGGAAGGGCTGCGCCATGCCGGGCTGGGCGGCGCCCTGGCCGAGGCGGCGGTGCCAGCGACACGGCAGGTGCGCTGGAGTGGCCAGCACCTGCAACTCAATCAGGAATACCTGCTTGACCGCCAGCGCTTTGATCGTGCGTTGCGTAATGACTTGCTGCGTGCAGGTGTGACACTGGTACAAGGGCGTGTGCGTGACGTTGTGCGCGCCGAGGGCTATCAGGTGCGGCTGGATGATGGGCAGCTGCTTCAGGGCGACTTCCTGGTCGAGGCACGTGGCCGACAGGCACCGTTGGCGGCGGACCGTTTGCGCGGGCCGGAAACGGTGAGCCTGCTCAACCTCTGGCAATCAGCACCTGGCAAGCCGGCGTCGGCGGTGGAAAGCCTGGACGATGGCTGGGCCTGGATGGCCCGCTTGGCCGACGGGCGCTGCTATTGGCAGGTGACCCTGGACGCCGAGGGGCTACCGGGCAAGGCGGCGCTGCCCGAATTTTGCGCCGCACGCCGTCGTGCGTCGGCGCTGGTGGCCGAGCTGTTCGATGGGCATGCGCTGGAGCCTGCACAGGTGCATGCGCGCAGCAGCACGGCCATTCTCGCTGGCGACTGTGTCGGGGACGACTGGTTGCGGGTGGGCGATGCGGCGATGGCGGTGGACCCATTGTCGGGGAACGGGATTTTCCAGTCGCTGTCGTCTGCGCTGCAGGCGCCAGTGGTGATCAATACCTTGCTGCGCCGGCCAGAGCGCGCGGGTTTGGCCAAGCAGTTCCATCAGCAGCGGATCAAGCAGCTGTTCCTGCGGTTTGCCCGTATCGGGCGGGATTTTTACGGGCAGGAGCTTGAACGTGCCGGGCAGCCATTCTGGAGGCGCCGTCAGGTATGGCCGGATGCGCAGCCGTTGCACCTGGCGGCGGACTGGGCGGCGGTGCGGGTGGCGCGGCGGCCTGTATTGCGCGATGGATTCGTGGACGAGGCCGAGGTGGTGGTGACGGCGGATCAGCCATTGGGGGTTTGGCATGTGCAGGGGATCGAGCTGGCGCCGGTGGTGTGCAGTTTGCTGGCAGGTGAATTGCTTGATGAAGTCTTAAATGGAAAATCCAGGGAACAACAGATGATGCTGCGGCGGTGGCTCGGCGAGCAGGGTTACATCTGAGATCTTGGGGCCGCTTCGCAGCCCCAGACTTTAAATCAGAGCTTGATCAGCACCGATTTGAGCTCGGTGTAGTGCTCGATGGCTGCAGCGCCCATCTCACGGCCGACACCGGACATCTTGTAGCCACCAAACGGCAGCGCCGGGTCCAGCGCGCTGTGGCAGTTGACCCACACCGACCCCGACTTGATGCGCGGAATCATCCGGTGTACTGCCGCCAGGTCGTTGGACCAGATGCTCGCGCCCAGGCCATAAGGGTTGTCGTTGGCCATGCCGATCACTTCGTCGATGTCGTCGAACGGCATCGCCACCAGAACCGGCCCGAAGATCTCTTCCTGTACCAGGCGATGGCGCTGGTCGACGTCGACGATCACCGTCGGTTTGACGAAGTAACCCGGGCCGAACCCTTCACCGCCACAGGCGATGGTCGCCCCCAGTTCACGGCCGAGCTCGATGTAGCCGGTGACCCGGTCCTGCTGCTTGGCCGAGATCAGCGGCCCCATCTGTACCGCTGGGTCCAGGCCGCTGCCGAGCTTCATGCCGTTGGCAATGCCGGCGATGTCGGCCACCACGTTGTCGAAGTGCTTGCGGTGCACATACAGGCGCGAGCCTGCGCAGCACACCTGGCCCTGGTTGAAGAAGATCGCCGTGGCGGCGCCGGCGGCGGCTTCCTGCAGGTTGGCGTCGGGCATGATGATGGTCGGCGACTTGCCGCCGAGCTCCAGGGTGACGCGGGTCATGTTGTCCATGGCCGCCTTGCCGATCAGCTTGCCCACTTCGGTGGAGCCGGTGAAGGTCAGCTTGTCCACGCCTGGGTGGCGGCTCAGCGCTGCGCCGGCGTTCAGGCCGGTGCCGGTGATGACGTTGAACACCCCGGCCGGGTAGCCTGCCTCGTCTACCAGCTCAGCCAGCTTGAGCGCCGTCAGCGGGGTTTCGTCGGCGGGCTTGAGCACCACGGTGCAGCCGGTGGCCAGGGCTGGGCCGAGCTTCCAGCAGGCCAGCAGCAGCGGGAAGTTCCAGGCGACGATGGCACCGACCACCCCGACGGCCTCGCGGCGCACGAAGCCATGGAACTGGTCGTTGGGCATCAACGGCATGGACGCTTCGACGGTGCTACCCTCGATCTTGGTGGCCCAGCCGGCCATGTAGCGCAGGAAGTCGATGGCCAGCTGCACGTCCATGACCTTGGCCACCGCAGCGCTCTTGCCATTGTTCAAGCATTCCAGCTCGGCCAGCTGCTGGGCGTCGCGCTCCATCAGGTCGGCCAGGCGCCACAGCAGGTTCTGCCGCTCGCGCGGGCGCACGCGGCTCCACGGCGAGTCATCGAAGGCCTGGCGGGCGGCGCGTACGGCGCGGTCGACGTCTTGCTGCTCGGCGGCGGGCACTTCACCGAGGACTTCACCCGTGGCCGGGTTGCGCAAGGACAGCGTGCGACCGCTGGCGGCGTCCTGCCAGTCGGCGCCGATGCGCATCTTCAGCGTGCGTTCGAGGAAGGCGCGGGTGGCGGGCAGGATGGGCAGTTCGGAAAGCATGGGGCTGTGCCTCTTGTCATTGGATGTGGCCGGTACAGGCGCAATGGCCGTGCCAAGGTCGGTCGATGGCCGCAAGGCGCTGAACTACATGGGTTTTGCCACGTTGCAAGGTTGAGATTGCAGGCGTGCGCTGTTGCACATTGAGACAGTGTGAGACGGTGATGAAACAGTGGCTGTGCCGGCCTCTACGCGGGCACTGTGTTGAGCCGTGGCCATGCGCTTTTCCTGTGGGAGCTGGCTTGCCTGCGATGGCCTGCGCAGCAGGCCCTGTCTCAGGATGAAACACGCTGTCGCGAAATGGCACGCTCCGGCTAGCCCGGCAACGCATCAGGCTGCCCCTTCAGGCCAGCTAAAAGCCTGAAATACAACGCCTTTGCAGCACTTGGCACAGTTTCTGTATCACAACCGTCACAAGCACACCTGCTGTACCAAAGCGTGTGAAAAACGATAAGAACAACAACCGTGGAGGTCTGACCTTGAAGACGACTCGACTCCGGCGGCAGGCGGGCAAACTGGCGCTGGTCGCCGCCGCACTGCTGGGCACCCAGGCCATGGCGGCCGAGCAGGGCCCGAGCCTGTTGCAGAACAAGTGCATGGGGTGCCATATCCCCGAGGGCAACGATACCTACAGCCGCATCAGCCACCAGCGCAAGACCCCGGAAGGCTGGCTGATGAGCATCGCCCGCATGCAAGTCATGCATGGCCTGCAAATCAGCGACGATGACCGACGTACCCTGGTCAAGTACCTGGCCGACAAGCAGGGCCTGGCGCCAAGCGAGACCGATGGCGTGCGCTACGCCATGGAGCGCCGGCTCAACACTGTCGAGCACTTCGACACCCAGCTCAGCGAAACCTGTGGCCGTTGCCACTCCGGTGCCCGTGTCGCCTTGCAGCGCCGCCCGGCGCAGGAGTGGGAACACCTGATCAACTTCCACCTCGGCCAATGGCCATCCCTCGAATACCAGGCCCAGGCGCGTGACCGCGACTGGCTGGAAATCGCCCTCAAGCAAGTGGTCCCGAACCTGGCCAAGCGCTTCCCGCTGGAAAGCCCGGCCTGGGCCGAGTGGCAGCAGGCCAAGCCGACCGCCGACGCGCTGCCGGGGCAGTGGGCGTTCAGCGGCCACATGCTGGCCAAGGGCGATGTGCGCGGGGTGATGACGGTCAGTGCCGAGCAGGGCGATACCTTCAAGGTCGAGGTCAAAGGCAGCTACGCCGACGGTACCCCGTTCAACGGCACTGGCACGGCCATTCTCTACAACGGCTATGAGTGGCGCGGCAACGTACAGGTCGGCGACAGCAACCTGCGCCAGGTGTTCGCTGCGCTGGATGGCGAAATGAAAGGCCGCATGTTCGAAGCCGATCACGACGAGCGTGGCCTGGACTTCACCGCAGCCAAAGAAGGCAAGGCGCGCTTGCTGGCGGTTCAGCCTGAGTTCATCAAGGCCGGGGGCGAAAGCGAGATCACCCTGGTCGGCACCGGCCTGGCCGGCAAGCCTGAACTGGGGGCTGGTGTGGAGGTGACCGAGGTGCTGGAGCAGACCCCGACCCTGGTGCGCGTGAAGGCCCGCGCTGCGGCAGATGCCAAGCCTGGCCAGCGCGAGGTCACGGTCGGTGCGCTCAAGGGCGTCAACCTGGCGGTCTACGACAAGGTCGAGGAAGTGAAGGTGGTGCCGGCGTTCTCCATTGCCCGTATCGGCGAGAACGGCGCTTCGGTACCCAAGGTCCAGGGCCGTTTCGAAGCCGAAGCCTGGGGCAAGGACGCCAGCGGCCAGCCACTGCGTATCGGCTATCTGCCGGCTACCTGGGCGGTGGAACCCTTCAACGAGCGTGCTGGTGAAGACGAGGACGTCAAGTTCGCCGGGCAGATGCAGGCCGATGGCGTGTTCGTACCCGGCGGTGCCGGCCCCAACCCTGAGCGCAAGATGATGACCAACAACGCCGGCAACCTGAAAGTCATCGCCACGCTGGCCGACGGTGGCCAGACTGGCGAAGGGCACATGATCGTCACCGTTCAGCGCTGGAACAACCCGCCGCTGCCATAACGGCAGGGCATAACGGTTTTTCCAACGGATCGATTATCGGGAGGTCGCCATGGGCGTACTACTGAACCTGGTCGAGCGCAACCTGCACGAAGTGCAGGTCGATGCCAACCGCATGCTGTTCCATATTCCCAGCAGTTCGCTGTTTGCCACCGATGCGGTGACAGGCAGCATCATCGATACTTTGCGCCAGCAAGGCTGCTCGGCCGAGGAGCTGATGCAGCGCCTTGGCCAGCAGTTTGCCGGCGATGATATCCAGGACACCCTGCGCGAGCTGATCGCGCTGGAACTGGTCAGCGACGGCTCGCCGCTGACCCCGGAAATCGCCCTCAAGCAGGTCGAGCGCACAGCGCTGAACACCGTGGTGCTCAACGTCAACACCGGTTGCAACCTCAGCTGCACCTACTGCTACAAGGAAGACCTGGACAAACCGTCCGCCGGCAAGAAGATGAGCACCGCCACCGCCGAAGCCTCGGTGGAGATGCTGCTCAAGGAGTCGCCCAACGAGCAACGCTACAGCGTGGTGTTCTTCGGTGGCGAGCCGCTGTCCAACCGGCCGCTGATCGAGCACATGGTCGCCTACTGCGAGCGGCGCTTCGCCGAAGCCGGCAAGCAGGTGGAGTTCATCATGACCACCAACGCGACCCTGCTCACCGAAGAGATCATCGACTGGCTCAACGCCCACCGCTTCGGTTTGTCGATCAGCATCGACGGCCCGAAGACCGTGCACGACCGCAACCGTATCACCGTGGGCGGGCAGGGCACCTATGACGTGGTGCGGCGCAAGGCCGACCTGCTGCTGTCGCGCTACACCAGCCGCCCGGTGGGGGCGCGGGTCACGCTGACCCGTGGCATCACCGACGTCGAAACCATCTGGAACCACCTGTTCAACGAAATGGGCTTCGCCGAAGTCGGCTTTGCCCCGGTCACTTCCGGCGACATGGCCGACTTCAACCTCACCAGCGAAGAGCTGGTGCAGGTGTTCACCAACATGAAGGCACTTGGCCGCAAGTACCTGGAGGCGGCGCTGGAGCACCGCAATATCGGCTTCTCCAACCTGCACCAGCTGATCACCGACATCCACGAAGGCCACAAGAAGGCCCTGCCGTGCGGTGCCGGGCTGAAGATGCTGGCCGTGGACCACGAGGGCGAGCTGAACCTGTGCCACCGCTTCACCGGCTCTAGCCTGCCAACCTTCGGCAACGTGCACCAGGGGGTGAAGCAGGCTCAGCTCAACGACTTCCTGTCCCAGCGCCTGGACCGCAGCAACACCGGCTGCGAAAGCTGCCGCATCCGTAACCTGTGCTCCGGCGGCTGCTACCACGAGAGCTACGCCCGCTACGGCGACCCGCAGCACCCGACCTACCACTACTGCGAGCTGATGCGCGACTGGGTCGATTTCGGCATCGAAGTCTACAGCCGCATCATGGCCGCCAACCCGGCCTTCATCGACCACTACATCACCCCGCGGAAGGCGCACTGACATGAAGCACTTGAAGCCCCTGAACAACAAGGCGCGCATCCTCGAGCAGGCCGCCGCCGAAGACCGCGTCGAAGAAGTCATGGCCATGAGCGCGGTGGCTGGTTGCACCGCCACCACCGACCCGGGTTGGGAAGTGGACGCCTTTGGTGGCGTCAGCTCGCTGTGCCAGCCGATGGAAGCCGACCTTTATGGTTGTTCCGACCCTTGCTGGTGGCCGGCCCAGGTGCCGGACATGATGAGCACCTACCAGGACTGGAACGCCCAGGCGAACAACTCCCAGGAAGACTGGCGCAACCTCGGCACCGTGTTCCCGAAAGACAAGTGACCGGCCCAACAAGAATGACAAGGGGAAACCGCATGAAAGCTGGACGCTGCGCGCAACTTGCGCTGACCATCGCCGCCACGGCCTGCGCCTGGGCGGTACAGGCCGACGATGCCGGGCCGGCCCTCAAGGCTGGCCAGGAATACCTGATCACCACCAACTACCCGAACAACCTGCACGTCATCGACGTGGCCAGCGACACGCTGTACAAAAGCTGCCAGATGCCCGACAAGTTCGGCCCCGGCACCGCGATGATGGCGCCGGACAACCGCACCGCCTACGTGCTCAACAACCACTATGCCGACATCTACGGCATCGACCTGGACACCTGCAAGACCACTTTCCACGCCAACCTCTCCAGCGTGCCGGGCGAAGTCGGCAAGTCGATGTACTCGTTCGCCCTGAGCCCCGATGGCAAAGAGGTGTACGCCACGGTCAACCCGACCCAGCACCTGAACGACCACTATGTGGTCAAACCACCGCGCCTGGAGGTGTACAGCACCGCAGATGGCCTGGAGGCCAAGCCGGTGCGTACCTTCCCGATGCCGCGCCAGGTCTACCTGATGCGCGCCGCCGACGACGGCAGCCTGTTCGTCGCCGGGCCGGACATCTACAAGATGGACGTCAAGACCGGCAAGTACACGGTGGCGCTGCCGCTGCGCAACTGGAACCGCAAGGGCTACAGCGCCCCGGATGTGCTGTACTTCTGGCCGCACCAGAGCCCGCGCCACGAGTTCTCGATGCTCTACACCATCGCCAAGTTCAAAGACGCCAAGCAGGACCCGAACGAGGCCGAGCTGCTGTATGGCTACCTGAGTGTCGACCTCAAGACCGGCAAGACCCACACCCAGGAGTTCGCCGACCTGACCGAGCTGTACTTCACCGGCCTGCGTTCACCGAAAGATCCGAACCAGATCTACGGTGTGCTCAACCGCCTGGCCAAGTACGACATCAAGCAGCGCAAGCTGATCAAGGCGGCTAATCTGGAGCACACCTATTACTGCGTGACCTTCGACAAGAAGGGCGACAAGTTGTACCTGGGCGGTACCTTCAACGACTTGGCGGTGTTCGACCCTCAGACGCTGGAGAAGGTGAAGAACATCAAGTTGCCGGGGGGGGACATGTCCACCACCACGCCGCAGGTGTTCGTAAGGTAGTTCAGTGCAGGACCCTTCGCGGGTAAACCCGCTCCCACAGTTACGGCGCTGTTTTCGAATACTGTGGTGATCTTGTGGGAGCGGTTTTACCCGCGAAGAGGCCGGTTCTATCAACACAAGAACAACAAGAGAATGCCGATGTCTCAGCCAAGCTACTCCCAGGGCAACCAGACCAAGGCCCTGCTCAGCCAATGCATCGGCGATGCCTTCGACACCACCGTCGCCCGCTTCCCCGAGCGCGATGCGCTGGTGGTCCGCCACCAGGCCCTGCGCTACACCTGGCAGCAGCTGGCCGACGCCGTCGACCAGCACGCCCGCGCACTCATGGCCCTGGGCGTACAACCCGGCGACCGCTTGGGCATCTGGGCGCCCAACTGCGCCGAATGGTGCATCACCCAGTTTGCCAGCGCCAAGGTCGGCGCGATCCTGGTCAACATCAACCCGGCTTACCGTTCCAGTGAGCTGGACTACGCGCTCGGCCAGTCCGGCTGCCGCTGGGTGATCTGTGCCGACGCCTTCAAGGCTTCCGATTACCACGCCATGCTGCTGGGCCTGGTCCCGGGCCTGCTAAACGGTCAGCCCGGTGCCTTGGGCTGCGAGCGCTTCCCCGAACTGCGCGGTGTGGTCAGCCTGGCGGTGTCACCGCCGCCCGGCTTCCTCGCCTGGCATGAATTGCAAGCCCGCGCCCAGTCCGTCAGCCCTGCTGCCTTGGCCGAGCGCCAGGCGCAATTGCGCTGCGACGACCCGATCAACATCCAGTACACCTCCGGTACCACTGGCTTCCCCAAGGGCGCCACGCTCAGCCACAGCAACATCCTCAACAACGGCTACATGGTCGGCGAAAGCCTGGGCCTGACCGAGCATGACCGCCTGGTCGTACCGGTACCGCTGTACCACTGCTTCGGCATGGTCATGGCCAACCTCGGTTGCATGACCCACGGCAGCACGCTGATCTACCCGAATGACGCCTTCGACCCGCTGGCGACCCTGCGCGCCGTGGCCGAGGAAAAGGCCACCGCCCTGTATGGCGTACCGACCATGTTCATCGCCGAGCTGGATCACCCGCAGCGCGGCGACTTCGACCTGTCGAGCCTGCGCACCGGGATCATGGCCGGCGCCACTTGCCCCATCGAAGTGATGCGCCGGGTAATCGGCGAAATGCACATGGCCGAGGTGCAGATTGCCTACGGCATGACCGAAACCAGCCCGGTGTCGCTGCAGACGGGCCCCGACGACGACCTGGAGCGCCGCGTGACCAGCGTTGGGCGCACACAGCCTCTGCTGGAGAACAAGGTGATCGATGCCGACGGCAATACGGTGCCGCGTGGCGAGATCGGCGAGCTGTGCACCCGCGGCTACAGCGTGATGCTTGGCTACTGGAACAACCCCAAGGCCACCGCCGAGAGCATCGACAGTGACGGCTGGATGCACACCGGCGACCTGGCGGTGATGGACGAGCAGGGCTACGTGCGCATCGTTGGGCGCAGCAAGGACATGATCATTCGCGGCGGCGAGAACATCTACCCACGGGAGCTGGAGGAGTTCTTCTTCACCCACCCGGCGGTGGCCGATGTGCAGGTGATTGGCGTGCCGTGCAGCAAGTATGGCGAGGAGATCGTCGCCTGGGTACGCCTGCACCCGGGGCACATCGCGAGCGCGGACGAGCTGCGCGAGTGGGCGAAGGCGCGGATCGCGCACTTCAAGGTGCCCAGGTATTTCCGCTTTGTCGACGAATTCCCGATGACGGTGACCGGCAAGGTGCAGAAGTTCAGGATGCGCGAGATCAGTATCGAGGAACTGACCAATGGCTAACTGCATTGCGCCGCTGCGCGATCTTTTAACTGCATGGTGCCGCTCCTACATCGACCGCGTCACGTATTTAGTCGAGCAGCAACTCCGGGCTATTGAAATTGCTCAACCTGCGATCATCCCCGGCACACTCAAACCCCTGCACGGCCTCCCGCAGCAAGGCCTTCTGCAAACTCCGCTCACCCGCTGCCCAGGCCTGCTCCAGCACCGGCAGCACGCGGCGTGGTAATACACTGAACATCGGCTGCCAATACCCACCCTGTCGCACCATCGCGGCACTGTTCCCGTCGATAGCCCGTTGCCTGAGCGCATCGATCAGGCCTTGGTCAACCAACGGCGCATCGCACGCCAGCAGCACCACCCATTCATGCCTGGCCACTTGTAGCCCGGCAATCACACCGGCCAGTGGCCCTGGATAGTCCGCTTCGGCATCCCCCACCAGTTGGTCGGCATAAGCGGCATACGCCTGCTGGTTGCGGTTACAGGAAATCACCAGGTCATCGCTGAGCGGCCGCACGGTACGGTGGATATGCGCAACCAAGGGCTCGCCGCGCCATTGCATCAGGCCTTTGTCACGCCCGCCCATGCGCTGGCCGCGGCCACCGGCGAGGATCAGAACGGAGCAGGGGGGCAGGGCATCAGGCATGAAAAAGGGTTCCGGGCAGTCAATGCCTGGAACCCTCTCATTCAACGCCCGGCTTGTCCAGTCAGGCTTCGCCGGCTTGCGCCTGTTCGGCCTTGGTACGGCCGCGCCCGGCCAGACGCATCACCACCACGAAGAACACCGGCACGAACACCACCGCCAGCGTGGCACTGAGCATGCCGCCGATCACCCCGGTACCGATCGCCTGCTGGCTAGCGGAGCTGGCGCCGGTGGCAATGGCCAGTGGCACCACGCCGAGGATGAACGCCAGCGAGGTCATGACGATCGGCCGCAGGCGCAGGCGTGCGGCCTGAAGTGCTGCGTCAGCGGCGTCCACGCCCTGGTCGACCAGGTGTTTGGCGAATTCGATGATCAGGATGGCGTTCTTCGCCGACAGGCCGATCAGGGTAATCAGGCCGACCTTGAAGAACACATCGTTGGGCATGCCGCGCAAGGTTACGGCCAGCACCGCGCCGAGCACGCCGAGCGGCACCACCAGCAGCACCGCGGTAGGGATCGACCAGCTTTCGTACAGCGCTGCCAGGCACAGGAACACCACCAGCAACGACAGCGCCATCAGCAGCGGCGCCTGGCTGCCGGACAGGCGCTCCTGCAGCGACAGGCCAGTCCATTCCAGGCCAGCACCGGCCGGCAGTTGTGCGACCAGGCGCTCGATTTCGGCCATGGCCTCGCCCGAGCTGTGGCCGGCCGCCGGCTCGCCGGAAATCGACACCGCCGGGTAGCCGTTGTAGCGGGTCAGTTGCACCGGGCCGCTGACCCACTTGGCCTGGACGAAGGCACCCAGGGGTACCATCTTGCCGCTATTGTTGCGCACGTGGATTTTCAGCAGGTCCTCGACCTGGCTGCGCTGGTCGCCTTCGGCCTGCACCACCACCCGCTGCATGCGGCCCTGGTTGGGGAAGTCGTTGACGTAGCTGGAGCCCACTGCAACATCCAGCACCGAGCCGATGTCGGCGAACGACACGCCCAGGGCATTGGCCTGGCGGCGGTCGATTTCCAGTTGCACCTGCGGGCTCTCCGCCAGCGAAGACTCACGCACGTTGGCCAGCACCTTGCTCTTCTGTGCGCCGGCCAGCAGCTCGTCGCGGGCGGCCATCAGCGCTTCATGGCCCATGCCACCGCGGTCCTGCAGGCGCAATTCGAAGCCGGTCGATTCGCCCAGGCCGTCGATTGGTGGTGGCAGCACCGAATAGGCCACGGCGTCCTTGAGCTGGGTGAAGGCCATGGTGGCCCGGTCGGCGATCGATTGCGCGCTGTCATCGGTGCCGCGCTCGGACCAGTCCTTGAGCGTGGTGAAAGCCAGCGCGGCGTTCTGGCCGCTGCCCGAGAAGCTGAAGCCAAGGATCAACGTGGTGTTGCCCACCCCCGGCTCCTCGGCGTTGTGCGCCTCGATTTGCGCCGCCACCTGCTCGGTGCGCATGCGGCTGGCGCCCGGCGGCAGCTGGATATCGGTGATGGTGTAGCCCTGGTCTTCGGTGGGCAGGAACGCCGTGGGCAGCTGGCTGAAGCCATAACCCAGCACCGCCAGCAGCACGCCATACACCAGCAGGTAGCGGCCGCTGCGCTTGAGCGCCCGCAGCACCCAGCGCTGGTAGCCGTTGCTCATGCTTTCGAAGCGGCGGTTGAACCAGCCGAAGAAGCCCTTGCGCTCATGGTGCTCACCCTTGGCCAATGGCTTGAGCAAGGTGGCGCACAGCGCCGGGGTCAGGCTCAGGGCGAGGAAGGCCGAGAACAGGATCGACACCGCCATCGACAGCGAGAACTGCTGGTAGATCACCCCCACCGAGCCTTTCATGAAGGCCATGGGCAGGAACACGGCCACCAGCACCAGGGTTATGCCGACGATGGCGCCGCTGATCTGGCCCATGGCCTTGCGCGTGGCCTCCTTGGGCGGCAGGCCTTCCTCGGCCATGATCCGCTCGACGTTCTCCACCACCACGATGGCGTCGTCGACCAGGATGCCGATGGCCAGGACCATGCCGAACAGGGTCAGCACGTTGACCGAGAAGCCCATGGCCAGCATCACAGCGAAGGTGCCCATCAGCGCCACAGGCACCACCAGGGTCGGGATCAGCGTGTAGCGCAGGTTCTGCAGGAACAGGAACATCACCGCAAACACCAGCAACATGGCCTCGAACAGGGTGCTGATGACTTGCTGGATCGACACCTTGACGAACGGCGAGGTGTCGTAGGGGATGTCGTACTTGACGCCTTCGGGGAAGTAGCGCGACAGCTCCTGCATCTTCGCCCGCACCAGGGTGGCGGTTTCCATGGCGTTGGCCCCTGGCGCCAGCTGCACGCTGAAGGCGGTGGCCGGCTTGCCGTTCAGGCGCGTGCCGTACTGGTACTCCTGGGCGCCGACCTCGACCCGGGCGACATCGCCGACGGTGACGCTGGAGCCATCCGGGTTGGCACGCAGGACGATGGCGGCGAATTCCTCGGGCGTGCTCAGTTGGCCCTTGACCACCACGTTGGCGGTGATTTCCTGAGTGCTGCGGGCGGGCAGGTCGCCGATGCTGCCGGGGGCGACCTGGGCGTTCTGTGCGGCGATGGCCTCGGCCACGTCGTTGGGCGTGAGGTTGAAACCGATCAGCTTGCTTGGGTCGATCCAGATGCGCATGGCGCGTTCGGAGCCATACAGCTGCGCCTTGCCGACACCCTTGAGGCGGCGGATTTCGTTCATCACATTGCGCGCAAGGATGTCGGACAGCGCGGTTTCATCGAGGCTGCCGTCCTCGGCGGTGAGGGTGCCGAGCAGCAGGAACCCGGTGGACACCTTCTCTACCTGCAGGCCTTGCTGGGTCACCTGGCGCGGCAGGCGCGACTCGACCACCTTGAGGCGGTTCTGCACGTCCACCTGGGCCAGGTCTGGGTGGGTGCCTGGCTCGAAGGTGGCGGTGATGGTGGCGCTACCCAGGCTGCTCTGCGACGAGAAGTACAACAGGTTGTCGGCGCCATTGAGCTCCTGCTCGATCAGGCTGACCACGCTTTCGTCCAGGGTCGCTGCCGAGGCGCCCGGGTACACGGCATAGATCTCCACCTGCGGCGGCGCCACGTTGGGGTACTGCGCCACCGGCAGCTGGGGGATCGCCAGGGCGCCGGCGAGCAGGATGAACAGTGCGACGACCCAGGCGAAGATCGGGCGGTCGATGAAGAACTGCGGCATGGATCAGGCCCTCACTGGCCGGTGTGCTGGACGATGGGCTGGGCGGCGGGGTCGACCTGGACCTGGTCGCCTGCCTTGACGTGCTGCAGGCCTTCGACCACCACCCGTTCGCCGGGCGCCAGCCCCTCGCTGACCAGCCAGCGGTCACCCTGGACGCTGCCCAGTACCACCTGGCGTTCGCTGACGCGCGCCTGAGCATCGACCACCAGCACCTTCGGCACCCCGGCGCTGTCACGCAGGATGGCCCGCTGCGGCACGCTCAAGCCTTTGGGTTGCACGGCCTGCTCCAGGCGCACGCGCACGTAGCTGCCCGGCAGCAGGTCGAGGTCCGGGTTGGGGAACTCGCTGCGCAGGGTGATCTGGTTGGTGCTCGGGTCGACACTGATGTCGGAGAACAGCAGCTTGCCCGGCAGCGGGTAGGCGCTGCCATCGTCCTGAATCAGGGTGGCGCGGGCCTGGCCTTCGCCGGCCTGCTGCAGTTCACCGGCGCGTAGCGCACGGCGCAGGGCGTTGAGCTCGCGGGTCGACTGGGTCACGTCGGCGTGAATCGGGTCGAGCTGCTGGATGGTCGCCAGCGGCGTGGTTTCGTTCTGCCCGACCAGTGCACCTTCGGTGACCAGGGCGCGGCCGATGCGCCCGGATATCGGCGCGGTGACGGTGGCGTAACCAAGGTTCAGGCGGGCGCGTTCCAGCGCGGCCTTGGCTTCGGCAACGGCCGCGTCGGCCTGCAGGAAGGCGGCGCGGGCGTTGTCGTATTCCTGGCGGCTGACGGCCTTGTCGTCCACCAGCTGGCGGTAGCGTTGCTCTCGCAGGCGCGCCTGGTACAGCGTGGCCTCGGCCTTGGCCAAGGTCGCGCGGGCACTGTCGTGGTCGGCCTTGAACGGCGCCGGGTCGATGAGGAACAGCACATCGCCCTGTTTGACGTCGCTGCCTTCCCGATACACCCGTTTGAGCACCACGCCAGCGACGCGCGCACGCACTTCTGCCGTGCGCGGCGCCAGGATGCGCCCGCTCAGCTCGGTACTGATGGCCAGGGGCTGCAGTTGCAGCGTCTCGACCCGGACCTGGGGAACGGGCTGTTTTTCTTCCTGCTCAGCCGAATCGTCGCAACCGGCCAGGGACAGAGCAAGCAGCGCCACGAGCGCCAGGGGGCGCAGGCGCGGGGGGAGGGTAATAGGCATACGGATCTTCCGATGATGACCTGCGTATCCTAAGGCAACCGTTCCTCGGGTGGCTGTTAACACCTGTAGGGCCTGTGTGAAAAAGTGTTAAGAACAGTCCTACCGGTTTGTGGGTTTCTATATTCTGCAGGTATCTGTGCCGACTTCTTCGTGGGTGGGCCTGCTCCCACAGGTGCAGTACAGCATTCTGTGGGAGTGGGCTTGCCCGCGAAGAGGCCGGTGACGCTCCCCTCCATTTTTCCAGCAGCCCCTATGCCTAACATTCTCCTGGTCGAAGACGACAGCGCGCTGTCCGAGCTGATCGCCAGTTACCTGCAACGCAACGATTTCCATGTCCGGGTGATTGCCCGGGGCGACCACGTGCTGGATGCCTTTCGGCAGGACAACCCCGACCTGGTGATTCTCGACCTGATGCTCCCTGGCATCGATGGTTTGCAACTGTGCCGCCTGCTGCGCCAGGAATCCCAGAGCCTGCCGATCCTGATGCTGACGGCCCGCGACGACAGCCACGACCAGGTACTGGGCCTTGAGATGGGTGCCGACGACTACGTGACCAAGCCTTGCGAACCGCGGGTACTGCTGGCCCGTGTGCGCACCTTGTTGCGCCGCAGCAGCGTCAACGAGCCGCGCCTGGACAACCACCAGATCCTCATCGGCGGCTTGCGCATCGACCTCGCCGAGCGCCTGGTCAGCTGGCGCGGCGATGAAGTGGAGCTGTCCAGCGGTGAATACAACCTGCTGGTGGTGCTGGCACGCAATGCCGGTGTGGTGCTCAGTCGCGACCGTATCCTGCAGCAACTGCGCGGTATCGAGTTCAACGGCACCGACCGCTCGGTGGACGTGGCTATTTCCAAGCTGCGCCGCAAGTTTGACGACAGTGCCGGTGAGGCGCGCAAGATCAAGACCGTGTGGGGCAAGGGTTACCTGTTCAGCCGCGTCGAGTGGGAGTGCTGACCGAGCATGCTGAAAATCCTGGTGCGCCTGTATCTGGTGATCATCGTGGCCTACGCCGGCGCGCTGTTGTTGATCCCTGACACCATCGTCGGCCTGTTCCACGAGCGGTTCATGGCCTACAACCTGGATCAGGCCAAGGGCGTGCAGTCGCTGATCGTCCGCCAGTTCCGCCAGGTGCCGCGCGAACAGTGGCCGGCGGTGGAGCAGGACCTGGCCAAGTTGTTCGCGCCGTTGCAAGTCAACCTGCTGCGTAACGACCAGGCCGGCCTGAGCCCGTCGGAGCAGGCGCGCCTGGAGCATGGCCAGTACGCTGTACGCATCGGCGACTGGGGCTATTACGAAACGGTGCTGGCGCCTCTGGACAAGGATTGGCTGGTGAGCCTGCATTCACCGCCGGACCCGCTGGATATCAACGTGCTGTCCTGGGGCGTGACAGTGCTGATCGGTGCGGCCATGCTCGGCTGCCTGCTGCTGTGGGTATGGCCGCACTGGCGCGACCTGGAGCGCCTGAAGGAAACCGCCCGGCGCTTGGGCCAGGGGCAGATGGCCGAGCGCACGCACATTTCGGCGCATTCGAACATCGGTGAGCTGGCAGGGGTGTTCGACACCATGGCCAGCGACCTTGAACGCCACGTCAATCAACAGCGCGAGCTGCTCAACGCGGTATCCCACGAGCTGCGCACGCCGCTGACCCGGCTGGATTTCGGCCTGGTGCTGCTGTTTGACGAGGTGCCTGCGGCCAGCCGCAAGCGCCTGCTGGAGCTGGTCGGGCATGTGCGCGAGCTGGACGAGCTGGTGCTTGAGCTACTGTCGTACAGCCGCTTGTATAACGCCGACCAGGCCCGCGAACGGGTCGAGGTGTCGTTGCTGGAGCTGGTCGACAGTGTGCTCGGCGGGTTTGCCGAAGAACTGGATACACGAGGTATCCAGTGGGAGGTGCAGGCCGAGGGCAATCTACCTCGTTTCGTGCTGGACCCACGCCTGACCGCTCGGGCGGTGCAGAACCTGGTGCGCAATGCCATGCGTTATTGCGATGAAAGCCTGTTGCTCAGGTTGCGCCTGGAGGCAGACGGCGCCTGCCTGTTGACCGTGGAGGACGACGGCATCGGCATTCCGGTGGAGGAGCGCGAGCGGATCTTCCAGCCCTTCTACCGGCTGGACCGCAGCCGTGACCGCAACACGGGTGGGTTTGGCCTGGGGCTGGCGATCAGCCGCCGGGCGATCGAAGGGCAGGGCGGGACGCTGACGGTGGCGCAATCCGCCTTGGGCGGGGCACAGTTCAGGATTCACCTGCCAGCTGGCTAGTCCACAGCACGAAGCGGTCCTTGCCACGGTGCTTGGCCGCGTACAGTGCCTGGTCGGCCTTGACCAGCGCCATGGTCAGGGTGTCAGCAGCGTCCACCTGGGCCAGGCCGATGCTGATAGTCACCGGGTGCGCGCCCTGGTCTTCCCGTACACGCTTGCACAAGCTGCCGACTTCTCGCTCGGCCGTTTGCTGGTCCAGGCCCTGGAAGAAGATCGCAAACTCCTCGCCGCCGAGCCTGGCGAACTCATGCGCTCCCATCGATGCCTTGATGTGCAGCGCCACACGCTTGAGCACTTCATCGCCAATGTCATGCCCGAAGCGGTCGTTGACTTTCTTGAAGTTGTCGATGTCGATCATCGCCAGGTATTGCCCAGCCCCCTGTTGCAACTGGCGTTCGGCCTTGGTCATGAACGAGCGGCGATTGGGGATTTCGGTCAGCACGTCGACATAGGCCTGTTCGAGCAGCAGCTTGGACATGTAGAAGTTGTGCAGCTTGGCCTGGCGCATCTGCAGGTAGCTGTAGGTCACCAGGCCGCTGAGGAACACGGCATAGCTCAACAGCATCGCGGCTTCGAGGTCGTCCAGGTCGATATTGGTGCGGTAGAACGGGTTGAGCATGGCCCAGGTGATGGCCATGGCGCAGAAGAACGACCAGCGTCGTACCGGCAACACCGAGACGCTGTACAGCACGGTAGAGGTGCCCAGCACCAGCCAGACCGGGCGCAGGGCGATCGGGATGCCTTCGATGATCAGGCGCATGCCCAGGGTGATGATGGCAATGAACAGCAAGTTGAGCACGTCGAAGTGGTGGGCTTTGCGGGTGAAACCGAGGACCACCGTGAGGCTGCACAGCAGCCCAATGAACAGGCCGGACAACCACGTGAAGCCCTGGTTGCCCAAGTAGCTGACGATGAGGTCGAAGATCAGCCAGACCGTGATGCTGAGGCAGAAGATGAGCTGGCAGAAGCGTCGGGACTGGTCGAATTCATGCTGGCGGAACTCGGCGCGCAGGGCAGCGGGGGCGACTTGCTTGCGTACGTGCTCTTCGATGGTCTTGTACATCGGTGGGCTCCTGGGAGTACTGCTTGGCCAGGCCCGGCCGCTTCGCGGGTAAACCCGCTCCTACAGAGACCGCACAGAGTTCTGTGGGAGCGGGTTTACCCGCGAAGAGGCCGGGCCTGGCGACTCAATTCTGTGGCAACACACCTTTGGCCCAGGGGCGGTAACGCAAGGCAAATACCGCCTCGGCATGGCACCCGCCATTGAGCTTCGGCTCGGCAGGCTCGGCCCTGAACGCCTGGCCCGCGCTGCTCACCTGGCGAAACGCCTCGCGCACCACACCCACCCGGCATGGCAGCGCCTGCTCGTAGTTCTGACGCACCAGCTGCGGCAACCGCCCGGTGCCAGCACCGTCCTGCCACCACACCGTCAAGCCCAGCCCGGCCAGTTGATCCAGCCAGGCGCCATTGACCCGCGGTGCCAGCTTGCCAGCACTGAACGCGCTGATGTGCAGCGGTTTGTCCAGCCGCCGGTTGAATGCCTGCAACTGGCTGTACAACGCCTCGCGGCGCCCGGCATCGCGAAAGTGCAGGTCGTCCAGTTCCATTGGCAGGTACCAGCCGCTGACGGGCAGCTGCCAGTGCTGGCGAAGTTGTTGGTACTGGCTAAGCGAGCGGCCCAGCTGCGACTTCCAGTAGTTGCCCAGGCCATCACCGTCCAGTTCCTCGATGCGCTGGTAGTAGGCCGGGTCCAGGTACAGCCCGAGTACCAGCTCCAGGCCTTGGGCGTGGGCCTCGCGCAGGCTGTTGGCCAGCCAGCCCTGCGCGCCGCCGAAATCACTGTCGCCGTAGGCACTCCACTGCACGATCAGGGTCTTGCCCCCCTGTGCCTTGGTGGCGCGCCATAACTGCTGCCATTGCGCCGGCGTCACGGCTTCATCGCGGTTGAGCGGCTGATAGAACAGGCGCTGGTCGGCCATGGCCGGCAGGCACAGGGCGAGCATGCAGATTGCCAGGAGCGTACGCATCAGAAGGTCATCTCCGCGCCAACCAGCACGCCATTGGCGCTTTTGTAGAGGTTGCCACCCAGCGACTGCTGATACTCGGCGCGCACCTTCAGCGAGCCGCGGTAGGCGTTGTAGCGGTCATCGTCGAACCACCATTGCCAGCGCACGCCGACCCCGGCACGGGCGTCCTGGCGCCAGTCGTTGCTCGGGTCCTGGCTGGAGAACTCGAAGAAGCCGTACGGCATGAGCGTCTGTGGCGAGTTGCCGGGCAGCTTCCAGGCATGGCCCTGTTGGTAGCGCGACAGCCAGGCGTGGTCGCCTGCGCGGGTCCACCAGGCGGCGTCGAGGTAGAGGAAGCGCTCGTTCCAGTCGTCCTCGTCGACCCGCCAGTCATTGCGCCAGTCGCCTTGGTCAAGGAACGAGGCAGTGGCCCGCAGCAGCAGGTCGTTGCTGGATTCGGCATGGTGGCGCAGGTCACCCCAGTTGCCGCCGACCTTGGCAGGGCTCAGCAGCTCGCCGAGGCTCAGGCCGCTGTAGTGGTCGTCGTCGATCTGCCGTTGGTGATACAGCTCGGCATACAGGTTGAGGTTGGCCTGGCCGAGCGGCTTGTAGCGCAGGCCGAGGCCGGTGCCCATGCTTTGCGCATAGTCGGTGCGGCTCTGGCCGCCGAACAGCACCCGGCCGTAGACCGACAAGGTGCTGCCGTTGCGGCTGGGCTCCTCGCCCAGGGCGTGGTCCCACATGGCCAGCTGCACGTTCTGCGATTGCGCGCGCCGTGAAGTGCCGCTGCGCTGGCCATTGTCGAGGAACTTGTCGTTGGTCGAGGTGCCGGCGGGTGACCAGGTGCTGGCCAGGGTGATGGTGTCGCGCCGTGACAGGCTTTCGTGGGCGCGGCGCTGGCGGTACTTGCGGGCTTCGAGGCTGCCGTATTCGTCGTCGGCATCGACCAGATTTTCTTCCACGTCGATTACCCGGCGCAGCTCGCGCCGTGCGGCGGCGCTGTTCTCGGCTTCGTCGTAGCGCAGGGCGAGGGTTTCGCCCAGGCGATAGTCTTCGGGGAAGTCGTGGGTGGCGCGTTCCAGATAGGGGATCGACTGGCGGCGCTGGGCCAGGTCCTGCGAGCCTGCCAGGCGCATGCCGTAGTCGGCACGATAGCGTGGCTGATCGGGCGCCAGGCGCACGGCCTCGGCCAGCCAAGCGGTGCTCTGCGCGCTGTCGCCGGCTGACTGGGCGGTACTGGCGGCCGCGTAGTAATGATCGGCTCGCGGGTTGTGCGCCAGGGCCTGGCGCTGGAAGCCCAGGGCTGCTTGCAGGTCGCCCTGACGTTGCGCAATGGCGGCGCCCAGCGCCCAGTCATCGGCACTGTGGTGCGTGGCGGCGTCCCAGTAGCGGCGGGCGGCATTGGCGTCACCGGCATTCAGAGCGCCGCGTGCGGCCGTCAGGCGTGCGTTGTCGTTCCAGGCACTGGCCGGCAGGCTGCGCCAGATCGGCAGGGCCGCTTCGGAATCGCCAGCGGCTTCCAGGGCATAGGCCAGGGGCAGGCGGTTGCCGCCGCCGCCCAGGCGCTCGGCCGCCTGGTAGTAGACCACCGCCTCGCCGGGGCGGTCGGGCATGGCGCAGCGGCCCAGGGCACGAAACTGGCCAGCTTCGCTCGGGTTTGCCGGTATCGACTGGCGCACAGCATCGCACTGGCCGTTTTCAGCCAAACGACCGAGGAGCTGTGCGCGGGCATTGGCGTCGACCCTGGGGATCAGCTCAAGCAGGCGCCGGCTGTTGAACGGGCCATCATTGCGCGCGTAGAGGTTGGCCAGGCGCTGCAGCAGCGAAGGGGTCAGGCGCCCTTGGCGGCGGTCATAGGCCTGCTCCAGCAATGTGCGGGCATGTTCATTCCGGCCTTGTTGCAGCAAGAGGAACGTCGTTTGCTCCAGCGCCGCCAGGTCACCGCTCTGGCGGTAGCGTTTTTCCCATTCGGCGGCCGTGCGCGGTTGTGGCGGCTGCACCGGGTCGCCATACAGGCGTTGCTTGAGTACCGCATACGCACGCGGATCGGCGTTGGCGGGGCAACCTTTGAACTGCTCACGGGCGACCTCCGGGTCGTGGCGCGACAGCCAATCGACCGTTTCCAGGCAGGGGCGCTGCAGTTCGTTGCTCAGCTGGCGTACCAGCTGTGCATCGTCCCCCTCGCGGGCCAGCTCCCACAGTTGCTGGCGTTGCTCGGGTTGCTGCAGTTGTTCGGTCGGCAGTTGCTGCAGCCAGCGCTGCGCCAGCTGGTTATGGCCGACGGCGATGGCACGGTGGGCCATGGCCAGGCGCGTCTGGTTGGCGGCTTCGGTTGACGGAGCGCTTTGCAGCAGTTTTGTCAGGCCCTTTTCGTCCACCTGCTGGACATAGGCATTGGCCAGCCGCTGCCAGTCTTCAGGCGGCAATTGGCCCTTGTCGGCCAGTGGCTGGAGTTGTTCGATGGTTTCTTTCCAGTTGCGCAGTTGCTCGGCAAAGTTGGCGCGGGCCAGGCGCAGCACCTGGCCATCGTCGCGTGGCGGCAGCTGGCTGAGCCAGTCCAGGGCTTTGCCGGCACCGCCGAACTTGGCCAGGCTCAGGCTGTAGGCTTGCCACAGGCGTACCCGCTGCATGCCGTCGGCGCCGGCCAGCCAGTCTTCCACCTGGCTGGCCGCTGGCGGGTCCTGCTCGATCCAGGTCAGGCGCAGCTCCAGCAGGGCGTTGGCGTATTCGGGGCCGTCGCCGAGCTGCTCGGCCATGGCTTCGGCCTCCTTGTAGCGGCGCTGGTGGGCAAGGGCCTCGACCAGCAACGCACGGGCTTCATCGTTGTTCGGCACACGCGTGAGGACATGGCGGGTCAGGCGTTCGACTTCGGCCCAGTTGTCTTTCTTCGCTTCGCGGTAGCTGCGCTCCATGAACGGGTAGCTGGTGAAGCGCTGGAATTCGGTCATCGGCGCTGCCTGGGTGGCCAGCGCGGTGGAGCACAGCAGCAGGCCGGAAAGAGTCAGGGACAGACGCGGCTTCATGCCACCTCCCGGGTCAGGTCAAAGGCTGCCTGCTGTTCGCTGGCCTGTTCGGCGAGGGCCTGTTGCAGCACCTCCTCGGTAATGATGCCGCGGGCGATCAGGTGCTCGCCGAGGCTCTGGCGTTCGGGGTCGAAATCGATCAGTGCCTGGTTGAACAGGGTGACCGGGACCATGCCGCGCACCTGCAGCAGCGCGCCGAGCATGACCTGGTGCTGGCTGACCCGTTCGAGCAGGTCGGCATCGTCCTGGTGCCGCTCCAGCACGGTCAGCATGTCGTGGGTTTCGGGCTTTTGCCAGGGGCTCGGGTAGTGATAGCGCAAGCCCAGCGTGACCCGGCCCTGGGGCGCCAGGCGGCAGCTGACCGGGCGTTTCAGCTGGCGGCTGATCACCCCCAGCGATACCTGGCTGACCGGGCTTTCGCTGGCCAGCACCAGGGTGTTGCCGTCTTCGGCGACCGGCAGCACGCCATAGTGCGTGGCCAACCGGCGAGGCAGCAGGGCGATCAACTGAGGGTCGAGCTTGAATGGGTTGAGCGGTGCCCAGGGCAGGTCGAGCTGTTCGGCCAGCGTTTCTACAAGCTGCTCGCTGTTCAGCCAGCCCCGCAGCAGCAATTCTCGGCCCAGGCGCCGGCGTACCGGGCTGGTGATCGCCTGCTCCAGCTGTTGTTCGGTGATGTAGCCCTTTTCCACCAGGCGATGGCCCAGCGGCGTACGCGCAGGCGAAGTGAGGGCTGGGAATTCGTGGGTGGTCTTGTCCCACGCCACCCGCCGCGAGTCGCCCATTTCCATGACTTGGCGCAGGGCACGCAGGTTGGCGAAGAAGTTGACGAAGTTGCTCCACATCATCCGTGGTGCCGACAGCAGGCCCTCGAAGATGCCGTAGTAGCGGGTGACGAACCAGCCGCGCTGGAAGAGGCGGTTGACCAGCATCAGGCCGTTGAGCCAGAGCAGGGTGGTGAGCAGCTGGCTGTCGCTGAGGATCGACATGAAACGCCAGGAATCCGGGGCAATCACGGTCACCAGCCACATGGCCAGCAGCACCAGTAGCAACAGGTTGACCAGGAAGCTCAGCAGGTAGGCGAACAGCCCCCGGCGGTCGCGCCAGAGGAAGTAGTTGAGCGCGCCGGTGCGGCTCCAGCCAAGGTTGCTGGTGCCCTGGAACACGATGCCGACGATCCACCGCGACTTCTGCCGGATGGCGTGCTGCCAGTCACGCGGGAAGTGCTCGCGCACGCAGATCACCTGGGCGAACTCGCGGCTCATGCCCGGGCGCCACTCATGCTTGAGGGCCAGCGCCGGGTCGCTGATGGAGTAGCGGGCAAAGATACACTTCATGCCCTTTTGCTTCAGGCGAAAGCCGATGTCGTAGTCTTCGGTCAGGCTCTGGACGTCGAAGGCGATGCCATCGCCGTCCTCGAGCAGGGCGCTGATGGCGCGCCGGCTGAAGCAGGTGCCGACACCGGCACTGGGCACCTGGCCGGTCAGGGCCTCGCGCACGATCACGTCCTTGCCGTGATTTTCGGCGAACTCGTCGACGTAGTGCCCAGCGGTAAAGCCTTTCCATTCCGGCGCGTAGGGGTACACCGGGATCTGGATCATGTCCTTGCTCGGCAGCAAGTAGTTGAACAGGCGCAGTTCCATGGGCGAGATCACGTCTTCGGCGTCATGCAGGATGAAACCGGCGAATTCGATACGGGCATCGTCCTGGAAGCGCAGGATGGCGTCGATGATGTTGTTCAGGCAATCGGCCTTGCTGGTGGGGCCGGGGCGCGCGCAGACCACTTTGTGTACGTTGGGGTAATGCAGGCACACGGCGTCGACGTCGGCCTGGGTCTGCGGGTCGTTGGGGTAGGTGCCGACGAAGATCTGGTAGTTTTCGTAATCGATGGTCGAGGCCGCCAGGCGCGCCATTTCGCCGACCACGCCCACCTCGTTCCAGGCCGGGACCATGATTGCCAAGGGTTTTTCCGGTACTTCGAACAGGCGTTTCTCATCGGCCCTTTCGTGCTTGTCGTAGATGCGAAAACGGCGGATCAGCTTGCGGCCCCAGTAGCACAGGTCGATGAACAGGTCGTCAAGGCCAAGCAGGAACATCAGCGAGGCGAGGATGATCGCGAGGATCTTCAGGCCGAACAGCACATAGGTGAGGAAGTCGACAAACGCCAGGCTCATGCGTCGCCTCGCTCGGCGGCGGTTTCCTCGAGCCAGCGGCTCAGGCGTGTGGCGATGATTTCGCTGGCATGCCCGTCACCGAAGGGGGTGAAGACCCTCGCCATGCGCTGATACGCCTCGGGGTCGTCGAGTAGCTGGCTGGTTTCCTTGACGATTCGTTCGGTGCGCGTGCCAACCAGTTTCACCGTGCCGCCCTCCAGCACCGAAGGGCGTTCGGTGACCTTGCGCAGCACCAGCACCGGTTTGCCCAGCGCCGGGGCTTCTTCCTGGACGCCGCCGGAGTCGGTGAGAATGATGTAGGCGCGGTTCATCAGCCAGACGAAATGCTGATAGTCCTGGGGCGCCACCAGGTGGATGTTGCCGTGCCCGGAAAGCAGGCCGTAGACCGCTTTCTGCACCTGCGGGTTGAGGTGCACCGGGTAGACAAACTGCACGTCGGGGTAACGCAGGGCCAGTTCGGCCAGGGCCAGGCAGATGCGCTCGAAGCCTGCGCCGAAGTTCTCCCGACGATGGCCGGTGATCAGCACCATGCGCTGGTCGGCATGCAGCGTGTGCAGCGGCGAATCGGCGGCGGGCTGCCATGCGCTTTGCGTGAGGTACTCGCGCATCCATAGCAGTGCATCGATGACGGTGTTGCCGGTGACCTCGATCTGCTCCACGGGCACGCCTTCGCGCAGCAGGTTGTCGCGGGCCTTGGTGGTGGGCGCGAAATGCAGGTCGGCAATGACCCCGGTCAGGCGCCGGTTGGCTTCCTCCGGCCAGGGTTGCTGCAGGTTGCCGGTGCGCAGCCCGGCCTCGACATGGGCGATGGGGATATGCCGATGAAATGCGGCAAGGCCAGCAATGAAACTGGTGGTGGTGTCGCCGTGAACCAGCACGATATCGGGCTTGACCTGTTCGTAGGCCTGGTCGAGCTTGCCCAACAGGTCGCGGGCCAGGCCGTTGAGGGTCTGGTTCTGGGTCATGACCTTGAGGTCCTGGTCGACGCTCAGGCCAAAGGCGGTGAGTACCTGTTCGAGCATTTCGCGGTGCTGCCCGGTGGAGCAGATGTGCAGATCGACCTCGGGCCATTCGCGCAAGACGCGGGCCAGCGGGGCCATCTTGATCGCTTCGGGGCGCGTGCCGAAAACCATCATGACGGAGTTCGCCATAGTCTTGTTCCTCGTTCGATTCCCTGGACGAAGTGGGTCGACTTGTCGCCGCTTGCAAGTGATTAGATACAAGCAGCTGGATGCGGGGTTGTCCAATGGGTGAGGAGTTCGGCGCGACAAGCCCAGCGCCTGTGAGACCGAGCGCCGCCCGCGCGGCGCAGCGCGGATAAATCCGCTCCCACATCTGTTTCGGGCCAGTTGTTGCTGTCAGTCCATCGCTGTCCGCCTTGGTGCATCACTGTAGACCGATGGAGCAGCGTCAATGCCCACCGAGATGTATCGCCGTGCCAACGAGGCGGGCCCTGTTGGCCTCACAGGCGTGACGGGCCCGAAACAGATGTGGGAGCGGATTTATCCGCGCTGCGCCGCGCGGGCGGCGCTCGATCTGCGCACCATCGCAAAACCCAAGGCGGGCACCTGACCGAACAACCTTTTTCTTCAAGCATTCATCTTGTACTTTGTCAGGCCGTATCTCGATGGAGCTCAACATGCAAGGCAAGGCACGCAAGATCGTCCAGGCCATTCTCTACGAAGCCATCGCCGTGGCCTGCGTGGCGCCGGCGCTGGAACTGGCGTTTGGCGCCGGCATGGCGCAGTCGACCGTGCTGTCGATCCTGATGTCGGGCATCGCCATGAGCTGGAACATGGGCTACAACTGGGCCTTCGAGCGCTGGGAAGCACGCCAGCAGCAACGCGAGCGCACCTTTATGCGGCGCCTGCTGCATGCCTTGGGCTTCGAGGGCGGGCTGGTGCTTATCTTGTTGCCACTGGTGGCGTACTGGCTGGATGTCAGCCTGTGGGCGGCGCTGCTCACCAACCTGGCACTCTTCGTGTTCTTCTTCGTCTATGCCTTTGTGTTCCAGTGGGGCTTCGACAAGGTCTTCGACGTGCCGCTGTCGGCGCAGCAAGCCAAGTGTTGACTTGGCCAAGCCAGGCGGGATAACTTCGCTACCCATGAAAACCTTCCAGCACGTCAACGCCATTATTATTACCGCCATTATCAGTTTGGCGGGCTAGCGCGTACGTGCACCGAACCCGCCCTGGAGGCGGGTTTTTTCTCTCTGACTCCTGGGCCACGTGAACAAAGCCAAGGAGTTGCAACCGATGACCAGCCTCAACGTCAACCCTCGTACCCCGTCCACCCCGCAGCAGCTGCTATCGGAACAGGTGCGCCGCATCCTGTCCGCGCCGGTGTACGACCTGGCCATCGAGACGCCCCTGCAAGCTGCCCCCGCGCTCTCTGCCAGCCTCGGCAACCAGGTGCTGCTCAAGCGTGAAGACTTGCAACCAACCTTCTCGTTCAAGATCCGCGGCGCCTATACCCGGCTGTCGCGCCTGAGCCGCGCCCAGCGCGAACGCGGCGTGATCACCGCCTCTGCCGGCAACCATGCCCAGGGCGTGGCCATGGCGGCTGCGCACCTGGGCATGAAGGCGACCATCGTCATGCCCACCACCACGCCGTCGCTCAAGGTCGAAGGGGTGCGCTCGCGGGGTGGCCATGTGGTGCTGCACGGCGAAAGCTTTCCGCATGCCCTGGCCCACGCATTGACGTTGGCCGACAGCGAAGGGGCGACTTTCGTGCCGCCGTTCGACGACCCGGACGTGATCGCCGGCCAGGGCACTGTGGGCATGGAGATCCTGCGCCAGCAACCGGGTGCGCTGGACGCGATCTTCGTGCCGGTCGGCGGCGGCGGGCTGGTCGCGGGCATTGCCGCCTACGTGAAATACCTGCGCCCCGAGGTCAAGGTGATCGGTGTCGAACCGGAGGACTCCAACTGCCTGCAGGCTGCCATGGCGGCGGGCGAGCGGGTGATCCTGCCGCAGGTCGGCACTTTCGCCGATGGCGTGGCGGTGGCGCAGATCGGTGCCCATTGCTTCGAACTGTGCCGGCATTTTGTCGATGAAGTGGTGACCGTCAGCAGCGATGAACTGTGCGCGGCAATCAAGGACATCTATGACGATACCCGCTCGATCACCGAACCCTCAGGTGCCCTGGCCGTGGCCGGGATCAAGAAGTACGTGGCCCGCGAGGGCGTGCAGGGGCAGACCCTGGTGGCCATCGACTCCGGCGCCAACGTCAACTTCGACCGCCTGCGCCACGTGGCCGAGCGGGCCGAGCTGGGCGAGCAGCGGGAAGCGATCATCGCCGTGACCATCCCCGAACAGCCCGGCGCCTTCCGGGCCTTCTGCCAGGCGCTGGGCAAGCGGCAGATCACCGAGTTCAACTACCGCTATTACCCGGGCAAGGAGGCGCGCCTGTTCGTTGGCGTGCAGACCCACCCACTGCACGACCCACGCGAGCAACTGCTGGCCAGCCTGCGCGGGCAGGGCTACAGCGTGCTCGACCTGACCGACAACGAACTGGCCAAGCTGCATGTGCGCCATACCGTGGGTGGGCATGCAGCGCCAGGCGCCGATGAGCGGGTGCAGCGCTTCGAATTCCCCGAGCGGCCAGGGGCACTGCTGGGGTTCCTGGAGCGGCTGGGCAAGCGCTGGAACATCAGCCTGTTCCATTACCGCAACCACGGCGCGGCGGAGGCGCGGGTGTTGGCGGCGCTGCAAGTGCCGGCCGACGAGCAGGCCAGCCTGCCCCAGGCGCTGGATGAAATGGGCTACCGCTACTGGGACGAAACCGCTAATCCGGCTTACCAGCTGTTCCTTGGCTAACGTTGCCCTGGATCAACATCGCGTTCATTGAACGGGCGGATGCTCATGGGCAGACAGACCTGCCAGGAGGATCCGGTCATGAGCAGCACCTTCTTCATTCCGCCCGTCAATATCATGGGCATCGATTGCCTCGACGAGGCCATGGCCGCAATTGCCGGTTATGGCTTGCGCAAGGCGCTGATCGTCACTGACCAGGGTCTGGCCAAGGCCGGTGTCGCCGCCCGTATCGGGCGCATGCTGGCCTTGCAGGATATCGACTCGGTGGTGTTCGACGGCGCCAAGCCCAACCCCAGCATCGCCAATGTCGAGGCGGGCCTTGCCCTGTTGCAGCGCGAGCGCTGCGACTGCGTGGTATCGCTGGGTGGTGGCTCGCCCCATGACTGCGCCAAGGGCATTGCCCTGTGCGCCACCAATGGCGGGCCTATCAGCGACTATGAAGGTGTCGACCGCTCGCGCAAGCCGCAGCTGCCGCTGATCGCCATCAACACCACGGCAGGCACGGCCAGTGAAATGACCCGCTTCTGCATCATTACCGACGAAAGCCGCCATGTGAAAATGGCCATCGTCGACCGCAACGTCACGCCGATTCTCTCGGTCAACGACCCGGCACTGATGGTCGCCATGCCCAAGGGGCTGACGGCGGCCACCGGCATGGACGCATTGACCCACGCCATCGAGGCCTATGTGTCGACGGCGGCCACGCCGATCACCGATGCCTGCGCACTCAAGGCCATCAGCCTGATCAGCGAGAACCTGCGCCAGGCCGTGAACGATGGCAACGACCTGCAGGCGCGGGAGAACATGGCCTACGCGCAGTTCCTGGCCGGTATGGCGTTCAATAATGCCTCGCTGGGCTATGTGCATGCCATGGCCCACCAGTTGGGTGGGTACTACGACTTGCCCCATGGCGTGTGCAATGCCGTGCTGTTGCCCCATGTGCAGCGTTTCAATGCCAAGGTCAGTGCCGCGCGCCTGCGCGATGTGGCCAAGGCCATGGGCATCAAGGTCTGCGGGCTGGACGCGGAGCAGGGCGCGGGGGCGGCGATATCGGCCATCGAGCACCTGGCGGCAGCGGTTGGTATTCCTGCGGGGTTGGCGGAGCTGGGGGCCAAGCTCGAGGATGTCGGCATCCTGGCGGAGAATGCCTTGAAAGATGCCTGTGGGCTGACCAACCCGCGGCCGGCCAGCCAGGATGAGATCGAGGGGATTTTCCGGGCTGCGTTTTAGTCGAAAGTGATTTGGCTGCACCGGCCTCTTCGCGGCTAAAGCCGCTCCTACAGGTATGGCGCCCATTTCAGATTCAGCGCGATCCCTGTAGGAGCGGCTTTAGCCGCAAAGCAGGCGACACGGTCTTTAGCGCTCGCGCATGAAGAACCCGGCCACATACTTGCGGAAGGTTTCCAGGCTCTTGAAGTCGGCATAGCGCTTGAAGTTCTCGGCATCGGGCTCCGGCCCGATCGGTTTCTCCAGCAACGACACCGACAGCACCCGGTCCTGATCCGAGGTCAGCACCAGCTCATCCATCACCTGGCCACCGATCACCGGTCGGCGCATCTGCACTTTCACACCTTTGCTGGCCATCCAGTCGATCAGCGACACCAGCGCCTTGAGTGGCTCACGCTCCTCGTCGCGGTACACCGGGAACAGGTGCGCGCGCGACAGCACCGGCACACTGGCCACGTGGATCAATTCATAGAAGTGGCTGCCCGCCGTGGTGGGCGAGTAGAGGGCCAGCGCCAACAGTGGGCCCGACGCCCGACTGCCGCCCCAATACAGATGGTGCCCCTGGAAGTCGAAACCGTCCTCACTGCGGTTGTTGAACAGCTTGCGCCCCTTGATCTGGTCGACGCAATCCAGCAACAGGCCATGGCGGCGGTGGTTGCCGAACACCGTGGCTTCGCGCAGGCGGGACTTGAGCATCATCATGTGCTTCATGTCCAGGCGGGTTTCCAGGTAGTTGCCGGCCGGCACTCGCTCTAGCAGCGGGTAACGGCTGGCGACACTGCGCAGCTCGGCGAACTGGCTGGTGAGGTCTTTCTTCAGGTGCGTGGCGTAGAGGTTCAGGCCGCTGATCTCGACCCAGGTCAGCAGCAGCGACAACAGGCGCTGCTGTTCGCGCCGGTCGTTGCCGTCCGCCACGCCTGTGCTGGTATCGCTGGCAGGGCGGAAATCACCGATCAGGCGCAGTGGGGTGTCAGGAGCCAGCCAGGCGGCTGGTGTGACGGGTTCATCCTCGCGCTCGCTGGCTTCTCGTTCGTCCTTGGTGAACGGGCAGCCGGGTGCATGCTCGGCAGTGCCCGGGTTGTTCTTCAAAAACAGCGTGCCGGTGCTGCCATTAAGGGTGACATTGAGCACCGGCAAGGCATCCTTGCGGCAATCGCAGGCCAGCCACTGGTTGGCGCTGCGCACCTTCATCAGCAGCTGGTTGGCCTGCAGCAGGCGCGGCCCGGCGAGGCTGCCGGTGGCGAAACCGACCAGCAGTTCCTCTTCGGCCGGGGTCAGGCTGCGCACCTGCGCGGCGGTTTTGTCGATGATTCGCATGAAGCAGCTCCAAGCTACGAGCCTCAAGCTTCAAGCAAACGCGCCGCGCTTTCAACTCGTCGCTCAGTTGCCGGCGAACATCTTGGCGGCGCGGGCGCGGATTTCGTCGGGGGTCAGGTCTTCCTTGTGGGTGGACACGAACCAGATATTGCCGAATGGGTCTTTCAGGGTGCCGCTGCGGTCGCCGTAGAACTGGTCCGTCACCGGGTGCAGCTGGGTGGCGCCGGCAGCCAGGGCCTGGGCGTAGACCTCGTCGCAGTCCTCGACATACAGATGCAGGCCTACGCCAGCACCGGCGAGTTTCTGGCTGGCGGTCAGGCCGCCCTCGCGGTCGCAGGGGTCACCGAGCATGAGCGACGAGTCGCCGATGCGCAGTTCGGCGTGGCCAACGGTGCCGTCCGGGCCTTCAAGGCGGAACATCTCCGAGGCGCCAAAGGCTTGCTTGTAGAATTCGATGGCCTTGGCGGCGTTATTGATGGCCAGGTACGGGGTGATGCTGTGCTGGCCATCGGGGATGGGTTTGGCAGCCATGTTCGACGCTCCTTTGCAATGGGCGCCGATGGGCGCCCTGATGCTTAGAGTCGTCTGCGCAGATGGAAAATCGACAATGACCCTAGATCGATTCTCTATAAGCGCGCGGTCAGAAGATGTAGTCGGTGGTCAGGAAGCTCGATTGGCGGTTGCGGATGATTTCGCTGATCAGCTCCTTGTTCGCTTCCTGGAAGCGAGTCGCGACCAAGGTCCGGATGGAGAACACGCGCAAGGCATCGTGCACCGACAGGGTCCCTTCGGCGCTGTTCTTGCGGCCGTTGAACGGGTAGGTGTCGGGGCCGCGCTGGCACTGCGCGTTGAGGTTGATGCGGCCGACCTGGTTGGCAAAGATGTCGACCAGGCTGCCGATGGTTGCCGGGTCGTTGCCGAACAGGCTCAGTTGCTGGCCGTAGTCGGAATCGAGCACGTAGTCGATCACGGTCTGCAGGTCGCGGTAAGGCACCACCGGCACCACCGGGCCGAACTGCTCTTCGTGGTACACCCGCATGTCGCGATTCACCGGGTAGAGCAGGGCGGGGTAGAAGAACGAACCGCGGCTTTGCCCGCCACCTTCGTTGAGTACCCGTGCGCCCTTGGCCGTGGCATCGGCCACCAGTTGGTCGAGGTAATCGACCTTGCCTTGCTCCGGCAGCGGCGTCAGCGCAACGCCGGGTTCCCAAGGCATGCCCGGCTTGAGCGCAGCGAGCTTACGCTGGAACTTGTCGAGGAAGGCTTCGACCACATCTTCATGGACGAACAGGATCTTCAGCGCCGTGCAGCGTTGGCCATTGAACGACAGCGCGCCGGTAACGGCCTCTTCCACGGCGTTGTCCAGGTCCACCTGGGGCAGGACGATGCCGGGGTTCTTCGCGTCCAGGCCCAGCGCCGCACGCAGCCGGTGCGGGCGTGGGTGCAGTTTCTTCAGGTCGCTGGCCGCCTTGTGGGTACCGATGAAAGCGAACACATCGACCTTGCCGCTGGCCATCAGCGCACTGACCGTTTCCCGGCCACGGCCGTAGATCACGTTGATTACACCAGGCGGGAAGCTGTCGCGGAACGCTTCGAGCAGCGGGCGGATCAGCAGCACGCCGAACTTGGCCGGCTTGAACACCACGGTGTTGCCCATGATCAGCGCCGGAATCAGCGTGGTGAAGGTTTCGTTGAGCGGGTAATTGTACGGGCCCATGCACAGCGCCACGCCCAGCGGCGCACGGCGGATCTGGCCGAGGGTGCCTTGTTCGAGCTCGAAGCGGCTGGAGCGGCGGTCGAGGTCCTTGAGGGCGTTGATGGTATCGACGATGTAGTCGCAGGTGCGGTCGAATTCCTTTTCCGAATCCTTGAGGTTCTTGCCGATCTCCCACATCAGCAGCTTGACCACGGCGGTGCGCTGCTCACGCATGCGCGCGAGGAAGGTTTCCACATGCTGGATGCGTTCGGCCACGCGCATGTTCGGCCAGGCACCGCGGCCCTTGTCGTAGGCGTTTACCGCCGCGTCCAGGGCGGTAAGGGCGGTGTCGGCGTCGAGCAGTGGCGCGCTGCCGAGCACGACCTGGCGTTCGCTGTCCGCTTCCTTCAGCCAGACTGGGCTGCGTACCGTGGCCAACGGCCCGTCCCAGCGCCTGAGTTCACCGTTCACCAGGTAGTCGCGTTGTTCCAGCGGTGCATCAAGGCGCCAGTTTTCGGGAATGTTGCCGGCGGCAGGAAACAGCGAATCGAGCAGATGATCCATGGGTACTGCACCTCACGTGTCTGGACGGGTGAAACGCTTCAGCTTCGAGCATGCACCCTGAGCAAGAAAAACACCAGTCTGGCTCAATATTGCGTGGGCCGCGCCGATACAGGGGCAATCGCCCACACCTGCAGGCTTATGACCCCGTCCAATTCCCCGATGACCCACGAACAGAAACCGACTGCCGGCACGCCGCGTCGTGCCCTTTGCCGCTTGTTGCCGGTCGGTGTTTCCCTGGCCGGCATCGGCGTGTCCATGGTGCTTGGCCACGTGGACATACAGCGCCAGCAAAGCCAGCAGGATGCCAGCCTGTTCCACTCGCCGCTGTTCTGGTTCGCCCTGACCTGCAGCGGCCTGCTCAGCCTGTTCATTGCCCAGATCAACCGCAAGCAGCGTCAGCTGCACCAGCGTAATCGTGAATTGCAGCGCTCGCAGGCCCAGCTGGAACGCCTGGCCCACTATGACACCATCACCGGGTTACCCAATCGGGTGCTGTTCCAGCAGCAATTGGCCGAGGCCACTGCCGAGGGCCATGGCCTGGCCGTGTTGCTGCTGGACATCGACGGTTTCAAGCAGGTCAACGACAGCCTTGGCCACGCCATGGGCGATCTGCTGCTGCAACAGGCGACAGCGCGCTTCCTGCAGGAGCTCGACAGCAGCGACCGGGTGTGCCGGCTTGGCGGCGATGAATTCGTGTTCATGCTCCAGGGCACCCAAGGCCAGGTCAGCCATCAGCTTCGGCAGCTGCTGCGCTGCCTGCAGCGGCCGTTCGACCTCAACGGCAACACCGCGCTGGTGACCGGCAGCATCGGCCTGGCCTGGTGCCCACAGCATGGCGAAGACGTGGGCAGCTTGTTGCGCCATGCCGACACCGCCATGTATGCGGCCAAGGAAGGCGGCCGCAACGCTTGGCGCCCCTATCACCCCGACATGACCGCACGGCTGCACCAGCGCCTGGAACTGGAGCGCAATTTGCGCCGGGCGTTGCAGGATAACGAGTTCGAATTGTGGTACCAGCCCAAGGTCGACCTGTTCAGCGGTCAGCTGGAAGGGGTCGAGGCGCTGCTGCGCTGGCGCGATCCGGAACATGGGCTGATACCCCCTGGCGATTTCATCCCGCTGGCCGAGCGCAGTGGCCTGATCATTCCCTTGGGGGAGCGGGTGCTCGACCTGGCCTGTGCGCAATTGGCAGCCTGGCGCGCCGCCGACTGCCTGCCGGGGCCCCTGGCGGTCAATGTGGCGGCGCTGCAGATCGAGCGCAGCGACTACGTCTCGAGCCTGGCCATGGCCCTGGAGCGCCATGGCCTGGCACCCAACATGCTGGAGGTGGAAATCACCGAAAGCCTGTTGATGGAAAGCCAGCAACAGGCGTGCGCGGCCCTGGCCCAGCTGCAGGCCATGGGCGTGGCCACGGCGGTGGACGACTTTGGCACCGGCTATTCGTCGCTGGCTTACCTGCGCGCCTTGCCCATCGACCACCTGAAGATCGACCGGGCGTTCATCAAGGATTTGCCGGATGACGACGACGCGGTGGCCATTGCCCGGGCGATCATCGACCTGGGGCATGCGCTGGGCTACCGCATCACTGCCGAAGGGATCGAGACCCAGCAGCAGTATGATTTCCTGCGCAATGCCGGGTGTGACCAGGGCCAGGGCTACCTGCTGGGTCGGCCGATGCCGGCCGCCGAGTTGCAGAAATGGGTGGTGGGCAACCCGCTCAGGGCGCGATTGCCGCGTTAATGGCAGGGTGCTTGCCGCGCCATGTTGAAAAGCTCAGGGGCCGGTTGCCCGAGTACGTGTCGACGTAATTGCAGGTTCTGGTCGATCGCCCTCAGACGGCGCCAGAACGCTGCGCGGGCTCGCCTCGGGCGCGAAGTGAATGGTTCAAGGTCGAGCAGCACCCAATCATCCCTGGCGCGCTCCGATGCCAGCTTAAAATGCACGGCTGGCGTCTGTGGCCCAGTCACCGCTGTCGCTTGCACAGTGTTCGGCGTCACCTGGATTGCATCGCGATTGGAAATTGCACGTTCGTTGATGAACGATTCGTCATCGGCAAAGTGCTGCAGCGCGGCCTGCAACAACAAATTGTCAGGACGGTGGCTGTAGAGAAAGCGCAATACTTGCCAATTCCAGCTTCGGTCCACGCGCAGACGTTCACTGGTGCGCAGCGGTTCAGTGAAGCCGCGCTCGGCCAGGCGTGCCTGCAGCATTGTTGGCCTGCAGACGGAGCGGTAGTGGGGTACCGCAACGTTCACGTGTGTGAAATAAGCCAGGTATATAGCAAAAGTAACACCGCCCGTTAGTGCGGCATGGTGTTTTTTGACGTCATGAAATAGGCCCGCATGCTGTCAAAATGCCGCTTGCCAAGGCGCGCGCTTGCATCTTAAATTGTTACTGAATGTGAGGCGGGTCAAGGTAGTTGATGTTATATGCATCAAGGACTTATGTGTGCATTCGCAGTTTTATCATGCTCTTTCCCGATCAGCCCCATTGGCAACAGCAAAGGACGTTGAAGAAGACATGAAAGCGAAGCTGACGGCTGTTGCGCGAAAATTCATCTCGCCCTCCATGCGCTACGAAATACGAAATGTATCAGACAAGTTACGCGAAGCGGTTGGGCGTGCCTGTTTCTGGCGATGGGAAGTCGCAAGGTTCAGCCTGCGGCAGCAAAGCCCCTACGAAATTCTCTACATCGGCCGCAAGCAGCAACGGGAAATGGCCAGTCTGCTGATTGGCGGCAAGGATCAGGCGCCGGTATCGTTGGCGGCCAGCGGCGCCAAGCGCCCGGTGGTGCTGGTAAGTGAACTGCCCACTGCCGGCGCATTGTCGGTGCCGCATTATGTCAGCGCGGTGGTGCCCCTGGGGCGGCCACTGGACGAGATCATTGCCCGCTACGACAGCGAACTGCGCCGCAGTATCCGCAAGAACCGGTCGCTGTACCAGATGCGCCCGGTGATGTCGGATGAAGAAATCGCCATGGCCGACCGTGACCTGCTGCGGCCATACGCCACCGCCAGGCAGGGCAGCAAGGCGGCGCAGTTTCCCACCGAAGAAGTGTTCCGCCTGGCCAAAGGCTATGGGCGGCTCGATCTGATCACGCTCGATGACGAGGTGGTCGCCTGCCATCTGGGCTGTGAGGTCATCCGCGGTGGCAAGCGTTACTGGAGCACATTGCGTTTTGGCTATTGCGAAAGTGTGTTTTCGGACGCAAAAAAGCTGCGCGAAGTCAATTCCATGACCACCTTCATGACGCTGGAATGGGCGTTGGCCAATGGTTTCGATTACCACGATATCGGCCTGTGCGTGGCGCGTCCGGATGACGGGTTGCTGAGGTGGAAGCGCAGGCGTGGCGGTGATGTGGACACCCTGAACAACCACGCCTGCCTGTTCGTGCGCCTGCCCAGAACCGGCAAGGCGGACTTCCTCTGGGAAACGCCACTGTTTGCAATGGAAGGCAACAAGGTCACCTTGCACCTGGGCCTGCCAGATACAGCCAGCGACGAGGAAATTGCCAGCCGTTATCAGGAAATGGTGTTTGGCGGCCTGCACAAGATCTACCTGTACAGCGCCAGGCGGGCAGAGGAGGTGTTCCTGCAGACGCTGCGCAGCCGCTATGCGGGCTTTCCCAGCCCACCGATTCTGGAACACGTTGCCTGTCAATGACAGGTGGCCGTGCCGACGCATGTACTGACCTGGCCTTCAAGGGAGGGCGCAAATGGGTACTGATATTTCCAGGTTCGCTACGCCAAGCGGTTTCGGCCGCCACAGATGGACACTGGCTGCCTACAGCGCCATGGTCAGGAAGCGTCTGGGGCACCAGCCCGGTCAGGAACTCAAGAGCCTGGCCGAAAAAAGCTGGGATATCGCGCCGGGTGGCAGCGCCGTTTCGCCTGCGGCGATTTTCCTGCCCGGACAGATGGAACGGGTCACGGGTTGGCAAGAGAAAGAATTCTTTCCTTACGTGCACCCTGGCCCGACCATGCGGGGTGGGCTGTCAGTCACGCACGGCCCGACGCGCGGCTATCTGCTGAAGGATGTGTGGCTGATCGATGGTGCGCTGTACAAGGGCAAGGCAAGCCAGTGGCTGTCGTTGCGGCAAGCTACCATTCCCTCGCTGAGGGTCGAGCACGAGATCGAGCGTGCGGCTATCTACTGCACGCACAACGGCAACAGCTGGTTCGGTACGTGGATGATGGAGGATTGCCCGACCTATGCCCTGGCCAGCAATGAGGGCGTGCCGGTAACCATTGCGCCATCGGCACGTTATCCGCTGTTTACTCAAGCGCCGGCATACGAGGCCTGGCTGGGCATGCAGCCCCTGCGCCTGCGCACGGCCTTGTTTCGCGAGCTGGTGCTGTTCGACGACATGAGCAACAACGACAGCCGTTTCCAGCGTTTTCGCGACATGGGGAACAAGCTGCTGGCCCATGTTTCCCATGCGCCGCACCCTGGCGTGTTCATTCTGCGTGGCGGCGATGGCGAGCGGCGCATGTTGCGCAATGAACTGGAACTGGCCGAGCACCTGCGCAAGTCACGGGGTTTCAGGGTTATCAACCCGCTGAGGATGCAGGTGCCGGAAATCGTTGAAGCGTGTGCCGGCGCCCGCGTGGTGATGGGTGTCGAAGGCAGCCAACTGGTGCACGGTGTCAATGTCCTTCAGCCGGGTGGCACCGTGTTCGCCTTGCAGCCACCGAAACGCTTTGTCAGCTATTACAAGTTCCTGACCGACCGTGACGGTCAACACTTCGCGTTCGTGGTCGGGCAGCCAGACGGCGAGGGTTTCAGCATCAGTCTCGATGAAGTTGAGCGAACCTTGGACCTGTTGCCTGCCTGAATATTGGCGTGACGATTTTCATATCGATATAACAATGATTGCCGTTCAGTATTTCAGTAACGCAACAGCGGTGCCGCCCCTGTTTTGGCGTGTCATGCGAACAGGGGCGCCGCTGTTCACTTTTCAGCTTGTAACCTGTGCGGCTGAAAACCCTATGCCAGAGCCTTCCTGTCAAAAGATGCGGATACCGTCAGGCCTGCTGCAGAGCGGCGGCGGGTTTCTGACGCGACCATGTGGTGGTCATTAATTTTTATTATGGTGTCGGATCGTTGACGTAATATCATTCTGCCCATAAGCTCAAATCAGCAGCGATCAAGTCTTCCGCCACCTCAATAATAATGATCTGTCCTCTTTGCAGGAGGGGCACATGCGCTCGACTCTCTTCATCAAATCGATATTCCTGTTGGTGTTAATGAGTGGTGCAGCGCGAGCCGCAGACTCTTATATAAGTCAAACCAATATTGTGCCGCTGGCAACCGCAGGTTGGTTGTTTGCATTTGCCATTATCGGTTTTGTGGCGGTGGCCAACAGAAAGAAGATCTAAGTTGTTTCAATGTTGCCGCCATGCCAATGGATTGACGCTAGAAAAGGGATATTTACGTTTTTCCGGCCGGCCAGTGCTTGTCAATTTTACAGCCGTTGCTATATTCCACTAGCCAGTGCCCCCAGTGGGTGCGAAGCGGCAGAGGCAAGGGTGGCGACATGGCGGCATCGGGCCTCGAGGAAGGTAGAGGCCAGCGCGGCGGGTAATGCCCCTGCGACGTGGAGCGAGAGGTTTGCTGCTGTTCTCATTCAGTGCTCTTAACCTGGGCCGACTGGCCGGAGGGATCCCTCATGGTACGTTTGCTGATGTCCGTTTTCTGTGCCTTGGTGGCTTGGTCTGGCACCGCCGCTGCCGACACTTCCTCTTCTGCCTACCTGTTAAGCCCTGGTGACAAAGTCATGATCTCGGTCTGGCAGGAAGATACCCTGCGTCAAGAAACCGTGGTCCTTCCCGATGGCAGTATCACCTTCCCGCTGGCGGGTCGCGTGGATGTCGCCGGCCTTGAAGCAACTGCCGTGGCGAAAAAAATCGAGACCGCACTAAAACCTTACCTGGCGCAGCCCAACGTCAGCGTGGTGGTCACCAGCACGGCTGGCAACCTTGTGTATGTCCAAGGCAAAGTGATCAAGCCCGGCCCGGTGCCGATGGCAGGCCCTACGGCGGTGCTTCAGGCCTTGAGCATGTCGGGTGGAATGGACAAATTCGCCGACGAAAGTGCCATCAAGGTCATTCGCGGCCAAAAGGTCATGCCGGTGCGATACAAGGATCTGGTTTCTGGGCGTGACATGTCCACCAACTTCCAACTTCAGGCTGGCGATACGCTGGTCGTACCTTGACTCTCCTAATAACTAAGAACGACTTGTGCCTATCAATAAAACGACGAGTGTTGTAACGGCAATCATGATGATGCCGTTCTCTGGGGTGGTTGATGCCGCTAGCTGGCAGTCTTCAGTCGAAGTTCCCACGACTGTCGAGTACGACAGCAACCCATTGCTCCTGACGTCCAAGGAGAAAGGTGTGACGCGTACCATCATTGCGCCTGATTACACCCTGGTAGGTCAGTTCGATCGCGACCAGTTGCGCATGGGCGTAGGCATGCATGTGCTGCGCTCATCCGACCGCTCGGTGATGGATGACCGTGAAGACCCCAACCTCAGGCTAGGCTGGCAGCGCGAAACCGAAAGCGGCGGCTTTGGCCTGCTGGCGCAATACGATGAAAGCTCGACGCTCTCCGGCGCGGTGCAGGATACCGGCGTGGTGACCACCACCGACGGCACGCAGAAGATGTCCAGGCTCTCGGGCAACTGGAGCAGCGCGGTGACCGAGCGCAGCACCTTGGCCAACGAACTTCGCTATTCCCATGCCAGCTACGACATCAGCTCGCTGACCGGTTATGACGAGTACGCCAACGACTTCAGCTGGACGTACGCCTGGAGCGAGCGCACCGACATCATTACCCGTTTCGAGGCCCGGCGATACGAGCCGGACAGCGGCACTACGGCAATCGCCACCAACAGCTATGTCCCCAGCATTGGCGTCAAGTACCAGTTCTCTGACAGCTTGGTCGGCGACATGCATGTTGGTGTCAACCAGACCAACGGTGCCGGTACCCAGCGCCGTGGTGAAGGCGGTGCATCGCTGACCTACCGTGGCTCGCGTACCGAGGCCAACCTCAGTGCCGACCGCAGCACGATGTCCAACGCCCAGGGCGGCGCTGCCGAGATGGACACGGTACGTGCCGGCTGGAGCTACCTGGTCACTGAAACCACCCGGGTCGGCGCCGATGCCTGGTGGCAGGACAGCAAAGGGCAGAACCCCAACACCCTGCAGACTTACAGCGTCTGGGCCAGCCGGGCCTTTTCGCCGGCCTGGGACCTGCGTTTCTCGTTGCTGTACAAGAAGCGTGAACAGGATGGCCTGCCCGATGCCGACGCTACCATCGCTGGTTTGACGCTGACGTATAGATACCCCGACATCTGAACATCGGATTGGTGGCCACTATGAAATCTGAGTACGAGCTTTCTATCAAAGATTACATCGCCATCATCAAGGACCGTGCCTTGCTGTTGGGGGTTGTCATAGTGGTCGTGCTGGCGGCGACCGTCGGGGTGGCAATCAGCGTGCCACCGATCTATCAATCGACCGGGACCATTCTGGTGGAATCGCAGCAGATTTCCCCGGACCTGGTCTCGGCCGGCAACAACAGTTTTGCCGACGAGCGTATCGAGGTCATCCGCCAGCGGGTGATGACCCGCGAGAACCTGCTGCGGATCATCGACAAGTACAGCCTGTTTGCCGACCGCGGCAGCCGTCTCAGCGAAACCGACAAGATCGAGCAGATGCGCAGCGCCATCGTGGTGGCCACGCTCAGCACCTTTGTCAAAGGGCGCGGAGAGGCCACCGTGGCTTTCACCGTCTCCTACGAAGACAAACGCGCGGACGTGGCCAAGGAAGTGGCCGATGAACTGGTGTCGCTGTTCCTCAACGAGAACATGAAGCAGCGTACCGAGCGTGCCACCGAAACCACCGAATTCCTCACTCAGGAAGCCAACAAGCTCGGCGCCGAGCTGGCCGACCTGGAAAATCAGCTGGCAGACTTCAAGCAGACCCATTCCAATGCCTTGCCCGAGAACCAGCAACTGCGCATGAGCATGTTGTCGCGTTCCGAACTGGAATACCGCGAAGTGGACCGCGACTACAAGGCCGCGCAGGAAGAACTGCGCTACCTGGAGCTGGAACTTGCAGCGGCCAACTCCGGCGCCTCGGCCCAGGGCGCCAACGGCAGGGCCGTAGCCCCTGATCCGCAAGACCTGCCAGGGCTGAAGGCGGAGTATGCGCGCCTGCTGACCAAGTACACCGAAGCGCACCCGGATGTGGTGGCAATCAAACGCAAGATCGACGTGCTCAAGGCTTCGGGCGACCAGGGCATCGCCGCCGCCGGGGCACTGAACCTGGATGCCGCCAGGGTGCGCACCAAGATGGCTGCGGCGCAGTCGCGCATCGCATCGCTGGCCGAGCAGAAGCGCCAGCTGACCACCAAGATGGAAGGCTACGAGGCCGATATCCTCGAAGCACCGCAAGTTGAACGCGGCCTGGTGACGCTGATGCGCGATCACGACAACGCGCGCAAGAAGTACGAAGAAATCCGCAACAAGGAAATGGGCGCGAAGATCACCGAAAGCCTCGAGCAGGAAAACAAGGCCGAGCGCTTCGTGTTGCTGGAGCCACCGCTGATGCCGGAAAAACCGGTCAAACCCAACCGCAAGAAAATTGTCGCCCTCGGCCTGGTGCTGGCCCCGGCCGCTGGCGGTGGCCTGGTGATGCTGCTGGAAATGCTCAATCAGCGCGTGCGCGGGGTCGGGGCGCTGGAAAGCGTGCTGGGCAGGCGCGTGCTGGTGGCGGTGCCGTATATCTCGACCAAGGCGGACAAGGCCAGGCGCAAGAAGCTGCTGTCGATGATGATCGGTGCCGGTTTGCTGCTGGTTGCTATCCTGTTGGTGGTCGTCCATGTGGTCTACATGCCGTTGGACCTCCTGCTTTACAAAGCGATGGCTCGGTTTGAATAGGGAGCGCAGCGATGGACAGAATTACGCCGGCTATTGGTAAGAACATTCACCAGGTTTCGCCTGCCACCTCCGAGACGGCGCAGGTGCCTTCGGTCATGGAAAAGCCCGGGGAGCTCGGCCAGTTCGATTATGTACAGACCAGGGTGGTGCCGCTGAATGCGGAGCTCCTGGAGCGTAACCGGATCGTTTCCTTCAACAAGAACTCGAACATGAGCGGGGCGATCGACCTGCTGCGCACTCAGGTGTTGCAGGCCATGGAGGACAATGGCTGGCGTACGCTGGCAATCACCTCGCCAACACCCGAGGCGGGCAAGACGGTGCTGGCCGTCAACCTGGCCATGAGCATCGCCCACCACACCAACAAGACGGCCTTGCTGGTGGACTTCGACCTGCGCCGCCCACGGGTGGGTAGCAGCCTCGGCCTGCCGATGGAGAAAGCGCTGAACGACGTGCTCAATGGCAAGGCCTGGCTCGAAGAGGCGCTGGTCAACCCGACGCTGCCTCGTTTTGTGGTGCTGCCGACGCGCGAGCCGGTACCGATGTCTACCGAGGTGCTGTCGTCACCCAAGGTCAGCAACCTGATCACCGACCTGCGCGACCGTTATGACTCTCGGATCTGCATTTTCGACTTGCCGCCGCTGCTGAGTTCGGATGACGCGATCACCGTGCTGCCGAAGTTCGACTGCGTGCTGCTGGTGGTGGCCAATGGCATGAACAGCAAGAAAGACATCGAAGATTGCCTGTATCACCTGGCCTCGTCGAATCTGGTTGGGGCGGTACTGAACAAGGCGGATGAGCAACCGCGGACCTATTACTGAGGGTTGGCCCCTTGGCGTCGAGCTGGCGCGAAGGGGTTGGCTGTTACTTCCAGGGGTATTTCTGCTCCCACGCCCAGGCGTGACTGACGATCTCAGCCAGTGAACTGAACACGGGCTGCCAGCCCAGCACTGCCCTGGCTTTCTCAGCATCCGCCACGAGCCGAGGCGGGTCCCCGGCGCGGCGCGGCGCTTCGTTGACAGCGATCTGCCGGCCAGTCACCGTGCGCGCCGTCTCGATCACTTCCTGCACCGAAAAGCCCAGCCCGTTGCCCAGGTTGAAGGATACGGTTGCACCGTCGCTCAGCAGGTACTCGACCGCCAGCGCGTGCGCCGAAGCCAGGTCGGCAACGTGGATATAGTCACGCATGCAGGTGCCATCCGGGGTGTCGTAGTCATGGCCGAACACGGTCACGGCTTCGCGTCGCCCGGAGGCCGCCTGCAGAATCAGCGGAATCAAGTGGGTTTCCGGCTCATGGCATTCGCCCAGTTCACCCTCCGGGTCGGCGCCTGCCGCGTTGAAGTAACGCAAGCTTACCGAGCGCAGGCCATATGCCTGGTCGAAGTCCTGGAGCATCTGTTCAACCATCCACTTGCTGCGCCCGTAGGGGTTGATCGGCAGCTTCGGGTGTTGCTCGTCGATGGGCACATACTGAGGGTCGCCATACACGGCGGCACTTGACGAGAAGATCAGCCGCTTGATACCTGCCCGTACCATGGCCTCGAGCAGGCTCAGGGTCGCGCAGACGTTGTTCAGGTAGTACTTGTCGGGGTCGACCACCGACTCACCGACCTGGATGAACGACGCGAAATGGAACACCGCGTCGAAGTGATAATCGCTGAACAAAGCGTCGAGCGCGTGGCCGTCGGCGATGTCCAGGCATACCCATTCGATGCCGGGTGCCGGCGCCTCAAGGTCCGCCACCACCACCTCATGGCCGGCACGCAGCAAGTGCTTGACCATGTGTGAGCCGATATAACCTGCACCACCGACAACCAAGTACTTCATCCAATCCTCCTGGAACAGACGCAGCGTCGAATGCCTGGAATACAGGGCTTCAATGACTGTAGATGGCGATATGCCCTATTTCAAGAACAGCCAGTTGGCCATGTGCTGGCCATCGAAGGTGATCAGATAACGCCCATCCTTGTAGCTCGCCGGCAGGTTTTTTTCATGGCCGTCACTGCTGCGGCTGTAGAGTTTCAGGCCCGCCGGTGCCTTGATGCTCAGGCTGCCTTGCAGGGGCTCGACATGGAACGGCGTTACGTCGTCGGGCCTGGGCACGGCGCGGCTGCCCAGCGAAATCAGCAGGCTGCGTGACTGGGTGAGCGGTTTGGCGTCCAGGCTCTGCACCACGACGCTGGCGTAGGCGGTTTTCAGCTGGAGCTGGATGTCACCCACGTTGAGCGACTGGCCGCCCAACCATCCGGTTGCCGCCTGCGTCATGGGTGTATCGATGGTGTACAGGCCCTGTTGCCAGTTGTGCCGCAGCTCGCCGGTGTCGGTTACCGCCTCACTGGCATCGCTATCGATCAGCGACTGACCAGGGTCTTTCAGTACCTGCGCATCTGCAGGTAGTGCGCCGGCTTGCAGCCATGGCAACTCCGGGGTTTGCGGCATGGCGATCTGCAGGCGGCCTTTCTCCATGGCCGTGCGCAGCATCACCGAGTTGGCCGGGGAGATCTCCTGGTTGAACAGGGTGGCTGCAGTGGGCGCGAAAACGTAGCGGGTCTTGGCCTGGTGCACGTCCTGGCGCCGATAGAGCAGGGCGGCCGCGGGGAGGGTGGCGATCAGCCCCGGGTCGTTGTAGGCGTTCCAGTTGTCGGCCCGGCGCCACTGTTCATAAAACGCTTGCTGGCTGTAGGCGTATTGCATGATCGCGTCCCAACCCTGATGGCTGCCGGTGCCGGCCACGTAAAGCGGCAGTGAATGGCGATCAGGCAAGGGGAAGGGTTCGGCGTTCCATTCGGTGACGGTCATCGGCTTGCCCAGCACCTGGGCCGCACCCAGCCAGTGGATCATGCCGTCGCTGCTCAGCGGGTTCTTCTCCAGCTGGCCGAGCCCACCGTAGCTGTGCGCGTCGACCACGTCGCCAGCGGTCAGTGCTGGTAGCGAGGACAGGCCGTTGAGGCCCCAGGTGCTGGTGGTGGCGATCGGCACCTTGACCCCGAGGGTGCGCAGGTAGCTGATCATGTCGGCGTAGAAGCGCTGCTCCAGGTCGTTGAGAAACAGCTTCGAGGGGCCGTGCTCCCAGGCGCGCCAGGTCTTGTCCGCCGGCAAGTCGTGGCGCTCGGCGAAGGCTTTGGCCTGATCCATGTAGAGGCGGTTGTGCTTGGGGACATTCTTGTCGGGCAGCAGCGCATTGCCGAAGTGGTGGGTGACGTCGTTCTCGTTGGTGATCAGCACTGCGGCAATTGCCGGGTCGTCCTTGTAGGCGAGCCCGGTGTAGCTGTTGACGTGGGTCAGGTACTGCTCGGCAAAGCGCTTCATCGCTTGCTGCATGGTGACGTTGACGAACAGGTAGCCCTTGAGGCTGGCGACCGAGTGCTCCTTGGGCAGCTCGTCGAAGCCATAGATGTTGTCCGCTGCGGTGAGCGGGCGTGACACATGCAGGTCGAGCCACACGTAGATGCCTTCGTCCTTGAGGCTCTTGATCCACAGGTCGATCTTCTTCAGCGACTCGTCACTGAGCTGCTGGGTATCCTTGAGCTGCTGCAAGTCACCGAAGACGTTGGGTGTCACCCAAGGGGAGTCGTGGTGGTGCAGGCGTACGAGGTTGAAGCCCAGGGCCGACAAGCGCTTGGCCTGTTGCTTGATTTCCTCGTCGGGCGTGCGGAACAGCGAGTAGGCCGCCATATTGGTGCCCCAGAAGCGCACCGGTGTGCCGTCAGCGAACACCAGCTGTTCGCCATCGGCCTTGACGAAGCCGCGCTTGCCGGCCGGTTTTTCCGCGGCGTTGAGGAACGACAGGTCAACCGGTGAGGTGCGCCAGTCGAGCTGGTCATCTGGCCAGGACGCGGGGTCGGTGATGCCAAAGCGTTCAGTGGCGGTCTGGCCGATGGTGATATCGCCGGTCACGCTCAGCTGCGCCTTGATCTGCTGTTGCCCGGGCTTGATCGAGTCGGTGTAGAAGAAGGTGCGTACCTGGTCGGTGTTGCCCCGTTCGAAATAGACCTTGGCCAGCGGTGGGTCGAAGCGCATTTCGACATGCGGCCCTTTGGGGTTCTTGCCCCACGCCCAGCCGCGGTTTTCCGGTAACAGCACGGGGTCGCCCATTTCCCCGGCGATCAGCGTGGGGTCGAAGCGCCAGACGATGCCGCCGCCCATCACGCCACTCTGCCTGCTGTGCGCCTGCAGGTCGAAGTCCCAGGTGAGGGTTTGCGCCTGGGGCTTCTGGATGTCGGCCTTCAGGTCGAAGTCCAGGTCCTTGTTGCTGCCGGTCACCGTGTAGCGGTAGGGCCCTTCGACCTTGAGCGCTGGATAGAACCCCGTCCAGCCCCAGTTCGCGCCCCAGAAATCGAAGCTGGGCACGAAAGCCGGGCCACCGCCGTGGGTCAGGGTGGGCAAACCGTTCTGTTCGTCCACACGCACGATCCAGTCTGACGCCCAGCCGCTCATGGGCAATGCCAGCAGACCGACGAGTAACGATGTGCGGGTCCATGTACACAGGGCAAGGCTGGGCATCTGACTACCTCGGTTGAAGGCTGACGGTGGTCACCTGGCTGGTCTCGGTTGCGGCCTGTCGGCGCAACATTTCTATGTAGGCGACGCTGAGCCCGGCAATCGACCAGTACACGATCGGGATGACCGTGATGCTGCTGACGGTGAAAATGGTTACCAGGATCCCCAGCAAGGTCGCCAGCAATACCCGCCCCAGCAGCCGGCGCGGCTCGGCATCATCGGTGAACGGGCGCATCGCCTTGCGGATACCCAGCAGGATGCAGGCGAAAAAGCCCAGGAATAGCCCCAGCCCCACCAGGCCGACGCGCAAGGCCAGGCCGACGTAGGTGTTGACGATGTCGATGATGCCTTCGCCCTGGATCATCGATTGCATTTCCGGGGTGCTGCGGTAATCGAACGAGCCGAACAGCGGGTTGCGCTGGATGACGATCCACGAATTGTCGAGCAGGCGTTGGCGGTACGTGATGTTCTCGGTGTCCACCTTGCCGATGAAGGGCAGCAGGTCGAGCACCTTGTCGCCACCGGGGATGACGCTCAGCAACGGTATGGCCAGTACCCCGGCCAGTGCCAGCAGCGCCAGGCGCGATACGGCGTGCCTGCCCAGGGCGATGAACACCACCACGATCACGCCTGCGCCTATCCACGGGCCGCGTGAAAGCGGCGCGAACAGCCCGGCGGCCAGTAGCAGGGCGCCCAGATAGCGATGGGCTGGTTTCTGCACGAAGTGCTGCACGAACAGGAACAAGCCCATGGCCACGGCCATCACATAGCCGAGCACGATGGCCTGGCCGGTGGTGACGCTTGCACGCAACGAGCCACCCCGGCTCAGGTAGGCTTTCATGTCCCATTGCAGGCCCAGGGCATCGATCAGGGCGTTGTACAGCAGCCAGTGACGTACATACTCGGCAACCCCGAGCAGCGCCAGGAGGAAGCCTGCGATGACGAACGCCAGCAGGGCGTCCTTGAAGTCGCTGAGCTCACGCAAGCCACGGCTGGCCACGTAGTAGGGCAGGAACACATCGATATACAGGCTCAGCACCTGGCGCAGCGTGTCGGTGACCGTGGTCTCGCGCAGGGCTAGCGCGCTGGTCAGCACCAGGCTGGCCAGCAGCAGTTTGTCGGGCAGCAGGCGGCCGAAGCGAATGCTTGCGCTTTGCTTGCTCAGCACCAATGCCGCTGGAAGCAGCACGCACAGGGTCAGGACGCGCTGGTGGTTGATGTCGAACAGGTAGTTGATCACGCCAAAGCCAGGCACTTCGGTCATGGCTGGCGGGATCAGGAACAGCAACAGGAAGAACAGCGCCAGCGGGTTGTGCTCGCGGCGCTGGGCGACCAGCAGGATGACCGTGGCGGCGCCGGCATACAGCCAGAAGCTGTGGGCAATGAATGCCACCAGGGTCAGGGCAAACCACAGGTTGCGGCGTCGCTTGAAGTCCGTCAGGGGGATCAGGTCCGTTGCCGGACGCCGGGCCATGAAGAAAACCACACTGGCCACAAGCAGAATGACGACCAGGGCTCTTAAATGTTCAGGCATGGGTTGTAGGCACCTATCCCTCGGTGGACTGGATGGAGGCTAGCATCGTGGCTAAATGAAACTATAGTGACTTCTAGCCATTCGGTCAGAGATTGAAGTCATGCAGTCGATTGAAGTCGTGGCGATGCGAATCTTCCAGTGCAGGCGCGTGGCGCTGGTTATGCCTATGATTGCGATAGGGGCACTCTGTGCCTCTCTGTTGACGCGCTTTTTCGATTGACCCTGATGGTCGCCCGACAAGGCCCGCAGCAGAGAGCGGGGCATAAGAAAATCAATGGTATGGGGCTGTGATCATGGGGACGCTGCAGTTTTGTACGCCGTTGCTGGGGCGCAGAGGCTTTATTCGCAATTGTGTCTTGTTGAGTGCCGGCGCGGCCGTGTTTGGTGTCAGCGCCAATGCAGCGCGCAAGCCTGAGCCAAAGGGCGGCTTCGTCGTCATCAATGGCTGGGTCTTGCCGGTTGGCTACTTCCAGGACGGACGCTCATGATCAAGGACTACGACACTGACAAAAGCCTGCGTGACGCTTACGACTTCTGCATCATCGGCGCAGGCCCCGCGGGGATCACGCTGGCATTGCGCCTGACCGGGGCCGGGTGGAGCGTGGCGTTGCTCGAAGGCGGCGGGCGTGAGTACACACCGCGTTCGCAGGGGCTTTACAAGTGCACCTCCACGGGCCTTGAGCTGTTTCCCGCCGAAGACCGCTTGCGCTACCTGGGCGGTACGTCCAATCACTGGGCCGGTCGCTGCCGCCCCTTCACCGCTTCGGATTTTGCCGTTCCGCCCCCGGTGGACATGCCCGGTTGGCCGATCACATACGCTGAAGTCGAGCGCTATCTGCCGGCCGCCATGGAGATCGTCGACCTGCCCCAGGGCGCGGAATTTCGCGCCATGAATGCCGGCCTGAACGGTGGCGATTTCGATGCCGACCGTTTCCTGCTAAGCACACCAACGCGCTTTGCGCAGAAGTACGCCACGGCGCTTGACGAGACGCCAGGGCTGGATGTGTTCATCAACTGCAACTGCGTCGACCTGCTGTTCGATCAGGCCGCTGGCCAATTGAAGGCTGTGCAGGTGTCCGACTACGACGGCAAGCGCCGGCCTGTTACTGCGCGCAACTACATCCTCGCCATGGGCGCCATCGAAAACGCCAGGCAACTGCTCAACAGCAAGTCCCTGGCGCAGGCAGGCGTGGTGAGCAAGGACGGGTTGGTCGGCCGCTGCTTCATGGAACACCTGAACATCGACATGGGTACGTTCATCCTGCGCAGCGGTGAAGATACCGAGCCGCGCCAGTATTTCACCACCGATGCCTTTGTCGCCGAGTACCGGGCAGGCAAGGGCAACGTCCTGGCGTCTGTGCTGGCCGACGTGCAGACCTATGGCCGTACGGCCGAGGTGAAGCGCTTTCTGGAAAACCTGGCGTGTGACATGGGTGTGGCCAGCAAGATCGAGTTCGTGGCCAAGTTCAGCTGCCCAGGCGATGGCGTGATCAGCACGCTGATCGAGCAGTTTCCCAACGTTCATAGCCGTATCTCGCTGCTGGACGAGCAGGACGAACTGGGGGTGGCCAAGGTCAACGTCAACTGGGTGCTGAGCGACGACGACCGGCACACCATCAAGTGCATCGGCAGTGAACTGGCCAAGCAGTTCGCCGAGACGGGCCTGGGTTTCGTCAAGCTCAACGACTTCGTCTACGACACCAGCCTGCCGCTGAAGATGTCACCCCACGCGCATCACATGGGCACCACGCGGATGGCGGCCACGGCAAAGGACGGGGTGGTCGATATCAACTGCAAGGTGTTTGGCACCGAAAACCTCTATGTCGCCGGCAGCAGTGTCTTCGCCACCGGCGGGGCTTCGAACCCGACAATGCCATTGCTGCAGTTCGCCTTGAGGCTGGCCGACCACCTCAACGAGAAGATGCGCTCGGCAACGGGGGCGACGGCTTGAAACCGTTGAACTGAAGTAGCGATGTGCAAGGGTTGAGTGCAACAGGGTCAGCACCTACAAGAACGAGACCTTGTTCGCCTCAGGGACAGTCCAGGATCGCTTGATTTGCGAGGCATGCCGTATGTTTGGATGGATACGCAATGCAGTGGCGCATTATGCCAATACGACCGGACGAGGTGTTGCGGCCTACAAGAAGCTTTGCAACCCCACACCCAGGCAGTGGGGCGAATACCAGTCCCGATGGGGCGGGTTCTATTCCGTAGGCAGCAACTTTCACATGAATGTCGGTTGCAACGTCACCGACCGGGCGCTGGTGCGCATCGGCAATAACGTCGGCTTGTCCGATTGTACGTTGCTGGGCCATGACGGCGTGGTGGCGCTGATCGAGCTCTGCTATGGCAAGAAACTGGACTCGGTCGGTGTCATCGATGTCAGGGACAACAGCTTCGTCGGCCACGGCGCAATCATCATGCCACGCGTGACCATCGGGCCTGATTCGGTGGTGGCAGCCGGCGCCGTGGTGACCAAGGACGTGCCACCGGGCACAGTGGTCGGTGGCAACCCGGCCAAGTTCATCTGCACCACGCAGGACCTGATCAAACGGGTCGAGGAACGTTGCGAGACCTACCCCTGGATAGACCTGATCAAGCAGCGCTCAGGCTCATTCGACCCAACGCTGGAGCCAACCTTGGCGATGCACAGGCGTCGCTATTTCTTCGGGGACGGCAGCAATGGATAAAAAGCCTGTCGATGTGATGGTGGTCAACTTCAACACCGCCTCGTTGCTGCAGCCGATGTTCGACGCACTGCGCGCCGCCGGCGGGGAAGCCCTGGCCAGCTACCTGGTGGTGGACAATGCGTCGGTTGACGACTCGGTGGAGCGCCTGGGAAAGGTCTGCCCTGAAGCCTTGCTGCTGAGCAACACGCTCAATGTCGGCTTCGGCCGCGCCAACAATCAACTGCTGGCGCACCTGCAGGGCAAGTACGCGCTACTGCTCAACACCGATGCCTTCGTGGCTGCCGACAGCCTGCAGAAAACCGTCGACTACATGGACGCACACCCGGAGTGCGGCATTCTTGGCGTGCGCCTGGTGGGCCGTGACGGCGATCTGCAACCGAGTTGCCGCTATTTCCCGACACCCTTGAACGTATTCGTCTCGCGCACCGGGCTCGGGCGTTTCTTCCCGGGCCTGAAAATGGTCGATGAAATGGACTGGGACCATGCTTCGGTGCGTGAGTGTGACTGGCTGCCCGGCTGCTTCTACCTGGTGCGCCGTGAAGTGCTCGACCAGGTGGGGCTGTTCGACCCGCGTTACTTTCTTTATTACGAGGAGGTGGACCACTGCAAGCGGGTGAAGGCGGCCGGCTGGAAAGTGGTGTATTTCCCTGACACCACGGTGGTGCACATCGGCGGTGAAAGCTCCAAGTCGGTGGCCGAACTGGAAGCCGCGAGCCGGCAGATATCCGGTTATCAGATCGAGAGCGAGCTGTTGTATTTCCGCAAGCACCACGGCGTGGCAGGCCTGGCCTTGCATATGCTGCTGGTGAGCCTGGGTGACTTGGTACTGGCGCTCAAGGCAATTCTCAAAGGCCGCGGCCTGGCTGCGATCAAGGCGTGCTGGAAACATACCCGCGTCACGTGGTCACTGCTGTTCAAGACCCAGTTTGCCAGCCAACCCACACGGTAGGTGAAACCATGTTCGACAACATCCGCGCAGACTTGCGTGCTCACGGTGGTGATTGGGGCGCCCAAGGGTTCTGGGTGCTGCTGGTCTACCGCTTCGGCCGTTGGCGCTATGGCGTACGTCCGGCCTTGCTGCGCAAAGTGTGTTCCTTCGTCTACAAGGTGCTGTTCAAGTTCGTGCAGATCATCACCGGGGTCGAGTTGCCCTGCGAGGTCGTGATTGGCCGCAATTTCGTCATCGACCACTTCGGCGGCATCGTCATCAGTGGCTATGCGCGTTTTGGCGATGACTGCCGGATCCGCAACGGTGTGGTGGTTGGCCTGAAGAACGTCGACGAACCCATCGCACCGGTGTTTGGCAACAACGTGGATATCGGCGCCGGGGCCAAGGTGCTGGGCAATATACGCATCGGTAACAACGTCGCGATAGGCTCGAACGCGGTGGTGTTGACCGATGTGCCGGACAACTCCCTGGCAGTGGGGGTGCCCGCGACGATCAAGTCGCGCAAGCACAGCGATGCCATGCAGTACACGTGACCCAGCCCGCAGCTGACGAGTGAAGCCCATGGTGACAGGCATTGGAGTGGTGGTGATCGGCCGCAATGAAGGCCAGCGCCTGGAGCGCTGCCTGTTGTCACTGGTGGGGCGGGCGGACCAGTTGGTGTACGTGGATTCCGGCTCCTCCGACGGTTCGGTGCAGCTGGCGCGACGGCTTGGCGTCGAAGTGGTGGCGCTGGACATGACGCAACCTTTTACCGCGGCGCGGGCCCGTAACGAGGGTTTCGCCTGCCTGCAAGGCATCGTGCCGTGTATACGCCATGTGCAGTTCGTCGACGGTGATTGTGAAGTCGATGCCGGCTGGCTGGGCAAGGCCCAGGCGTTTCTCGACCAGCACCCGGACGTGGCGGTGGTGTGTGGGCGGCGCCGCGAGCGCTTCCCGCAGCGCTCGGTATACAACCTGCTGTGCGACCTGGAATGGGACACACCGGTGGGGGAAACCAAGGCCTGCGGGGGCGATGCACTGATGCGTGTCGATGCCTTCATGGCGGTGTCCGGGTTTCGCCCGGAACTGATTGCCGGCGAAGAGCCGGAGCTGTGCGTGCGCTTGCGCGCGGCTGGCTGGAAGGTCTGGCGCCTGGCCGATGAGATGACCCTGCACGATGCCGCCATGACCCGTTTCGGGCAATGGTGGCGGCGCAGTCTGCGAGCCGGCTATGCCTATGCCGAGGGCGCCTACCTGCATGGGCTGGCGCCGGAGCGCCATTGGTTGCGTGAATCTCGGCGCGCCTGGTTATGGGGCCTGCAACTGCCACTGGCGATCCTGGTCGTGAGCCTGCTGTCGGGGGGTTGGGGGCTGTGGTTGTTGCTGGTCTATCCGCTGCAGATCGTGCGCCTGGCCCGCCGGGGCGGGCGTTCGACGCGGGAAAACTGGTGGCAGGCGGTATTCCTGGTGCTGGGCAAGTTTCCCGAAATGCTCGGCCAGGCGAAGTTCCTTCTTAACAGGTACGCGGCCGGCAAGGCGCTGCTGATCGAGTACAAATGACATGTCGATGACGTTCAGATCGTTAGCCAAGAGTGTGCTCATCTTGCAGCCCGGCTATTCGCTGCGCGCGCTCAACAACAAGTTCAAGTTGACGGTATCGATGGCCCGCGAGTGGCCTGGCTTGCAGGCATTCGCCAAGCGCATGTCACAGGCGCTTGGCAAAGACCGCTTCGAACGGTTGGGCGTGGACTGCATCGGCGTCGTGCAGTGGCCGTACATCAGCAAGAGCTGGAGTGCCCCTCAGCGGTTCGAAGCGGTGGCGTCGCACTATGAAGTGGTCGCTGCTCACTGTGCCCCGCTGCTGCTGTTGCAGCGTGACGAACATCGGCTGCTGTGCAACCTGTCGGCGTACTCCAGCGGCTGCAGCCTGGTGCTCGATCGGCCTATCTGGTTCAAGCGCGAAGGGGAGCTGGTGATCAACCTGTTCCAGGGCGAGCTGCGCGTGGCCTCGCTCGCGTTCACCCTGTGTCGCGAAGCAGCGGGCCTGTGCCTGTACATCGGCGCAGTGCAAGGCATTCACAAGGGCGTGGACAGCGAGACCTCGCTGACGATCTACCGCGACCTGACCAAGGACTTCGAAGGCCTGCGTCCCAGAAGCCTGTTGATCGAGGCGATCAAATGCGTGGCCAGAACCCTGGGGGCCGAGCGCATCTATGCGGTGGGGGATGAATATCGCCACCATCGCCATCCTTATTTTGGCGCTGACAAGCACCAGGACCTGGCCGCCAACTACGATGTGATCTGGCAGGAAAACGGTGCTGCTCCCTCGGAGCGCGAGGATTTTTTCACCATCCCTTTGGCACCTGCGCAGCGCGCGGTAGAGGAAGTCGCGGCCAAGAAACGGGCGATGTATCGCAGGCGCCACGCGTTGCTGGATGACGTGTTTGGCCAGATACAGGCCGCCCTGGCTGCCAGCTCTGTGCAGCAGAGCACGGCAGACCTGGCCATTCAGTAAATGGACTCAGATTCGGGGCACTATGCGCATTGCTTATTTCATCAATCAGTATCCCAAGGTCAGTCACAGTTTCATCCGCCGCGAAATATTGGCGCTGGAGCGTCAGGGCGTGGAGGTACAACGCATCGCCTTGCGTGGCTGGGACGCCGAACTGCACGACGCCGAAGACCTGGCAGAGCGGGGCAAGACTCGCTATGTGCTGCAGGAGGGGGTGAGGGGCTTGCTCAAGCCCCTGGTCGAGGTGATGCGGGCACGCCCCAAAGCGTTTCTTGCAGCCCTGCGCCTGGCGCTTCGCCTGGGTTGGCGTGCCGATCGCCCATGGCCCTACCACCTGGTCTACCTGGCCGAAGCGTGCCGGGTGGTGCAGTGGTTACAGGCATCTGCTGCCGAGCACGTGCACGCGCATTTTGGTACCAACTCGACAGAGGTGGTCATGCTGGCCAACGCGCTGGGCGGGCCCACCTACAGTTTCACCGTGCATGGGCCGGAAGAGTTCGACAAGGCGCAGCTTCTGCACCTTGGCGAAAAAGTGCGACGGGCCGCGTTCGTTGCCGCTGTCAGCTCCTTCGGGCGCAGCCAGTTGTACCGCTGGGTGGCACATGAGCACTGGGAAAAGGTGAAGGTGGTGCACTGTGGCCTGGAACGCAGTTTCCACGAAGGGGCTGCACTGGCCCTGGCGGGCGCGCCCCGGCTGGTCTGTGTGGGGCGTTTGTGTGAACAGAAAGGCCAGTTGCTGTTGATCGAGGCCGCGCAAGCCCTGGCGAGCCGGGGCGTGGCCTTTGAGTTGGTGTTGGCAGGCGATGGCGAATTGCGTGGCCCGATCGAGGCGTTGATCGCCCGGCACGGCTTGCAGGCGCAGGTACGCATCACCGGCTGGATCAGCAGCGCGCAGGTGCGCGACGAAATCCTTGCCGCGCGCGCACTGGTATTGCCCAGTTTTGCCGAAGGCTTGCCGGTGGTCATCATGGAGGCCATGGCGCTGCGCCGCCCGGTGCTTACCACCTACGTGGCAGGCATTCCCGAACTGGTGCGCGAAGGCGAGAACGGCTGGTTGTTCCCGGCAGGTTCGGTCGAAGCGTTGGCCGAGGCCATGCTCGACTGCCTGCAGCAACCTGCAGAAGTGTTGCAACGCATGGGCGAGGCGGCTTACCAGCGCGTACTCAAGCGCCACGACATCGATACTGAAGCGGCCAGGTTGCTCAGCCATTTCAAGGAGCCGACATGCTGACCCTGTTGGGCGGGTTGCTGGTGCTGGCGGCGCTACTGCTGCTGTTGCCGGCACTGCTGTTGTTCACCCAGGTAGTACTGGCCTGCCTGCCTGCGCCTGTGCGGGTTACCCGGCAAGGCAAGCGTGCGCGGGTTGCCGTGCTGGTGCCCGCGCACAACGAGGCAACGCTGATTGCCTCCACGCTCGCCAGCATCAGGCCGCAATTGCGTGAAGGCGACCAACTGCTGGTGGTAGCCGACAACTGCACGGACCAGACCGCAAGCCTGGCCCGCGCGGCCGGCGCACAAGTGGTCGAGCGCCAGGATCAACAGCGCTGCGGCAAGGGTTACGCATTGGACTTCGGGGTGCAGCATCTGCGCCAGTCGCCACCGGATGTACTGATCATCATCGACGCAGACTGCCAGGTTGGCGCGGATGCGCTTGAGCAACTGGCACGCTGTTGTGTCGACAACGGCCGGCCGGCACAAGCGCTGTACCTGATGCATGCACCTGCTGGCGCGGGGTTGAAAGTGCAGGTCGCCGCCTTTGCCTGGCGGGTAAAGAACCTGGTCCGCCCGCGTGGTTGGGCCCGTGCCGGCTTGCCCTGCCAGTTGATGGGAGCGGGCATGGCATTTACCTGGCAAGACTTGTCGGCCGTCAATCTGGCCACTGGGCATCTGGTTGAAGACCTGAAGCTGGGGCTGGAGTGTGCCGCGCTCGGCAAGCCGCCGCTGTTCTGCCCGGAAGCTGTCGTCAACAGCCATTTCCCCACCAGCCAGGAAGGCCTGAGCATCCAGCGCAAGCGCTGGGAACATGGGCACCTGGGGGTGGTGCTGGCGGAAGGCCCGAAGCTTGTCGGGCATGCGCTGGCGCGAGGTAACTGGCCGCTGTTGGGCATGGCCATGGACCTGCTGGTGCCCCCGCTGGCCTTGCTGTCATTGCTGCTGACGGTGCTTTTCGTGGTCACCTGGCTGGCGTTCGGACTATTTGGGCTGCTGTTGCCTGCATTGCTTGCCACGCTGGCGTTGGGCTTGTTGGGCACTGCAGTCTTGCTGGCGTGGGCACGTTTTGCACGGGAGGTGATGCCGTTTTCGGTACTGATGTACGCGCCGTTCTATGCGGCCAGGAAAATCCCCCTGTACCTGGGGTTCCTACTCAAGCGCCAGGTGGACTGGGTGCGTTCAAAACGGGATGACAGCTGATGGGTGCCTGGGCCTGGCTGCAACGCTGGAAGACGATCATGGGCAAACTGCACCTGGTCGAGGATGCCGCAGGCGAGCAACAGTTGCTTGCGTCGCTATGTTCAGCACAGCAGCCAACGGTGCTGGGCTTCGTCAACGCCCATGCCATGAACCTGGTCGCCGGCAAGGCTGATTACTGCCAGGCACTGGCGTCAGCTGACGTGCTGCTGCGCGATGGGGCCGGCATGGCGATATTGCTGCGGCGCCTGGGGTTGGCGCCTGGGCTCAACATGAACGGCACGGATTTCATCCCCAAGCTGCTGGCGGCCTTCAATGGCAGGCGCGTGGCGTTCTGGGGGACGCGGGAGCCGTTCCTGTCCGAGGCCGCTCAGCGCTGCGAAGCGCGGTATGGCGTGCACGTGGTGTCACGGCACGATGGTTTTGCCCAGGTCGATACTTACCTGGGTCTCGCCCAGCAGCAACAGCCAGCGTTGATCGTGTTGGGCATGGGGATGCCCAAGCAGGAACAGGTGGCTGCCCGGCTGGCGACGCTCGGCTACCCCTGCCTGATCGTGTGCGGCGGGGCCATTGTGGATTTTCTGGGTGGCAAGGTAACGCGAGCGCCCCATTGGGTGCGGCGACTGAACGGTGAGTGGATTTTCAGGTTGCTCAAAGAACCCAAGCGGCTGTTTACGCGCTATGTGCTTGGCAATCCGTTGTTCCTGTTGCGGGCGCTGCTCTATGCCAGGGCGCCTGCGCATCGGCTGTAGTGGCGAAGCTGAATGCAGTCTGTCGGAGTGGTCGATCTGCTCCGCAGCAACCCCCCGGGTACTGCTACAGTGATATCAGTCTATAGCCGCGCGCCCGGCAGCAAAATTTAAAGGTTTTTCAGGTACCTGAGGTGAGTTTCCATCGCTTCGTTGTGATGGTCAGGCATGTGCCATACACACAGATCAGTGAGGCCTTACGATGGTGTTCGAACCCCGCAGCAGTCGGTCGTTGCTCCAGCGAAGAAGCAGCGTCAGTAACGCCGTTCAAGCAGGCCTTGATGGGATTGCCGTCACCAGTGTGGCGTGGTACCTGATCTACGACCAGTTTGGTTACATCACTTCGGACTACGTGATCATGCTCCTGCTGCTGATCGGCGCACTGGCGGTCATTTATGACCACTACGCCATCTACCGCAGCAACGTAGGGCTTTCGGTAAAGGCCTTCAGGCTGTTCAAGGCCTGGTCGGCAACATTCTGTTTCCTGGTGGTCATCGCCTTCCTGACCAAGCAGAGCGAAACGTACTCACGGCTGTTGGTCGTTCAACTGTTTGTCATTGGCTATTTCGTCCAGTTGTTCCTGCACGTGGCCATGCGCGAGTTGCAGAAGCGCTTCACGGCCCATGCGCGGCTGGATAATGCCTTGATCATCGGCAATGGCGACCTGGCCAACTTCCTGTACCAGAAGATCAGCAACAACCCGTGGTTCGGCGAGCGGGTGATGGGCTGCATCTGGGTCGATCAGGAAGAGGACCAGGGGCGCGAGGCGCTAGATAACAAGCAGCGCCTGCCAGTGTTGGGCAGCATTGCCGACCTGGACGATATCATTGCCCAACATGGTATTCGCACGGTGTACCTGGTAACCCCTCTTGGGGGGTCGGCAGTCATCCAGGATGTCTACCTCAAGCTGCTCGACAAGTGCATCGCGGTCAACTGGGTGCCGGACATCTTCTCGCTGCGCCTGATCAACCATAGCGTGCGTGAGATTGCCGGGATTCCGGTGCTGACCTTGTCGGAAACGCCACTGACCGGCACCAGCCTGTTCCTGAAAAACCTTGAGGACCGCGTACTGGCCGCGCTCATCCTGCTGTGCGCATCGCCGGTGTTGCTGACGGTCGCGCTGATCATCAAGCTCGACAGCCCGGGGCCGGTGTTCTTCCGCCAGGACCGCACAGGCTGGACCGGGGAGTCGTTCCGTATCTGGAAATTCCGCAGCATGCATGTGCATCAGCCGGAAAACGGCGTGGTCGCGCAGGCGCAGCGCAATGACCCGAGGCTGACCCGTGTCGGGGCATTCATTCGGCGCACCAGCCTCGATGAATTGCCGCAACTGTTCAACGTACTGACCGGCGACATGTCGCTGGTCGGCCCTCGCCCCCATGCCCTGCAGCATGACACGCTGTATTCACAGGACATCGTCGACTACTTCGCCCGCCACAACATCAAGCCCGGCATGACGGGCCTGGCGCAAGTGCGCGGGTACCGGGGTGAAACCAAGGACATCGAGCAGATGATCCAGCGGGTCAATTCGGACATCGAGTACATCAACAACTGGTCATTGTGGCTCGACTTCGTGATCCTGGTGCGCACGATCAATGCCTTCACCGGCAAGCAGGCTTACTGACGCCGGAAACCAGCGTGGTGTACAGAGGGAGGGGGCATGAGCATCGTGTCAACGGGAGGGGCAGGTGCCGCCAGACTGTTGAAAGCCGAGTGGCTCTCGCTGGTGCTGTGGGCGTTTCTGTTTTCGCCGCTGTTCGCCAGGCTGTTGGCGGACTGCCAATGCGCGAAGATCGACTTGCTGGTTTTATACACCTTTGCCATTTCGTTTTTGTGGCTGCTGGCAATCCGTTTCGCATCCGCCAATCAGTTCAAGGTGCATCTGCTGCTGTTGCCCTTCTATCTGCTGGCGAGCATCGACCTGTTCCTGGTGCTGAACTTTGGTTCGCGCCTGACGGCGGCCTACCTGTTCATCGCCTTGACCAACTACAAGGAAGCGACCGACTTTCTCGCCACCTACTGGCGCTCGATCGCTGGCATCCTGGCCGTTTTCGCAGTGTGCTATGGGGTGGGGTTGGCCGGGTTGCACGGGCGTCGCCTGTACCGCAACAAGGCCATTTTTGCGCTGGCGCTCAGCGGCTTGCTGCTGGGTTATGGGGCGTACTTCTACAAGACCGTGAAGGTCAATTCGTTGAGTAAAGGTGCCGTGCTCGATCTGGTGGCGAAAGACCAGAGCACGCCGGTTGGTTACCTGTCGCAGATCGGCCTGACGGCCACCTTGTATGTTGAGTCCAAGGGATACATCAAGCAGCGCCTGGAATCGGAGGTGAAGATCACCAGCATCTCCGACCAGGCCGACATCCAGACACTGGTGTTCGTCATCGGCGAATCTTCGCGCCCGCACAACTGGTCGCTGTACGGTTACCACAACCGAACCACGCCCCATCTCGACCAGCAGCCGGGGCTGTTCAAGTTCAACCGCATGTGCACCACCGCGCCCTATACATCGGTTGCCGTGCCTTCGCTGCTCAGCCTGGAACCCATCCGTGACTGGGACTTGATCGCCTCGAACAAATCGCTGGTAGGGATACTGCGCGCGGCTGGATACGACACTTACTGGCTGTCTTCACAGGAGGTAGACAGCTTTGGCGGCATCATTCCGCAGATCGCCGCAGAAGCGCAATACCGCCAGTATCTGGAGCGCAGCTATGACGGTGCGCTGATGCCGGCCTTGCAGAGCGTTCTGGGCAAGGCCAATGGGCGCCGGCAGGCAATATTCATTCATATCAAGGGCAGCCACTTCCAATACGCGCGGCGTTACCCCAGTGACTTTGCCCAGTTCAAGCCTGCCAGCAGCAGCCAGAAAGACCGGATCACGGCCGATTATGACAATTCGGTTTTGTATACCGACTGGCTGCTGTCCACGATCATGCAGCAACTGACGGCCAGCCAGAAGAAAGCGCTGCTGGTCTACTCATCGGACCATGGCGAGAACCTGCTGGATGACAGCCGGCAACTGCTGGGCCATGGCATGGGCAATGAATATGACCTGTCGACCTCGGCGTTTATCTGGTCAAGCGGCAACCTGTCAGCTGAGCAATCGGGCAAATTGCAGAAGTTGAAGGCCAGGGAGGACCAGCAGGTCAGCATCGCCTCGCTGCCGCATACGGTGCTGAACATGACCGGGATTTCGATGCCGGGCTATGACAGCACGCAGGACTTGCTCAGCGATGACTACAAGCCCTCGCAATGCCCGCACCTGCTCGGTACTAGCTATGTGCCGTCGTTCAACTTCGACATCAAGCACATTGCCGCCGAATGATCAGGCCGGTAGCGCCAGTGGGTGCAAGGTGCGAAAGCTTTGTGCTTCTTCTACCAACCAGTCATGCACCGCACGGGCGCCGGGCTGATTCAGGCCGCCTGGCGGGTAATGCACCATGTAACGTTTGTGATTGGCGATGGGGTGGCCGAAGGGCACGATCAAGGCGCCGCGTTCAAGCTCGTCATTGAGCAGTGTGCGCCGCGCAATGGCCACGCCGATGCCCGCGATCGCCGCTTCGATGGTCAGGTGGTTACGGTTGAAGGTATGCCCTCGGCGCACATCCAGCCCGGTGGCGCCGATACCCTCCAGGTAGAACTCCCACTCCGCGTATTCCGAACTGCCGCGCCAGGCGGTGATGTCATGCAGCAGCGGGTAGTGAGCCAGGTCGGCCGGACCATGCAGCGGCGGGCGGCCCCGCAGCAGCGCGGGTGAACAGACCGGGAAGATCTGTTCGTCCAGCAACGGGGTCGACAGCATGCCGGGGTAACTGCCGTCGTTGAGGTCGATGGCCAGGTCGAAGTCGCCAGGGTGCAAGGCCTGGGCGCTGTCTTCGGCGACCAGGCGCAGCGCGATGTCCGGGTAGCGCTGCTGGAAGCGCGGCAGCCGCGGAGTGAGCCACTTGGCCAGGAACGAAGGAATTGAACGCAAACGCAAGGTGCCGCGAATTTCCCCGGCATCCAGGCGCAGCAGTTCGGCCTCGATGCTGCCATAGGCCTCGGTCACGGCCTGTGCCAGGCGCTGGCCCTCGGCGCTCAGTTCGACCCCCCGCGCCCGACGCAGGAACAGTTTGTAGCCCAGGCGTTCTTCGAGCTGACGCATCTGCTGGCTGACCGCGCCCGGGGTAATGTGCAGTTCTTCGGCGCAGCGGGTGAACGACAGGTGCCGCGCCGCACAGGAAAAGACATGCAGCCAGACGAACATCTGGCCATTGAGTTGCCGTCGCATCGTTTAGTACCACTAAAGCCTTGCTTAGGAAGTTTCGTTGGTCATCTACCGGTGAGCGCGGCAGTATCGCGCAAATTGGTAATAGCGTTCAATTTTCTCAAACAGCCGTGCGGCAGCGTTCAGCGCCGGTACGGTCAGGCATTAGTATGGCTATCAGTGTTTTCGACCTTTTCAAGATTGGCATCGGCCCGTCCAGTTCCCATACCGTAGGCCCGATGCGGGCGGCGGCGAGCTTTGCCCAGGCGTTGCGTGAGCAAGGCCTGCTGGCACAGGTGCAGCGTGTTGAAGTGCGCCTGTATGGCTCGCTTTCTGCCACCGGGGTAGGTCATGCCACTGATCGCGCCTGCCTGCTCGGCCTGATGGGGCAGTGGCCAGATCGTATCGACCCGGCCACCATCGAGCCGCGCATCCATCAGTTGCTGCAGGAGCAGTGCCTGATGCTTGATGGCAGCCATCCACTGCCGTTCCAGTACGACCGCGACATGCTGCTGCTGGACGAAAGCCTGCCTTATCACCCCAACGCCATGACCCTGGAGGCAGTGGGTGGGCAGGGCAGCCTGTTGCAGCAGACCTACTATTCCATCGGTGGCGGCTTCATTGTCGAGCAGGGCGAGATCGATGCACCGCAGGCTCAGGCGAATGCCGTCAACCTGCCGTACGAGTTTTCCAGCGGCGCCGAATTGCTGGCCTTGTGCAAGGCCAATAACCTGAGCGTCGGCCAACTGATGCTGGCCAACGAATGCGCCTGGCGCCCGGAAGCGCAGGTGCGCGAAGGCCTGCTGAAGATCTGGGCAGCGATGCGTGATTGCGTCGACAACGGCCTGCGCAACGAAGGCATCCTGCCCGGTGGCCTCAACGTCAAGCGGCGCGCCGCACGGCTGCACCGCGCCTTGCAGGAGGCCGGGCAGCCCAACGTGATTGGTTCGACCTTGAGCGCCATGGAGTGGGTCAACCTGTTTGCCCTGGCGGTCAACGAGGAAAATGCCGCCGGCGGGCGCATGGTCACCGCGCCCACCAACGGTGCTGCCGGCATCATCCCGGCGGTGTTGCACTACTACATGAAGTTCAACCCGAGCGCCTGCGACGACGATGTGGTGGCGTTTCTGCTGGCCGCTGCCGCAGTCGGCATCCTGTGCAAGAAGAATGCGTCGATCTCAGGTGCCGAAGTCGGCTGCCAGGGGGAGGTCGGCTCGGCCTGCTCGATGGCCGCCGCGGGCCTGGCCGAAGTGCTGGGCGCCACGCCAGCGCAACTGGAAAACGCCGCCGAGATTGCCCTGGAGCATAACCTCGGGCTGACCTGCGACCCGGTCGGTGGGCTGGTCCAGGTGCCGTGCATCGAGCGCAATGCGATTGCCGCAGTGAAGGCGATCAATGCCGTGCAGATGGCCCTGCGGGGTGACGGTGAGCATTTCATCTCGCTCGACCGGGTGATCCGCACCATGCGCGACACCGGTGCCGATATGCATGCCAACTATAAAGAGACATCGCGCGGCGGCCTGGCGGTGGCATTCGTCGAGTGTTGATGGTGGTATCGCCGGCAAGTTGGCTTGCCGGCGAACCTTGGTTGCGGGTTACACGCTTTCCAGCTGGTTGATGGCCGCCTTCAACCGCTGCGCCAATTGCGGACGGCCCTGGTGGGTCACATCCGGCGCCTTGCGCACTCGGCCATGCTGATCGAGCCAGTGGCCGTTACTGAAGTAACGGTAGCTGGCCGAGCCGTTGCTCCAGTCGGCTTCCAGCAGGCCGTGCAGGTGGAAGGTCTGCGCGATCTGGCTGAGCGGGCCGCTGGGGCTGCCATCCAGGCTGAGGACGATCGAGGGCGCGCCGGCCGGCGCGAACTGCAGCTCGCTGTAGTCACCCCACACGTTGGCCTGGAAGGGTTGCTGCGGGTACGTGGCCTGGCTGGCGCGGGCCTTGCCGGAGACCTTCTTGGTCACAGTGTTGACCAGCAGGTCGAGGGTCAGGGTTGGTGCGCCGAGCAAGCCGTTGCTGACGTTCAGGCGCACATGGAACAGTCCGATTGCCATGGTGTATCTCCTTGCCAGCTCAGGCTTTCTTGGCGGCCTTGGTGGCCGGGGACTTGGTCGCAGCAATGGCCTGGTCGAGGCCGCCGGTGGCCAGCTGCTTGAGCTGCGCGACATCACCGTTGGCAATGGCCGCCTCCAGGGTGGCGTTGTGCAGTTCGCTGTGCAGGTCGACATTGGCCAGCTGCTGGATGCGCTGGCCTTCCAGCGTGACCGGGGCGTTATCCACGCTCACCCAGCGCTGGCCATTGAAGTACTCGTAGTCAGCCACACCGCGCTGCCAGGTCGGATCGAGCAGCGCCCTGAACTTGAAGTGCACGGGCGAGTTGGCGTGCGGCCCACCCTGATTGCCCTGGGCAGTGATCAGGATCCTGGCGTCGCTCGGCGGCTGGACGGTGAGGTAGGTGTAGCTGCCCCAGACATCCAGGTGCAGGTCCAGCGGTGGGTTGATGGCCTGGGTAATCTGGGCCGTGCCATTGACGCTGCGGTCCGGGGTGTGAACCAGCAGGTCCAGTTGCAGGCGCGCAGCGCCAGCGGCGTTGTTGCCTATCTGGTAGGACACCGGAAACAGGCCTACCGAAGGTGCGAGCAGTGAATCAGACATGATTGCCTCCATTGCATTCGATGAATGAAAAACCGATACACGACTGCGAAGGCGGGCGGAAAAGGCGGGGAGAAGAGGGAGCCGGGCGGCGCTGATGCTTGCCCGGAGCGAGCGGCTGTTGTCAGCCTGCTTGTGCAACCAGTCCCTGGTCTGCGGTGCCGCCTGCCTGGCAGCCCGCTTGAGTAAAGCAGGGCTGCCAGGCAGTGATGGCGTTTTTACATGATCTCCGACGAGCGGAGCGGCTTTCGCTTACTTGCTCTTGTTCTTGAGGGTAATGAAGCTGGCGCGCATGTCCTTGGCCCAGCCGTCGAGCACGGGCTTGACATCGTTGAGGGTCAGCTTGGTCGTGTCGTTTTCCAGCTCTTTGCCTGTGCCCTTGCGCACCACCTGGGCCAGCACCTTCTGGTTGCCGCCATCGAGAAAGGCCGCTTCGACACCAACATCTACCTGCTGGTCGCGGCCACCCATGGCCGTGTTGACACCCGCCGAAACCAGTGCGATCGGGATGAATTCGTAAGGCTTGAGGCCTTCATTGCTGGTGGATACCGCGGTAATCGCAGGGCGTACCACGATGGTGCCCGGGCCGGGCGCCTTGGCCAGCGTCAGCACGCTGCCCAGCTCACGGCGCAAGGCATCGTTGAAGTAGCGGGTGATTTCAGCCAGCGTCTGCTGGGAAATGACCGCTGTCGCTTGCGGCTTGGGGTAGAACTGGCTGGGCTCGATGAAGACCTGCGTGTACTGATTGATGTTTACCTTGGGGTCAATCCAGCGCATCACGGGTGCGCCAGATGGGCTTTTCGCTTCCTGCAGACGACTGTAGTCCTTGAGGAAGCCGGAATAGTCCTTTGGATCCACGCGGTTGCTGGAGCAGGCAGCGACAGCGAGCAAAGCGGCGCACAGCAGGGTAACGCGAGGCAATGATTTCATGATGATCATGCATCCATGATGGGGCGGCCAGAACAACGCTAGCAGGTGCTTGGCAGAAGGCCAGTGGTCTCAGGAAGAGCTGTCTGATCCAGCTTCCTCTCGAGCCTCACGCGAGGCGTGCAGCGTATCAAGGCCTTTAGTGAAGGGGCGCGATTCATTGCGTTATTAATGTTGATTCTAGGTTTTTAAAAATAGGAAAAAACAATGCCTTATGAAATAAAGCTAAAAAGTTTATTAGCTTGAATGCATGTCTTTAGCGAGTGCGCGCCTGTGACATCGCGCGCCGCCCGCGCGGCGCATCGCGGATAAATCCGCTCCTACATCTGTTGCAACGTACCGAACCTGTTGCGCCATGGTTGCCCTAGAGCCGTACCAATGAGGCGGGCAGCGGTGACCTCACAGAATGGATTGGTCCGAAACAGATGTGGGAGCGGATTTATCCGCGATGCGCCGCGCGGGGGGCGCTCGATCTTATACGCGGCACAGCTTTCACGGCTTACGCCTTGCTATCCCAGCGCCTCCCGCAACCGGTACCACAGCATCCCCAACGCCAGCAGCGGTGAGCGCAATGCCTTGCCGCCCGGGAACGTCAGATGAGGTACCGCGCTGAACACATCCAGCCCGTGGCTTTGCCCCTGTGCGATGCCTTCGGCCAGCAACTTCGCCGTCCAGTGCGTCACATTGAGGCCATGCCCGGAATAGCCTTGGGCGTAGAACACGTTAGGGTGTTGGCTGAGCCGCCCCACTTGCGGGAAGCGGTTGGCGGTGATGCCGATCATGCCGCCCCACTGATAGTCGATGCGCACATCGGCCAGTTGCGGGAACACCTTGAGCACCTTCGGCCGCATGTAGGCAGCGATGTCCTTGGGGTCGCGCCCGGAGTAGTGGCAGGCGCCGCCAAACAGCAGACGGCGGTCGGCTGTGAGGCGGTAGTAGTCCAGGCCGACTTTCTGGTCGCACATGGCCATGTTCTGCGGGATCAGCTGGCTGGCCAGTGCTTCCGGCAGCGGCTCGGTTGCCACCACATAGCTGCCGGCGGGCAGCACTTTACCGCTCAGGCGTGGCTCCAGCTCATCGAGGTGAGCATTGCAGCCCAGCACCAGGCTTTGCGCCCGCACCTTGCCCCGTGCCGTATGCACGGTCACTGTGGGGCCATGTTCGATGCGCAGCACCGGGCTCTGCTCGAAGATGCGCACGCCCAGGCCATGGGCCACGCGCGCCTCGCCTTGGACCAGATCGAGCGGGTGCAGATGGCCCGAGCCCATGTCCACCAGGCCGCCGGCGTACTGGTCGCTGGCGACGATCTCGTGCATGCCCTCGGGGCCGACCAGGCGGGTGTCGTGGCGGTAGCCCAAGCTGGCCAGCTCGTCCTGTTCATCCTTGAAGGCATCGAACTGCGCCGAGGTATTGGCCAGCTCGCAGAAGCCCCAGCGCAGGTCACAGGCAATCGCATACTGTTCGATACGGCGAGCCACCAGGGCCACCGACTCGATACCCGCTTGCTTCAGGTATTGCACGCCGTCCTGGCCGACATAGCGGGCAAAGCCGCTGACGTCGTGGCCGATGCCACGAATCAGTTGGCCGCCATTGCGTCCGCTCGCGCCCCAGCCGATGCGCCGGCCTTCCAGCAGCACCACACTGAGCCCGCGTTCGGCCAGCTCCAGTGCGGTGTTGACCCCGGTCAGGCCGCCACCGACCACGCAAACGTCGGCCGTCAGTTCGCCGTCGAGGCTGGGGTAGGGCGCCGCGTTACGCGCCGTGGCGGCGTAGTACGATGCGGTATGTTGAGTATCGAAAGGCATGGCACGTTCTCGGTTCAGCGGTTGGACTTGATCTTGCTCCAGGAGCGGGTCATGACACGCATGATCTTCGGGCTCGGGGTGCTGGAGATGTAAAGCTTGTCCAGTACTGCCTGGGGTGGGTAGATCTCGGGGTTGTCGACCAGCGACTTGTCCATGTAGGCCTGGGCATCAGGGTTGGCGTTGGCGTAGCCGACCGTGGCACTGACCTTGGCGATTACCTTCGGGTCGAGCAGGTAGTTGATGAAGGCCAGGGCCTGATCGGGGTTGCTGGCGTCCTTGGGGATCGCCAGCAGGTCGAACCACAGGTTGCTGCCTTCCTTGGGAATGCTGTAGGCAATCTTGACCCCGTTCTTCGCTTCCACCGCCCGGTTGGCGGCCTGGAATACGTCGCCGGAGTAGCCGAAGGCCACGCAGATGTCACCGTTGGCCAGGTCCGATACGTACTTGGAGGAGTGGAAGTAGGTGATGTACGGGCGCAGCTCAAGCAGGCGTGCTTCGGCCTTGGCATAGTCGCCCGGCTTTTCGCTGCGCGGGTCCAGGCCCAGGTAGTTGAGCACCGCCGGGAACAGCTCGTCGGGCGAGTCCATGAAGGCCACACCGCATTGCTTGAGCTTTTTCAGGTTCTGCGGCTCGAACAGGGTCGCCCAGGAGTCGATATGGTCAACGCCCAGTGCGGCCTTGACCTTTTCGACGTTGTAGCCGATGCCGTTGGTGCCCCACAGGTACGGCACCGCGTACTGGTTGCCTGGGTCGTTCTGCTCAAGCTGCTTGAGCAGCTTCGGGTCCAGGTGCTGCCAGTTCGGCAGCTTGCTGCGGTCCAGTGGCAGGAATGCACCGGCCTGGGCCTGGCGGGCCAGGAAGTGGTTGGACGGCACCACCACGTCGTAACCGGTGCGGCCGGCGAGCAGCTTGCCTTCCAGGGTTTCGTTGGAGTCGAACACGTCATAGACGACCTTGATCCCGCTGCTGGCCTGGAAGTCGGCCAGGGTCGTGTCACCGATGTAGTCGGTCCAGTTGTAGACGCTGACGCTGGGCGTGGCCTGGGCGGCAGCGCCGAACAGCAGGGCGAATGTGGCGGGGATCAGGGCTTGCAGATGACGCATGTCGACACCTCGTTGGTCTTGTTCTTTGAATTCGGTGCAAGGGGGGCGCCTGGCGCCCCCGGGGCATTACACGCTCAGCAGCAGGAACTCGCGCTCCCAGGAACTGATGACGCGCTTGAAGTTTTCATGCTCGGCGCGCTTGACCGCGACGTAGCCCTGGACGAACTGCTTGCCCAGGTACTGCTGCACGGTCTCGCAATCTTCCATGTGCTGCAGCGCATCTTCGATGGTGATCGGCAAGCGCAGGTTGCGCCGCTCGTAGGCACGGCCCTGCACTGGCGCGCTCGGCTCGATCCTCTCGACCATGCCCAGGTAACCGCACAGCAGGCTGGCGGCGATCGCCAGGTAAGGGTTGGCATCGGCACCCGGCAGGCGGTTTTCGACGCGCATGGCATCGGGGCTGGAGGTCGGAACGCGCAGCCCGGCGGTGCGGTTTTCCTCGCCCCACTCGACGTTGACCGGTGCCGAGGTGTCCGGCAGGAAGCGGCGGAACGAGTTGACGTTCGGCGCGAACATCGGCAGCAGCTTGGGGATGTACTTCTGCAGGCCACCGATGTGGTGCAGGAACAGTTCGCTCATGCTGCCATCGTCATTGGCGAACACCGGCTTGCCGGTGGCAATGTCGACCACGCTCTGGTGCAGGTGCATGGCACTGCCCGGTTCGTCGGTGATCGGCTTGGCCATGAAGGTGGCGGTGACGTTATGTTTGAGCGCGGCTTCACGCATGGTGCGCTTGAATACGGTGATCTGGTCGGCCAAGTCCAGTGCGTCGCCGTGGCGGAAGTTGATCTCCATCTGCGCCGGGCCGTCTTCGTGGATCAGCGTGTCCAGGTCAAGGCCCTGCAGCTCACACCAGTCGTAGACGTCTTCGAACAGCGGGTCGAATTCGTTGGCGGCGTCGATCGAAAACGACTGACGCCCGCTTTCGGCGCGGCCCGAGCGGCCCAGCGGCACCTGCAGGGGCAGGTCCGGGTCTTCGCAGCGCTGGGTCAGGTAGAACTCCATTTCCGGCGCGACAATCGGCTGCCAGCCTTTGTCGGCATACAGCTTGAGCACTTTCTTCAGCACGTTGCGGGGCGACAGCTCGATCGGGTTGCCCTGCTTGTCGAAGGTATCGTGGATCACGATGGCGGTAGGTTCGATGGCCCACGGGATCTGGTAAACCGCTGTCGGGTCGGGGCGGCAGACCATGTCGATATCGGCCGCATCGAGCAGGCTGTAGTAGATCTCGTCATCGACATAATCGCCGGTGACGGTCTGCAGCAGCACGCTTTCGGGCAGGCGCATGCCGCGTTCGTGCAGGAACTTGGCGGTCGGTGCGATCTTGCCGCGGGCGATGCCGGTCAGGTCGCTGATCACGCATTCGACTTCAGTGATGCGGTGTTCTTTCAGCCAGGTGGACAGCTGATCGAAGGGGGCGTTCATACAGACCTCTTGGTTGGGTTTTTGTGTGCGCGGCAGGTGCCGGTGACTTCCCAGGTGGCGCGCTGGAGACTATCTTGGGGCCAGGCCCGCAAAGCCATCTATCCACTTTCTTCAGTCATGAATGCACCAAAAGAGTGCAAATAGGACAACGCGTGACAGCGCCCAATGCCTTGCAAGTTCAGGCTTTCCACACCACGGATGTCACCGAACAGGTGCGCGCCACCCCCGGTTGGCAGCAGCAATACCGGCAAATGTCGCCAGGGCATTTCAGCGGCCAGTTGCGCTGCCTGGGCCTCGATGGCGTGGAGGTGTACGAGGAGCGCCTGAATACTCGGGTCGAGCAGTTCTTCCGTGCGCCGAGCGGTTCGTTGGCGTTCTGTTTCGACCAGAGCGAAAACAGCCTGTACCTGCTCAACGAGCAGAGCCGCAATATCTGGATCACGCCGGAGAACTACCAGGAGGTGGCGGTGGTGTTCGACCAGGCGTTTCTTGCCCGCCACGGGCTGGACCCGCAACGGCTCGAAGGGTTGTTCATGGTGCCGTTGGGCAGCGGGCAGAATGCGTTGTTCGGCAGTTGGCTTAGCGCCACCTTGACCCGCCTAGGCCAGGCTGATTGCCCACTGCAAGGGCAGGCACTGGCTGAGCAGTTGCTCGAAGACTGCCTGTTCATCCTCGACAACGCCTGCCAGCGTTTGCAAGGCGGGGCGCTTGGGCGGCGTGGCGAGGAGCGGGCGATCATGCAACGGGTCAGTGAATGGGCAGCAGATTGCCCGGAAGAAACCCTCAATCTGGTGGAGTTGGCCGAGGTGGCCGGTGTGTCGTTGCGCCAGCTGCAGCAAGCGTTCAAGGCGTTTACCGGGATGCCGCCGGCGCACTGGCTGCGCTTGCGTCGGCTAAACGGCGCGCGGCGGGACCTGTTACGTGGCGGTGAAGTGACCGTGGCCGAAGTGGCCATGCGCTGGTCGTTCTGGCATTTGGGAAGGTTTTCAGAGAGTTACCGGAAATTGTTCAATGAATTTCCGAGCGAGACACTCAAAAGGCGCAGGAGCTGACCTTGTTGTCTGTGCCGGCCTCTTCGCGGGTAAACCCGCTCCCACAGGTACTACTTGGTGGTTTTAGTATTTGTCGGTTTTTCAAGGCTTTACCGGTAGTTTTTCAAGAAGTTTGCTAGCGAGGCGTTCAGGCTTAGCAGACGCTGAGATGGGTTTTGCCCGGGTGCCGGCCTCTTCGCGGGTAAACCCCTCCCACAGGTACTGCGCTGCCTTCAAGCCTTGTGATATCCCTGTGGGAGCGGGCGTGCCCGCGAAGAGGCCGGCACAGACAACCCAGCATTCCCCTTAGAAAATTGCTATCGTGCCCGGCAGTGTCCACCCGAGGTCCCGATGTTCTTCCTGCCTTTGCCCAGCGACCAGGCCGACCGCCTGGCCAGCGCGACCACCGCCACCGACTTCTTCCCGACCGCCAGCCTGCTGGAGGCTGCCGCCGTGTTGTTCGTGCAGAACCTGCCGCGGCAACCGGCCAGTGCCTCGGCGGATGCGCAGCAGCGCCGGTTCGCCGAAATCGTGCGCATCGCCAATGACGTCGAAGGCGCCGCCCCAGGCCGCTTCCAGGGGCAGGTAGCGCAGCATTTCGACCGCGAAGCATTCGCCATGGGCCTGGGCATGCTGGGTGAGAACGGTGTCGCCCTGGTGTCGGCTGAAACCGAGTACCAGGTCGACGAGTTCCAGGACGCCGAAGGCCAGTGGAATTTCCAGTTCGCCGACACCTACCGCCAGCGTGTCACGCCGCTGCACCCGGTGTACCTGCCCTCGCTGGCCAGCGACCTGATGCTGAGTGACCAACAGAACCGCCTGCTGCGCGAGTTCCTTAGCGGCGTGGACGAATCGGTTGCCGTGCAGGGTTTCGCCGGTACTGGCAAGACGTTCCTGATCCACCAGTTTGCGCGACTGCTCGACCCCCAGCGCACCTTGTTGCTGGCCCTCACCGAAAGCCAGCTGCGGGCGTTGCAGGCGCGGGTGAAGGATGCCCAGGCCTACACGGCACTGACCTTCGGCCAACTGGCCGACGAGCTCCTCAACCGCGACCTCACCAGCAACGGCTGGAGGCTACGCGACCCGTACCGCACCAAACTGTCCTGGCGCCCGCAGGAAGCGCAAGTGGTGCGCTGGCTGAATATCCCTGACATCGGCCCGCTGGCCGCACGCGATGTGGTGGCCCTGTGCATCAAGGCCGTGCGCAGCTTCTGCCGCAGCGGTGACAGCCAGTTGCAGTTGCATCACTTGCCCTGGGCCGGGCCAGGGACCACGCCGCTGGACCAGGAAGTGTTGCTGGAAAAGGCCCGCCTGTACTGGCAGGAACTGATCCGCCCTTCGGCACGCGAAATCCAGCTGCCGGTGCGTGATTACCACCGGGTCAAGCTGTTGTCGTTGACCGCCGAAGTGATCGACAGCCGCTACAGCCACGTCATCGTCGACGAAGCCCATGAGTTGTCGGCACCGATGCTCGCGGTACTCGACCGTAGCCCGCAGTCGGTCATCGCCCTGGGTGACGAGCTGCAGAACCTCAACGGCCTCAGCCCTCACCATGGCAATTTCATCCGCCAGCGCTACATCGACCATTCCTTGCGCGCCGGCCCGGCCATGGACGGCGTGCTGAACCCGTTGATCCAGGCGCACCCGGCGGCTGTCCAGGCAGCTTTCAGCGGCAGTGCCGAGCATTACACGCGGGTGAGCTTCTTCGACACCGTGACGGTGCCCGAACAGCCGACCGCATTGATCGTCGATGATGAGTGGGGCCTGTTCGGCTGGTTCCAGCGCCTGACCCATCAAGGGGTGCCGTTCGTGCTGCTGCAAAGCGCGCGCAAGGACTTCGAGCTGTTCGTCGAAGATTGCATCGAGCTGTACCGCTACGGTACCCGGGCACGCCACCCGATGCTGTTCCGCTACCCCAGCTGGCAGGCACTGGAGCAGGACAAGGGCGACGACAAGGCCTTTGTCGCCGTGGCCGGCATGCTGCGCAAAGGCTATACCCCTGAGCATTTTGCCAAGGCCAAGAGCCGTTACCGCTGGGACAAGGCGCCGAAGCTGTTCCTTGGGCGGGTGCGAGATGTGAAGAACATGGAATTTGCCCGGGTGATGGTGTCGCCGGAGCTGATGGTGGCGCCGTCTACGGCAGGCAACCGCAACGAGCGGGCGCGGATGCTGGCGGGGTTGTATACCGCCTGTTCGCGGGCGCGGCATGAACTGATCGTGCCGGGGGGGATGCTGGATTGGGTCAAGGACCAGATCCGGTATTGAGATCCTGGGGCTGCTGTGCAGCCCTTTTGCGACACAAGGCCGCTCCTACAGAGGAATGCGTAATCCTGTAGGAGCGGCCTTGTGTCGCGAAAGGGCCGCACAGCGGCCCCAGGCTTTTAAATCAGTTACGGTCCAGCCAGACAGTCTGGGCATTGGTGAACTCGCGTACACCAAAGTGCGACAGCTCGCGCCCGAAGCCGCTCTTCTTCACGCCACCAAACGCCACGCGGGGGTCCGAAGCGCAGTAACCGTTGATGAACACGCCACCGGTATCCAGCGCTGCGGTCATGCGCTCGGCCAGCGCATAGTCGGCCGTGTAGATGGTCGAGGCCAGGCCGAACTCGCTGTCGTTGGCCAACTCCACCGCATGCTCGGCATCACGGGCAGTGATGATCGCCGCCACCGGCCCGAACAGTTCCTGCTTGAAGGCTGTCATGTCCGGCGTGACGTTGGCGAACACGGTCGGTGCGTAGAAGTTGCCCACGCCTTCGACCTTGTTGCCGCCCAGCAGCAGGGTGGCGCCTTCGGCCAGCGTCGCCTGCACCTGGCCATCCAGTTCGTCACGCAGGTCGTAACGGGCCATCGGGCCGATGTAGGTGTCATCTTCCAGCGGGTTGCCGAGCTTCAGCTTGCGCGTGGCTTCGACGAACTTGCTGGTGAACGCCTCGACAATGCCTTCTTCGATGATCAGGCGCTTGGCGGCGGCGCAGACCTGGCCTGTGTTCTGGTAGCGGCCAATGACGGCGGCCTGTACAGCCGCATCCAGGTCGGCATCGGCCAGCACGATGAACGGGTCGGAACCCCCCAGCTCCAGCACGCACTTCTTCAGCGCGGCACCTGCCTGGGCGCCGATGGCCATGCCGGCGCGCACGCTGCCGGTCAGGGTCACGGCAGCGATGCGCACGTCATTGATGGCGCGGGTAACACCGTCCGGGGTGACGTTCAGGACCTCGAACACGCCTTCAGGCAGGCCGGCATCCTTGAACAGTTCACCCAGCAAGTAGGCGCTGCCCATCACGTTCGGCGCATGCTTGAGCACATAGGTGTTGCCCGCCAGGATTGCCGGCACCGCGCCACGCAGCACCTGCCAGACCGGGAAGTTCCATGGCATCACGGCGAGGATCGGGCCCAGCGGGCGGTACTCGATGCGGGCTTTCTCGACCTGGGTTGGCTCTGCGGCCAGCATGGCCGGGCCGTGCTCGGCATACCAGCGGCACAGGCCGACGCACTTGCCGACTTCACCACGGGCCTGGGCGATCGGCTTGCCGATTTCGCGGCTGATCATCTGCGCGAAGGCTTCGGCCTTGGCTTCGAGGGTGCTGGCCAAGGCGAGCAGGTATTCGCTGCGCTGACCCAGCGACACTTGGCGCCACTGGCCGTAGCCAGCCTTGGCACGTTGCAGCGCCGCTTCCAGTGCGGCGTCGGTGTCGAAGGGGTAGGCGCCAATCTGCTCGCCGCTGAAGGGGTCGACGGAGATGGCGTGGGTCACGCTGCTGATCGCACTCATGGCTGGACACTCTCGTTTGTTGTTAATCAGTGACGCCAGACTAGGGGGCTATGGCTTTAATGAAAACTGAATAATAATGAGCGAAACATTCACATTTGGAGAATGATTGTGGACCTGGTGCAACTGGAGATCTTCAAGGCCGTGGCCGAGCAGGGCAGCATCAGCGCCGCCGCCCAGCACATCCATCGGGTGCCGTCGAACCTGACCACGCGCATCAAGCAGCTGGAGGAAGACCTTGGCGTCGAGCTGTTCATCCGCGAAAAAAGCCGCCTGCGCCTGTCGCCGGCCGGCTGGAACTTCCTTGAATACACCCGGCGCATCCTCGACCTGGTGCACGAGGCGCGGCTGACCGTGGCTGGCGAGGACCCGCAGGGCACCTTCGCCCTGGGTTCGCTGGAAAGTACGGCGGCGGTGCGTATCCCGGCGCTGCTGGCCGCCTACAACCAGCGCTACCCGAAAGTCGACCTCGACCTGTCCACCGGGCCTTCCGGGACCATGCTCGAAGGCGTGCTGTCGGGGCGCCTGGTGGCGGCCTTCGTTGACGGCCCGCTGTTGCACCCCACGCTTGAAGGCATGCCGGTGTTCGAGGAGGAGATGGTGATCATCTCGCCGCTCAACCACGCCCCGGTCACCCGTGCCCAGGACGTCAACGGCGCGAGCATCTACGCCTTCCGTGCCAACTGCTCGTATCGCCACCACTTCGAGAACTGGTTCGTCCAGGACCAGGCGGTGCCAGGCAAGATCCACGAAATGGAGTCGTACCACGGCATGCTCGCCTGTGTCAGCGCTGGCGCCGGGCTGGCCATGCTGCCGCGCAGCATGCTCGACAACATGCCCGGCTGCAGCACGGTCTGCGCCTGGCCGATGCAGGAACAGTTCCGTTACCTCAAGACCTGGCTGGTGTGGCGGCGCGGCACGGTTTCGCGCAGCCTGAGCATGTTCGTGAAACTGCTCGAAGAGCGGCGAACGGCGTGAACAACGGCATTGGCTGGGGTCAAACATTAGGTAAGCCATCTCCTTGAGGAGGAGCTGACCATGCGTAACCATCACTATGCTTTGGGCGCCACGTTGCTGATCACACTGGCGCTGCCCTGGACCCTGGCCGTCGCTGGCGAAGTGGACGACCACAACGCCCCCATCGACATGCAAGCTGTGCAACTGCAACCGCAGGAGCAGAATGGCGTGCGCTACCTGGAAGGCGGTATCGGGCAGGATGAGGCCAATGCCATGCGCCACACCAAGGGTTACGACCTGCACGTCGAACTGTCGACCGGAGCCCACGGCCAGTTCGAAAGCGGTGCCGCAGTCGATATCCAGAATGCACAAGGCAAGTCGGTGTTGAGCCTTCAGGATGTCGGCCCGCTGGTGTATGTCCAGCTGCCACCGGGCCAGTACAAGGTCGTCGGCCACCGGCAGGGTACTACGGTCCAGCAGATGGTCACGGTGAATGGCAAGACGCCTGCCACTGCAAGCCTGAACTGGCACTGATCGGTAACAACAGGCGGAGTGCAGCTGCACTCCGCCTGAGCAGGAGCCTGTCGGCATGAGCCTCGACCCACAACTGCAAACGCTGCAGGAGCAAGGCTACCTACTGTTGCGCGGTGTGCTCGATGGCTTGCGCGTAGCGCTGCTGCGCGGCGCCATCGACGACCTGCAGCCACTGCACTGGGATTATCAAGGCCTGCTGGAACACTATAAGTGCGTCTTCAATCGCGACCCACTGTGGTTGCCCTTTCTCGACCTTTCGCCGTTGATCGACCTCGCCGAAGCTGCGCTAGGCGCAGACTGCCACGTGATTGGCCAGACCGCCTGGCGCAGCCACCCTGGTTACCCAGGCATGGGCCTGCACCTGGATCATCTGCCCATGGTGTTGCCGGAATGGCTGGTTACACGCGGCGATTTTTGTCAGCCCATGCAAATTCTGACTGCACAGGTGTACCTGAGCGATATCGACGTCGACATCGGTCCCACCTGGGTAGTGCCTGGTAGCCACCGCGCTGCGCGCCCTCCGCAACCAGGCGAGTGCCATTGGCAGGGCCGTGAAGCGCGGCCAGTGCTGTGCCAGGCGGGCGACGCGCTGCTGTTTCGCAGCGATCTCTGGCACAGCGGTGGCGCCAACTGCAGCCAGGGGCGCGAGCGCGACATGCTGCAGGTGCACTACGGCCGGCGCATGGTGGCGCAGAAGTTTTCCCCCTACCTGCGCTGGCAATTCAACCCGCAGGTGCTGGCGCAAGCGACACCACGGCAACGGCGCTTGCTGGGGGAACATGAGGAGGCCGAATACGACTGAGGTGGTTCGTAAGCGTAGGTAAATGCAGGCAATGCTGGCAATTCACTTTCAACTTTCTGATTATCTGGACAATAATTAGAAAAGTATTACTCCGTGTGACCGGTTGGATGCACCGCTCACCGCAAAAATCGAGGGGCCCAAGCCCCCATTTGTCAGCAAACGTTGCCAGTGGCAACGACTTGCCCGTGTTGACCATCAGGAGAAGTCATTGATGAAAAAACGTCTTGCCAGCACGCTGGTTGTCGCCCTATTGGCCGCCGCCGGCACCAGCCTGGCCCAGGCCGCGCAGGTGTCAGGAGCCGTGGGGGCCACCAGCCAGGGCGATATGACCTACCGTCTCGGTATGTCGTTCGACTGGGACAATAAGTGGCTGCAGAGTGACATCGGTTATGTAACCGGCTACTGGGACGCAGCCTACACCTACTGGGAAGGTGGCGATGCCAGCGGCGCCCACTCGCTGTCGTTCAGCCCGGTGTTCACCTATGAGTTCAGTGGTTTCACCTACACCCCCTACATCGAAGCCGGTATTGGCCTGGCGGCCTTCTCCAAGACCGACGTGGGCGATCAGCGCCTCGGTTCGTCGGTCAACTTCGAAGACCGCATCGGCTTCGGCTTGAAGCTGCCGGGCGAGCAGAAAGTGGGTGTCCGTGCGATTCACTATTCCAATGCTGGCATCAAGCAGCCGAACGACGGTATCGAATCCTACTCGCTGTTCTACAGCAAAGGGTTCTGATGCCGGGGGCCGCAATGCGGCCCCAGCCTTCTAGAAGGTGTAGGAAACCCCAGCCTGCACCGTGCGCGGCGCGCCAGGGTACACGTAGGTGTTGAACGCCCCCTCGTCATACCCCTTGTTGAACACGTTCTTCACATCCAGGTTCAAGCGCACATGCTCGTTGACCTTGTAGAAGCTCAACAGGTCGACCACGCTATAGCGCTCCATGGTGTAGGTCGTCGCTGCCGTCTGCCCGGCGCGGTCGTCCACGTATTTCACGCCAACCCCCAGTCCCAGCCCCTTGGCCAGCCCGTCCTGGAACTCATAGGTATTGAGCAGGCTGAAGCTGTTGCGCGGGATGTTCGCCAGGCGGGTGCCGGTGGGGATGCTGTTGTCCTTGGTCACCTCGGCGTCGACGTACGCATAGCCACCGATCATCCGCCATTCCGGCGTCAGGTTGCCCGCGACGTTGATGTCAAGGCCGCGGCTACGCACTTCGCCGGCAGCGACACTGTAGGTGCCGCTGGGGTCGTTCGGGTCGCGGGTCAGCACGTTTTCCTTGACGATGTGGTAGATCGCGGCGTCGACGCTGAGCTGGCGGTCCAGCGCCTCCCACTTCACGCCCAGCTCGTATGACGTGCCTTTTTCCGGGTCGAAGCCAGTGCCTTGCAGGCTGGCGCCGCTGTTGGGCTTGAACGAGCGCGCGGTGTTGGCGTAAACGGCAACGGTATCGGTCAGGTCGTAGATCAGGCCGAAGCGTGGAGTGACGCCGTTCTCGCCCTTGTTGAAGTCACCGGCATTGTTGAGCTTGTTGTCGTAGTCGTGCTCGAAGCGCTCGAAGCGCACACCGGCAAGGGCTTTCAGGCGCTCGGTCAGGGCCACCTGATCCTGGATGAACGCTGCCCAGGTCTTGAGGTTTTCCTTGTCATGGGTGGTGGTGCGGGTCAGGGCAGGGCGTGTCTGGCCCAGCACCGGGTCGAAGATGTCGATCGGATAGGCGCCGGTCCCTGCAGCCGAACGCTGGATGATCGAGCTGTAGTCGTAATCTTCGTACTCGATGCCGGTCAGCAGCGTATGGCTGAAGCCGCCGGTGTCGAAGTGCCCGGTAAGGTTGAGCTGGTAATCGCGGTCGGTCCACGCCAGCTTGCGGTAGTTGAAGTTGCGCCCCAGCGTGCGGCCGTCAGGCTGCAGGCCGTTGGCTTCCACGGCGTTGCCCTTGAGCGAGCCGTCCAGCCATTGCATGCCGCCACCCAAGGTCCAGTTGTCGTTGAGCAGGTGCTCGAAGCGCAGCTGGGCCATGTTGTTGTCGTTGTGCAGCAGGTTGTCGCTGCCTTTTTCCCAGATGTTGGTGTCGCGCGAGGCGCTGCCGAGCTGGCCGGGCAGGCGGGTCAGGCCGCGGTCCAGTGGGTGGTTGTTGCGCATGAAGTCGCCTTCGAAGGTGACCTTGGTGGCATCGTTGACCTGCCAGCTGATCGCCGGCGCTACGTCGTAGCGCTCGCTTTCGACATCGTCACGGAAACTGTCGCCACCTTCACCCAGCACATTCAGGCGATAGGCCAGCGAGCCGTCGGCGTTGAGCGGGCCGGTGGCGTCGAGGGTTGCCCGGTGCATGCCCTGGTCATCGAACTGGCTGCCCAGGGTGACCTTGGGCTCGGCCAGGGGTTGCTTGCTGACCACATTGAAGGTGCCGCCGGGGTCGCCACGGCCATACAGGCTGGTGGCCGGGCCGCGGATCACTTCCAGGCGCTCGACGGTGTTGGCGTCGGGGGCGTTGGGGTAGCCACGGTTGATCGGGAAGCCGTTGCGGTAGAATTCGCCGGTGGTGAAGCCGCGCACGGTGAAGGTGGTCAGGCCCTGGCCACCAAAGTTGTTGGCACGGCCAACGCCACCGGCATAGTCCAGGCCATCCTGCAGGCGAGTGGCACCGGTGTCTTCAAGCACATCCTTGGGCACCACGCTGATCGACTGCGGGGTCTCGTGCAGGGCCGTGTCGGTGCGTGTGGCGCTGGCCGAGCGGCTGGCCTTGTAGCCGTCCACCGGGCCATCGGCGCGCTCGCTGTCGGCGCTGCTGGTGATGTTCAGGGCCTGGAGTTCGACCTGGGCGCCGTCGCCGAGCGGCTCAGGCTCGGCAAAGGCCAGCGGGGAGAGAGCTTGAAGCACACAAAGCGAAACGAACGTGCGACGCATCGACGGTACGATCCTGGAGTAGGGCGCTGGAGGGGAGTGTGGGAAGCGCCGAGAAAATACTACGAATCATTATCAAATGCATTAATTTTAAGTGGCACTGGTGTACCAGATACCATTTGGTTGGCAGGCCTGGCCTTTTCGCGCGCCAGCCCGCCCCCACCGGCACCGGCGGGCTTCGGGCTGCTGGTATACCTGTGGGGGCAGGCAGGCCCGCGAAAAGGCCGGCTCAGGCAGTGCGCTAATCAGTGAGCAGCCCTGATCGCCAGTACGTTGCACAGCGGATGCTCCAGCACATGGGCCGTGGTGCCGCCCAGGAATGTCTGCATCGCATCATGCCGATGGCTGCCCATCACGATCAGATCGACCCGGCTGTGGCTAACGAACTGGGCAATCGCCCGGATCGCCGCACCTTCGACAAAATGCCGCCGCTCCAGGGGTATCTGGTGATGGTCACCCAGCCGGTTGAACGCTGCCCGCTGCGCCGTGCGCACGCTGCCATCGAACCCCGGCATGGTTACGGTGCCGGCACCGAAGTCGGCGATATGGGTCTTGGCCGCATCGCACACATGCAGCAAGTGCAGTTCGGCGTTGCATTGCAGGGCCAGGGCATGGGCGCTGTAAATCACCTGGTCGTCCAGGTGTTCGCCCGCACCGTGGCAGTTCAGGTCGACCGCCGCCGCAATCTGCCGGGGCAGCGGTAGGCGAATGTCGCTGACCAGGTGCACGGCCACCGGGCTTTCCTTGAGCAATTGCCAGTCCAGCGGCGTGACCAGAAGGCGCTTGAGTACCGGTTCGTGCTGCACGTCCTTGACCAGCAGGTCGCAACCCAGCCGTTTGATACGTTCGAGCGCACTGCCCAGAGGGTCGCGGGTCAGTAGCAGTTCGGTGGACACATCGAGCCCGGCGTTGCCCAGTTGCTCGGCCTCGTCGGCCAGCCACTGGCGGTTGTCGCCGAGCAGCCGCTCACGCTCGCGGCCATCGCTCATCAGGCCGAAGGTGTCGACATCGTCGACGAACACATTGATATCCAGCAGGGCACCACTGGACTCCGCCAGCGCCGCAGCGCGCTGCAGCGCCGGGGTATGGCGCATTTGCGGGCCGAGCATGACCAACAGACGCTTGAACTGGCTCATCGCACACCTCCACGTGTGGCAGCCCCCCAGCTATACAGATTTCACAACTTGCCCAATGCGCTCATGGCATCGAACAGCCAATAGATCAGTCTAGTGGTTGCGCGCAATGCCAGATCTGAAATCGGATGAACAGTTGATGTTGATTCACCGTGTTCGGGTACGTTTCATTGCGTCATTGAGCTCATTCAAAAATTTTGATCGTTCCATACAGGCAGCACTTTAACGCACTCGCCAGGCGATCACTTTTGGGGCATTATACCTTTTTGGTGCAGATACCTTTTTGCTTCATTTTTGAGGTCCGGATTATCATTAAAGAATGGCTTTTTTTTACGATACTTGAGCACAACGCCTGCATAAAATAGCTGTAAGGCTACAGGGTCACTTGGGCGTATTTTTTCTCTTATATTGTGCAGTGCTAGCATGGCTTGATTTTTTTGATCCTCTGTGGCGTTCTCGATCCCTGCTTTTATAAGTAAGTCTCGATCCCTTTTAATCACTGTTCCATCGAAGTGGTTACTAGTGAAGCGCAGGGAGGCGTCAAATGCCGAATGCCTGGTCATGCTCTCTCTGCCTGGCCAGTCACGATATGTTTCGAGTTGGGCTAAACTGTACATAAGCGGTTTCTCACCCTTAAAGATTCGCTTCAAATCATCGGTCATTAGTTCGTGTTGTTCCTTTCTGGCTTTAATGGCATTCCCTCTTAGAGGCTCCGATAATTTATTTATTTTCTTGAGCGATACTTTTACTGATGTCTGCTGCAGGAGTGATGGGACTTTTCGATTTGAATGCGTTGTTGGAATTGAGGGGGCGTGGCCACTTGGATCAGTGAAATTGATCGGGTCTCCTTGGCAGTAGGCGTAGCTGTTGATGCCGCCCATGTGAAATGGACTTAGGCTGTCGGGGATGCAAAATCGCATCAGTCGAGGATTATATAGGCGCCTGCCATTTCCGAGAGAATACCCACCGAGCCTGTCATCGAATAGTTCACCATTGAATGCGAGGGTGGAGTGCTGAGTCACGGTTCTCCAACCGTAGGGGGCATAGTTGCTCATCGTTTGTTCCTCCTGGCATAATTTTGGCCAAAAGAAACAATAGCGAAATTTAGGTGGGTCGCCACTGGCACTTTTGATAGTTGATCATCTGCTTCCAATGTGCGTGCGATTAAACTGTTCCATGCCAATACGTTGAGCGGTTGTTGCCCTGCATTGCCTGCAGCGCTGGGTTCGGATGTGGTGAGAGGGGCCCGTTGATCAGGGCATTTTTTGATTTCACCTACTGCAAGTGGATTTTCACGCTTTTTTCTCTTTACGCTGGTATCATCGCGCCACTCATTGGGGAGTAGCCTGCCTTCGCACACTGCAAAGGCGCTCTGGTCAACATATTTGGCAACCTGCCATGGCCAGCGCATCCACCCGGATTGGCGAGACCAACGACCTTCCTGCAGCCAAGCCGGGCCTGCAGGTCGTCTGTCGTTGACTCGTTGCCCGGCTGGAGTCTGATCGTTGAATGCCATTTCCCTCGCCTTTCTCGCCTTCGCCATGTCTACGGACGCCTTCGCGGCCGCCATTGGCAAAGGTTCCAGCCTGCACAAGCCACGCCTGGCCGAAGCCCTGCGCACCGGCCTGATCTTCGGCGTCATCGAGGCCCTCACTCCGGTCATCGGCTGGCTGCTTGGCCAGGCGGCCAGCCAGTATGTCGAACAGTGGGACCACTGGATCGCCTTTGCCCTGTTGCTGCTGCTGGGCGCGCACATGGTGCATGCCGGCCTGAAGCCGGATGACGAAGAAGTGGAAAAACAGAGCCAGCACTCGTTCTGGATCCTTGCGGTGACTGCGGTTGCCACCAGTATCGATGCCCTGGCAGTGGGCGTCGGCCTGGCCTTCGTCGACGTCAACATCTGGGTGGCGGCCGCGGCGATCGGCCTGGCGACCATGACCATGGTGACCCTTGGTACCATGCTCGGGCGTGCGCTGGGTTCGGTGGTGGGCAAGCGCGCCGAGATCGTCGGTGGCATCGTGCTGATGCTGGTCGGCGCAACCATTCTCTACGAGCACCTGAGCGCGGTGTAAGCATTACCGAGGCCGCTCTGCGGCCTCCTGCCACCCCCCACCCAGCGCCGCATACAGGTTCACTTCCGCCACCAGCTGCGCCAGGCGGTCGCTGATCAACCCCTGCTGCGCCGTGAACAGCGAGCGCTGTGCATCGAGAAAGGTCAGGCTGCTGTCCACGCCGATCCGGTAACGATGCTCGGCCAGGTTGTAATACCGCTGGTTCGACGCCACAAGATCGTGCTGGGCCTGCAGCTGTCGCTGATAGGTCGCCCGCGCTGCCAGGCCATCGGCCACCTCCTGGAACGCGCTCTGGATGGCTTTCTCGTACTGCGCCACCTGAATGTCCTTCTGTAACGCTGCATAATCCAGGCTGGCGCGCAGGCTGCCAGCGGTGAATATCGGCAGGCTGATCTGTGGCTGAAACAGCCAGGTACCGCTGCCGCCGTCGAACAGGCCGCTCAGTTGCGGGCTGGTGCTGCCGGCGTTGGCGGTGAGGCTGATACTGGGGAAGAACGCCGCCCGCGCCGCGCCGATATTGGCATTGGCCGCACGCAGCTGATATTCCGCCTGGACGATGTCCGGGCGGCGGCGCAGCAGGTCCGAAGGCAACCCGGCCGGCAACCCGGCGATCTGCTCGTCGGCCAAGGGCAGGGCGGCCAGGTCGCCCGCCACGGCGGTACCCACCAACAAGGACAACTGATTGAGGTCCTGGGCCACCTGGCGTTTGTAGCGCGCCACCGTGGCACGGGTGCTGTCGACGCTGGTGCGTGACTGGATCTGGTCCAGCGCCGATACCGTGCCGGCGCGGCGCTGGGCACTGGTCAAGCGCAGGCTGCGTTCGTCGGTGGCCAGGGTGTCCTTGGCCAACACCAGCAGCTCCTGATCGGCGCGCCAGGTCAGGTAGGCGCTGGCAACGCTGGCCACCAGGCTCAGCTGTGTGCTTCGCCGCGCTTGTTCACTGGCCAGGTAAGTCAGCAGCGCCTGGTCACTGAGGCTGCGCAGGCGGCCGAACAGGTCCAGTTCGTAGGCGCTGATGCCCAGGGTTGCGGCATAGGTCGAGGTAATCATCCCCTGGTCGGTGCCGGTCACACCCCGCGGCAGGTACTGGCGCTTGCCCGTGGCGTCGGCAGACACCTTCGGCAGCAAGTCGGCGCGCTGGATGCGGTACTGGGCGCGGTAGGCTTCGACGTTCAGCGCAGCCTCGCGCAGGTCGCGGTTGTTGGCCAGCGCGCTGTCGATCAGTTGGCGCAGCACCGGGTCCTGGAACACCTGCCACCAGTCCTCGGCGGGCTGGCGGGCCAACGCGTCGCCCTGATAGGCCGGGCCTTGAGGGAACTGGCCGGGCACAGGGGCGGCGGGGCGCTGATAGTCCGGTACCAGGGAGCAGCCGCACAGCAGCGCGGCGCACAGGGTCAGGGCGTGTCGGGGCATCACGGGCTCTCGTGCAGTCAGGCGCCGGCCATCCATTTCGCCAGCCCATGGCGGCCACTGACCCCCAGCTTGGCGGTGGCGCGCTTTAGGTAGGTTTCGATCGAGCTGTTCTTCACATTCAGCTTCTGCGCCATTTCCGGCACCGTGCCGCCTGTCAGCAGGCCGATGCACACTTCCTCCTCGCGGGTAGAAAGCCTGACCGCTTCCTGGACCAGGCGCTCGCCAAAGGCGTGGCGCAGCGAACCAGCTTCAAGGTCGGCCGGGGGCGTGCCGATGCGGCGTACGAGGCCCTGGTCGAGCAACTGACCATGGTGCTCGACCAGTGGCAGCAAGGTGTCGGAAAGGCTCTTGAGCTGAGACAGCTCCGCCAGGGAAAACGCCCTTTGCCCGGGCAGGCGATGGAAACAAATGACCCAGCGCCGGTCGCCGCTGCACGACACCAAGTGGCACTGATGGGGGTGCTGGGCATCCAGCGGGGCCTTGAACTCGATCAGCAGCGGGTCGTCCATCTGCATGATGCTCTGCAGCAACGGGTGGCGCAGTGGCTCGTTGCCAGGCCGTTGCTGCGCAAGGCCGGCACTGCCCAGTAACCTGATGCGGCTGACACTGGCCTGGCGCGAGTCAAGGGTCAACTCGCTGAGCTCGAGCCGGTGGATCGGTACCTGGGCATCGACCAGGCGTAACATCTGTGCGGCGAAACCGTCGGCGCCGGTACTGGCGACCAGTTCGCCCAGTTGCAGGTACAGCTGAGGGTCGGGGCGGTGTGCGAGGCTGGCGGTCAGCTTCATATCCTGTCTTCCTTGATTCAAAGCGTTACGGCGGGTGGTCTCGCTGTCGAGTGCTCCGGGTGGTGGGGGGTGGCGGTATTCAAGCCCGCAGCGGGGGCTGCGTCTGTAATGGAAAACCGGGACAGAAAATGCCATCAATTCCTACTGCCCGAGTGGGGCATGAAATTGGGCTCGTGCAGGGCAAGTTCGGATTAGCCAGTGAAATGGCGCCGTATCCCTGACGGTTCACTGCTGTTTCCGGTCAATGAGACTTGGCGTAAGTCATCAAGGGCGGCCAGCTGTGGTCGATTTCCTACAGGCTTTTCAGCTGCTATTGATAGGCGCCTCGGTTGTCCGGGTTTAACGGGCCATACAGTGCGAAGAGGGGGTGCTTGAATCCGCGGATGTTCAAGCCAAGAAGGACTTGCCCGCCCATGCCTGCCGCCCAAACCTTTGCCCTGACCGTTGCCCAGCGTGATATCTGGCTGGACCAGATCGGCCACGGCGATTCACCGCTGTACAACATCGGTGCCTATGTCGAGATCGACGGCGCGATGGATGTCCCGCGGCTGCGCAGGGCGCTGGCGCACCTGGTGGCGCTGCATGAAGGCTTGCGCACGGTGCTGGTGGAGCCAGCGGGGCAGGGTGGCGTACCGCGCCAGTACTTTGCGCAAACGCTGACGGTGGATCTGGCCGAACATGACCTGCGTGCTGCCCCAAGCCCGATGGCCGCCGCCCGGGCGCTGCTCGGCAGCTGCATGCAAAAGCCTTTTGTGCTGGGCGTCGGCCCCTTGTGGGGCACGCAGTTGATCAGGCTGGGCGAGCAGCGCTACCTGTTCGCGCTGCAGGCGCATCACCTGGTCCTCGATGGCTGGGGTGTGGACCTGTGGTTCAAACAGGTCGCTGACTACTATGGCCTGCTGGGCCAGGGCACGTCCTTGCCTGACAGCGCGCCCGGTTACCGCGAGTTCATCGAAGACGACAGCCAGTACCAGGCGTCGGCACGCCATGGCCGCGACCGTGACTACTGGCTAGGCAAATATCAGCAGTTGCCCGATGCCTTGCTGGCGCCGCGCGAGCGCGGGCGGGTGGCAGCCGGCGAGCCCAGCGCGGCCCTCGATCTGCCCTTCGACAGCCAGCTGCTGGCGCGCATGAACGTACTGGGCAGCGAGCTGCAGGCGTCGGCCTTCCACGTGTTGTTGGCGGCCATGCATGTGTGCTGCACACGTACCTGGCAGCGGGACCAATGGGTGGTCGGCGTGCCGGTGCGCAATCGCGGCAATGCGCGTTTCAAATCGACCCTGGGGCTGTTCACCCAGGTCAGCGCCTTGCGCATGGATTTTGGCCGTCATGGGTCATTTGCCGAGCTGGTACGCAGCATTCGCGACGCACTCAAGCAAGACTTTCGTCATCAGCGCTTCGCCCTCAGCGAGTTGAACCGCGCGCTAGGCGCCCTGCGCGAAGAACGGCCGCAGCTGTTCGAGCTGATGGTGTCTTACGAAGAAGATGGCAACGAGCTGCGCTTTGGTGACGCCTGCGGCCATACGGTGATGACCTGCAACAGCCACGAACCGACACCGTTGAGCCTACACCTGCGCAGCAACCCGCACAGCGGCAAGGCCCGCCTGCACCTGGTGCACAACCTGGCCTGGTTCAGCAAGGACGAGGTCGCCGCCCTGGCAGAGCGGCTGTTGCAGGTGTTGCAACAGGGGCTGGCGCGACCCGGGTTGAGTGTCGCCGGGTTTGACCTGGTAACGGCCGCTGAACAGCAGCAGTTGCAGCATTGGAACCAGGCGACGATCACCCTGGGGCAGCAGGAGCCATTGATCCACCGACGGATTGAAGCCCAAGCCAGGCGCCAGCCCGGGGCGCTGGCGGCACTGCACGCCGGCCAGCGCCTGAGCTATGGCGAACTGAACGGGCGCGCCAACCAGCTGGCGCGGCGGCTGATCGACCTTGGCGCAGGCCCGGACCAGCGCATCGCGGTGGTGGCCCAGCGCGGGCTGGACACGCTGGTCGGCTTGCTGGCGGTACTCAAGGCCGGCGCCGCCTATGTGCCAATCGACCCGGCACACCCGCAGGAGCGCCTGGCCTACCTGCTCGAAGACAGCGCACCCTGCGCGGTGCTGACCCACTCCCGGTTCAGTGCATGCCTGCCAGCCCACGGCCTGCCACAACTCGAGCTGGACCGCTGCACCTGGCAAGCGGCAAGCGCCGAGGCGCCGGCCGTCGCACACCTGGCGCCGAACCATCTGGTGTATGTCATCTACACCTCTGGCTCCACCGGCCTGCCCAAGGGCGTGATGGTCGAGCACCGCATGCTGGCCAACCTGGTCGACTGGCACTGCAACGCCTTCAACCTGGGCCCGGGCCGCCAGCAGTCGAGCCTGGCCGGTTTCGGTTTCGACGCGATGGCCTGGGAGGTCTGGCCAACCTTGTGCAGCGGCGCGACCCTGCACCTGGCGCCGGTACGCGAGGGCGCCGAAGACATCGACGCCTTGCTGAAGTGGTGGCGCGCGCAGCCGCTGGACGTGAGCTTTCTGCCGACGCCGGTGGCCGAGCATGCCTTTGCTCAGGGCGAACTGCACCCGACCCTGCAGACCCTGCTGGTCGGCGGTGACCGCCTGCGTCGCCTGGCCCGCGAGCGCCGTTACCGGGTGGTGAACAACTACGGCCCCACCGAAACCACCGTGGTGGCCACTTCAGGGGAGGTGAATGCCGGGCAGCCGCTGCACATCGGCGGGCCGGTCGCCAACACCCGGCTGTATGTGCTGGACGACCAGCAGCGATTGCTGCCGCCTGGCGCCGTCGGTGAGTTGTATATCGCTGGCGGCGGCGTGGCGCGCGGTTACCTGAACCGTCCCGCGCTGACCGCCGAGCGCTTCCTCGACGACCCGTTCAGTGCACGCCCCGGGGAGCGCATGTACCGGAGCGGCGACCTGGTACGCTGGCGGGCTGACGGCACCTTGGAATACCTCGGGCGCAACGACGACCAGGTGAAGATTCGCGGTGTGCGGGTCGAACTGGCCGAAATCGAAGCCGCCCTGAACAGCCATGTGGCCGTGCGCGAAAGCGTGGTGCTGCTGCGCGAGGGGCAGTTACAGGCTTGGTATCTCGGCGATGCAGCAGTAACGCCGCGCGCGTTGCATGAGCATTTGCGCGAACGCTTGCCTGCCGCCTTGCTGCCCGCGGCCTACGTCAGCCTGGCCGGCTGGCCGCTGACGGCCAACGGCAAGCTCGATCGCCGCGCCTTGCCGGCCGCGGATGAAGGCGCGAAGGTACGCCGCGAGCATGAACCGCCGCAAGGGGACATCGAAGCGCAGCTGGCATTGCTCTGGGCCGAGTTGCTGCAGGTCGAGCGGGTCGGGCGCCAGGACCACTTCTTTGAACTGGGCGGCCATTCGCTGCTGGCGGTGCAACTGATCGAGCGCATGCGCCAGCAAGGCATGCAAGCTGACGTGCAGGTACTGTTCGGCCAGTCGACCCTGGCCAGCCTGGCGGCTGCGGTGGCGGTAGGTGATGTTGCGCGGGTGCCAGCCAATGGCGTACTGCCGGGGTGCCAGCAAATCACCCCCGATATGCTGCGGCTCACTTCGCTCGACCAGCCCACCATCGAGCAGATCGTCGCATTGGTGCCAGGTGGCGCCGCCAACGTGCAGGAAATCTACCCGCTGGCGCCGTTGCAGCAAGGGCTGCTGTACCACCATGTCAGCGAAGCCCGGGATCCTTACCAGCAGCAGGCGCTGTTCGCCTTCGCCAGCCGCGAACAACGGCAGGCCTTTGTCGATGGCCTGCAGCAGGTGATCGAGCGGCATGACATCCTGCGCACCAGCCTCGCCTGGGAAGGGTTGCAACAGCCGCAGCAGGTGGTCTGGCGCCAGGCGCGCCTGCCGGTGGAAAGCTGGGCTGCCCCTTCGTCAGGCGATCTGGCCGGGCAGTTGTGCAAGGCCTTCGATCCACAACAACGGCCGCTGGACCTGCGCCAGGCACCGATGCTGGCGATGGTCACCGCCGAGGACCCTGCCCAAGGCCGCTGGTTGGGCTTGCTGCGCTTCCACCATCTGGTCAACGACGCGGTGTCGTTGCAGGTGCTGCTGGGCGAACTCGAGGCTTTCATGCACGCGCGCGGTGGGCAGCTGCCGACGCCGGTGCCGTACCGCGACTATGTGGCACTGAGCAGCAATGCTGAACGGCAGGCTCGCCACGAAACCTATTTCCGCGAGCAGCTGGCTGGCGTCGAGCCGCTGGCAGCGATCCCAGGGTTGGGCGGCAAAGCAGTCGATGAAAACGACCTGCACAGCCATACCGCCACCCTCGACGCCGCCCAGAGCGAGCTGTTGCGCAAGCAGGCCCGTCACCACGGCGCCAGCCTGGCCAGCCTGCTGCACCTGGCCTGGGCCCAAGTACTCGGGAGCTTGTCGGGCCGCGACGAGGTTGTGCTCGGCACCGTGCTGCTGGGCCGGACCATGGCCGGCCACGGCGCAGACCGCGCCTTGGGCATGTTCATCAACAGCCTGCCGCTGCGCATCAGCCTGGCCGCAGGCTCGCTGAGCCAGGCCCTGACCCAGACCCATGCACAGCTTGCCAGCTTGCTCGGCCACGAAGATGCACCGCTGTTGCTGGCCCAGCGGTGCAGCGGGCTGCCCGCAGGCACAGCACTGTTCCAGGGCCTGATCAACTACCGCCAAGGTGCCTTGCCACAAGGCGAAGTGCTGCCGGGCGTAACATTGCTGCAGGCCAGCGAAGTGCTGAGTCACACGCTGGTGTTGAGTGTCGACGACCTGGGCGACGCGCTGCAGCTTGGCTTGCGTGCGCCGCGTGCGCTCGGCGCGCCGCGGGTACTCGCCAGCCTGCTGACCACCCTGCGCCAATTCGCCGATGGCATGCACAGCCCTTTGACTGCGCTGTGCAGCGTGCCGCAGGACGAACTGCAGCGCCTGCTGCACACCTTCAACCTCAGCCAGGACCGCCACAGCCCGCTGGGCAGTACGCTGCCAGCACTGTTCGAGGCCCAGGTGCAGCGCACGCCACTGGTCCTTGCCCTGCAAACGGACGATGCTGCCCTCGACTATTACACCCTCAATGCCCAGGCCAACCGCCTGGCCCATCGCCTGATCGCATTGGGTGTCGGTGTCGATTCACGGGTGGCGATCTGCATCGAGCGCGGCAGCTCGATGATGGTTGCGCTGCTTGCGGTGCTCAAGGCAGGTGGCGCCTATGTACCGCTGGACCCTGGTTATCCGGTCGAACGCCTGCGTTACATGCTCGACGACAGCGCGCCAACCGTGTTGCTGGTGCACGCCGCTACGCTAGGGCTGTTCGACGCGCTGGCCACACCGCTGCTCGACCTCGACGCTGACGACTGGCAGACGTGCAGCGCCGCAAACCCGCAAGTGCCGGGCCTCGGGCCGTCCCGCTTGGCCTATGTGATGTACACCTCCGGCTCCACCGGTACGCCAAAGGGTGTGATGATCGAGCATCGCGGCCTGTGCAACCTGATGCACTGGGGCTCGCAGATTTGCCCGCCACAGCCGGGCGGCGCGCTGTTGCAGCGTGCACCGTTCAGTTTCGATGGCTCGGTCTGGGAGCTGTTCTGGCCACTGGTCGCCGGGCTGCGCCTGGTATTGGCCCGGCCCGACGGGCACCGTGACCCGGGCTATCTGGTGCAGCAGGTGCAGGCACGCCAGGTGACGATCATGAAGTTCGTGCCGGCGTTGCTGCATCAGTTTTTGGAGGAGCCCGGCGTCGAGCGTTGCACCAGCCTGACCGATCTTTTCTGTGGGGGGGGCGAACTGACCTTGGCGTTGCTGCAGCGCATTCGCCAGTGCCTGCCGAAGGTCCGCGTGCACAACGTCTACGGGCCCACCGAGGCGACAGTCGACAGCACCGCCTGGACCTTGCAGCCCCATCAGCCCCTGCCCGAGCTGGCGCCACCGATTGGCCGACCGATCGCCAACACCCGGCTGTATGTGCTCGATGCGCATGACCGCCCGGTGCCGTTGGGGGCAGTGGGGCAGCTGCACATTGGCGGCGTTGGCGTGGCCCGTGGTTACCTGGGCTTGCCGGTGTTACAGGCCGAACGTTTCATCGCCAGCCCCTTCGTCGAGGGCGACCGGTTATACCGCACTGGCGACCTGGTGCGTTACCGCGAGAACGGCGAGCTGGACTTCATCGGGCGCAACGACTTTCAGGTCAAGCTGCGCGGGCTGCGGGTAGAGCTGGGCGAGATCGAGGCTGCGCTGGCGGCGCACCCGGTGATCGGGCAAAGCGTGGTGCTGATGCGCGAAGAGCGCCTGGTGGCTTATTTCACCTGCCGTGATGGCGGCCAGCCTCCGGCCCTGGAGGTGCTGCGCAGTTATCTGCTGGCGCGCATGCCCGAGTACATGGTGCCGCAGGCTTTCGTCGCGCTGGCCGAGCTGCCGTTGAGCCCCAACGGCAAGCTCGACCGCCGCGCGCTGCCGGTGCCGGGGGCCGAGGCAGTGATCAGCCGCCAGTACCAGGCGCCGCAAGGCGAGCTGGAAGCTGCGCTGGCGGCGATCTGGACTGAGGTGCTGAAGATCGAGCAGGTGGGGCGTGAGGACAATTTCTTCGAGCTGGGCGGGCATTCATTGTTGGCAGTGAGCCTGGTGGCGCGCATGCGCCAGGCCGGTCTGCATGTCGATGCCCGGACCTTGTTCAGCCAGCCGACGTTGGCCGGGCTGGCGGCCAGTACCAGCCGTGAGCAGGTGGCGGTAAAGATACCGCAGACGACCATACCGAGCTTGGGCAAACGTCGGCGGATTTGAACGGTTCGCCTTGATCGATTTTGTCGCCTGTGAGATTGAGCGCCGCCCGTGCGGCGCTCGATCTCACAAGCGCTGAAAATCTCAAGCCTGGAATATCACGGACTCTGAAAATCTCAAGCCAGAAGTATCACAGGCGCTGAAAACCCCAAGCCACCCCCCAAGCCACCCCCCAAGCCATCCCCTCTGTCCCCGCTTCCCATGTCAGACCACCCGGTCACGATCCTTTAGCTTGTCGACGACCCCCTTCCAGGCAAAGCAGGATGCTTACCGATGCTTTTCAGCGAACTGATGGCTGCTCTCTCCACCCATGCAATCCGACTCCAGCGCGAAGACCAGGACCTGATCGTCCTGGGCGACGATGAAGCCCTGGACGACACCCTGTGGGAGGCGCTGTCACGGCACAAGCCGGCCTTGCTGGAAATGCTCGCCGAGCGCGATGACGGCTGGCTCAGCCCGGCGTTTCGCATTACCCCTGACATGCTGCCGCTGGTGCAACTCGAGCAGCAGGCCATCGACCGCATCGTCGCCAGCGTGCCGGGCGGCGCCGCCAACGTGCAGGACATCTACCCGCTGGCACCGCTGCAGCAAGGCATGCTCTACCAGCACCTGTCAGCCGTTGACGGTGACCCGTACCTGGCCCAGGTGCAGCTGCGCTTTGCCAGCAAGGCACACCTCGAAGCCTTTGCCCAGGCCCTGCAATGGGTGATCCAGCGCCACGACATCCTGCGCACCGCGCTGCAGTGGGAATACCTCGATGAACCTGTGCAGGTGGTGTGGCGCGAAGCGACCCTGGTGCGTGAGGCCATCGAGGTCGACGGCGACGATGCACTGGCCCGGCTGTGCGCGCGCTTCGATCCGCACCACTACCGCGTAGACCTGCGTCAGGCACCGCTGATGCAGCTGATGCACGCCCCCGGCGAGGGCGAGCAGTGGGTCGCCTTGCTGATGTTCCACCACGTGGTCATGGACCACACTGCGCTGGACATCGTGCGCCGCGAAATCCAGGCGCACCTGGCCGGCGAGGCTGCGCTGCTGGCGCCGCCGATGCCGTTCCGCAACGTGCTGGCGGCAGCGCGCCAGGCGCTGGACGAACACGCCCACGAGCGATTCTTCCGCGAAATGCTCAACGACATCGAAGAGCCGACCTTGGCCTTCGGCTTGCAGGACAAAGGCCAGCAGCCACTGGAGCAGGCGCGCCTGACCCTTGCGCCCGCGCTGAGCTTGCGCCTGCGCCACCAGGCCCGGCAGCTGGGCGTGAGCCCGGCCAGTGTCCTGCACCTGGGCTTCGCCCGCCTGGTCGGGCAACTGTCCGCACGCCAGGCCGTGGTGTTCGGCAGTGTGCTGCTGGGGCGCATGACCACCGGTGAGGGCGGTGAGCAGGCGCTGGGCATGTTCATCAACACCTTGCCGCTGCGCATCGACCTCGGCCAGCACGGCGTGCGCCAGGCCCTGCTGGCCACCCACCAGCGGCTCAGCGCCTTGCTCGGCCATGAGCAGGCCTCGCTGGCCCTGGCCCAACGTTGCAGTGGCGTGGCCGCGCCAGCGCCGCTGTTCAACAGCATGCTCAACTACCGCCACAGTGCTGCCGGCGATGCTGCCGAGATCATTCCGGTGGCGCCGGGTATCGATATCGTCGGCGCTGAAGAGCGCACCGACTATCCGCTGACCGTCAGCGTCGACGACCTTGGCGATGATCTGCGCCTGACCGTGCAGAGCCTGCCGCAGTGGGGGGCTGCACGCTTGTGCGAGCAGTTCGAGCAGGTGCTGGCGAGCCTGATCGACGCCCTTGAACAGGCCCCTGAAACACCACTGCAAGGGTTGGCAGTGCTGCCCCAGGCCGAGCGCGAGCAGGTGCTGGAGCAGTTCAACCGCACCGCCCAGGCCTACCCGCAAGGGCTGACCGTGCATGCCCTGGTCGAAGCCCAGGCAGCCCGCGCACCCGAGGCGCCCGCGCTGCTGCAGGGTGGCCTGGCCCTTGGCTACGGCGAACTGAACCGGCGCGCCAACCAGCTGGCGCATCGGCTGATCGAGCGCGGCGTCAAGGTTGGCGACCGGGTTGCCCTGTGCCTGGCACGCAGCCCGGAACGCCTGGTCGGCTTGCTGGCGGTGCTCAAGGCAGGCGCCGCCTATGTACCGGTCGACCCGGCCTATCCGGCGGAACGTATCGCCTATCTGCTGGCAGACAGCGCACCGGCGCTGGTGCTGGCGAGCACTGCGATCGAAGGCTTGCCGCCGATACCGCGCCTGGACCTGGACCAGGCCGAAGCCTTTGCCGCAAACAGCAGCAACCCTGAACTGCCCGAGCTCGATGCACGGCAGCTGGCTTACCTGGTCTACACCTCCGGCTCCACCGGCCAGCCCAAGGGGGTGATGATCGAGCACCAGACCCTCGCCAACCTGGTCCACTGGCACTGCCAGGCGTTCCAGCTGAGGGCCGGCTCGCACAGCTCCAGTGTCGCCGGTTTCGGCTTCGACGCCATGGCCTGGGAGGTCTGGCCGACCCTGTGCGCAGGTGCCACGCTGCACCTGCCGCCGGCACACATCGGCAACGAACACGTCGACGAGCTGCTCGACTGGTGGCTGGCGCAGCCGCTGCAGGTCAGCTTCCTGCCCACCCCGGTGGCCGAGCAGGCTTTGCGCCGTGACCACCAGCACCCGACCTTGCGCACGCTGCTGGTGGGCGGCGACCGCCTGCGCCAGTTCGAGCGCGAACCAGGCTTTGCCCTGATCAACAACTACGGCCCGACCGAAACCACGGTGGTGGCCACCTCCGGCCAGCTCTACGCCAACGGCCCACTGCATATCGGCCAGCCGATCGCCAACACCCGCGTGTATGTGCTCGACGAAGGCCGGCAACCGGTGCCGGTTGGCGTCATTGGTGAGCTGTTCATCGGCGGGGCGCAGGTCGCCCGCGGCTATTTCAATCGCCCTGAACTCACCGCAGAACGCTTCCTTGACGACCCCTTCAACCCCGGTGGCCGGATGTACCGCAGCGGCGACCTGGTGCGCTGGAACGCCGACGGTACCCTCGATTACCTGGGGCGCAACGATGACCAGGTGAAGGTCCGTGGCGTGCGTGTGGAACTGGGCGAAATCGAGGCCGCCCTGGCCGCCCGGCCGGGCATCGACGATGCCGTGGTGCTGGTGCGCGAAGGTCGCCTGCTGGCCTGGTACACCGAGGCCGCGCCAATCGATCCTGAACAGTTGCGCCAGGCCCTGCAGGCCAGCTTGCCGGCACACCTGTTGCCATGGGCGTTCATCCGCCTGGATGAACTGCCATTGACCAGCCACGGCAAGCTCGACCGCCGTGCGTTGCCCAACCCGGACGGCGCTTTGCTGCCAGGCCAGCCCTATGAGGCGGCGCAAGGCCAGACCGAGGTGGCCATGGCTGCGATCTGGGCCGAAGTACTGGGCGTCGAGCGGGTAGGGCGGCATGACAACTTCTTCGAACTGGGCGGCCACTCGCTGCTGGCCGTGACCTTGGTCGAACGCCTGCGCAAGGCCGGCCTGGTCATCGACGTGCGCGTGCTGTTCGCCCAGCCGACCGTGGCGGCGCTGGCCTGCGCGACGGCAAGCGGCGAGGCCGCCAAGGTGCCGGCCAACCGGTTGCCACAGGGCGCTGCGCGCATCACCCCGGGCATGCTCAGCCTGGTCGAGCTGGACCAGGCCAGTATCGATGCCATCGTCGCCACGGTGCCGGGCGGTGCCGCCAACGTGCAGGAAATCTACCCGCTGGCGCCTTTGCAGGAAGGCATCCTCTACCATCACCTGAGCGCCGAACAGGGCGACCCGTACCTGCTGCAGACGCGCCTGGCGTTCGACAGCGTCGAGCGCCTGCTGGCCTGGGCCGGCGCCTTGCAGCAAGTCATCGATCGCCACGATATCCTGCGCACCGCGGTGCACTGGCAAGGGTTGGCGCAGCCGCTGCAGGTGGTATGGCGTGCTGCCGAGCTGGCCGTGTGCGAGGTTGACGACCTGCCCGATGAACCTGGCGCGTCGCGCATCGAACAATTGCACGCGCGGTTCGATGCCCGCCATCACCGGCTGGACCTCGGCCAGGCACCGCTCACGCGCCTGTACTACAGCCTCGACCCCGCCAACCATCAGGTGGTGGCGATCCTGTTGTTCCATCACCTGACCCTCGACCACACCGCCATGGATGTGGTCGCCCGGGAAATGCGCGCCTTGCTGTTCGGCCAGGGCGCAACCCTGCCGGTGGCCGTGCCGTATCGCAACTACGTGGCTCAGGCCCGCATGGCCGACCCTGCCAGCCAGGAGGCGTTCTTCCGCGAGATGCTGGCAGATGTCGACGAGCCAACCTTGCCGTTGGGCTTTGCCGATGTGCAGGGCGACGGGCGCAATATCGACAGCGCCTTCCTGGCGCTGGATGCCAGCCTCAGCCTGCGGCTGCGCAGCCAGGCCCGGCAGCTGGGTGTCAGCGCCGCGAGCTTGATGCACCTGGCCTGGGCGCGGGTGCTGGGCGTGCTGGCCAACCGCACCGACGTGGTGTTCGGCACCGTACTGATGGGCCGCCTGCAAGGTGGCGAAGGCGCTGACCGCGCACTGGGCATGTTCATCAACACCTTGCCGCTGCGGGTGGACACCCGTGCCAGCGCGCACGCGGCTTTGTGGGCCACCCATCGCAGCCTGTCGGCGTTGCTTGGCCACGAGCATGCACCCTTGGCCCTGGCCCAACGTTGCAGTGGCGTGGCCGCTTCGGTACCGCTGTTCAGCGCGTTGCTCAACTACCGCCACAGCGCCGCCGATGCGCCGCGCGAAGGTGAGGGCATCTGGGAGGGTGTGCGCCTGCTGGGCGGCGAAGAACGCAGCAACTACCCGCTGACCCTCAGCGTCAACGACCTTGGCGAGGGTTTCAGCTTCAGCGTACTGGCCGTCGAAGGCATCGGTGCCGCCCGCGTCGCCGAATGGATGGCCAACGCGCTCACCCAGTTGCTGCAAGCGTTGGAGCCTGGGCACGAGGCCACGGTCGACAGCCTGCCGATAATCGGTGAGCAGGCACGCCAACAGTTGCTCGGCAGCTTCAACGCCACGGCGCAGGCCTACCCGCAGGGCCAGACCGTCCATGCCTTGGTCGAGGCCCAGGCCGCCCGCGCACCTGAAGCGTCGGCCGTAAGCCAGGGCGATCAGGCCCTGAGCTATGGCGAACTCAACCTGCGCGCCAACCGCCTGGCCCACCGCCTGATCGAACAGGGTGTGCAATGTGGCGACCGGGTTGCCTTGTGCCTGCCGCGCAGCATCGAACGGCTGATCGGCTTGCTGGCCGTGCTCAAGGCCGGGGCCGCCTATGTACCGGTGGACCCGACCTACCCGCGTGAGCGCATCGCCTACCTGCTGGCCGACAGTTCGCCTGCGCTGCTGCTGGCCGACTCGTCCGTCGATGGTTTGCCAGGCCACCTGCCGCGGCTGGACCTCGACCAGCCAGAAAGCTGGCTGGCAGTGGACAGCAACCCTGAGGTACTTGGCCTCGATGCCCATCAACTGGCCTATGTGGTCTACACCTCCGGTTCAACCGGCCAGCCCAAGGGCGTGATGATTGAGCACCAGGCCTTGGCCAACCTGGTGCATTGGCACTGCCAGGCCTTCGCGCTGGGGGCTGGCGAACGCACCTCCAGCGTTGCCGGCTTTGGTTTCGATGCCATGGCCTGGGAAGTCTGGCCGGCATTGTGTGCCGGTGCCACGCTGCACGTGCCACCGCGCCACATCGGTAACGAGCACGTCGAGGAACTGCTCGACTGGTGGCTGGAGCAGCCGCTGAAGGTCAGCTTCCTGCCGACGCCGGTCGCCGAACAGGCGCTGCGCCGCGAACGCCAGCATCCGACCTTGCGCACCCTGCTGATCGGTGGTGACCGCCTGCGCCAGTTCGACCGCGACCCAGGCTTTGCCCTGGTCAACAACTACGGGCCAACCGAAACTACCGTGGTCGCCACCTCCGGCACGGTGCTGCCTGGCGGCGCGCTGCACATCGGCAAGCCGATCGCCAACACCCGCGTCTACGTGCTCGACGAGCGTCGTCAGCCGGTGCCGGTGGGGGTTACCGGCGAGCTGTACATCGGTGGCGGCCAAGTCGCCCGGGGCTATTTCAATCGCCCGCAACTGACCGACGAGCGCTTCCTGGCGGACCCGTTCAGCCGTATGCCGGGCGCTCGCATGTATCGCAGTGGTGACCTGGTGCGCTGGAACGCCGACGGCAGCCTCGACTATCTGGGCCGCAACGATGACCAGGTGAAGATCCGCGGCATGCGCGTCGAACTGGGCGAGATCGAAGCGGCCATGGCGGCCCAGCCCGGTATCGAGCATGCCGTGGTGCTGGTGCGCGGCGAGCGCCTGCTGGCCTGGTTCACCGAAACCGCAGCGGTCGACCTCGATGTGTTGCGCCTGGCGCTGCAAGCCAGCTTGCCGGCGCACATGCTGCCGCATGCGTTCATCGGCCTGCAGCAGCTGCCACTGACTAGCCACGGCAAGCTGGACCGCAACGCACTGCCCGAGCCCGATGCGGTAGCGCAAGGTCATGTCGAGCCGCAGGGCGGGCGTGAAGCCGCCATGGCCGCTGTCTGGGCCGAGGTGCTGGGCGTCGAGCGGGTAGGCCGGCACGACAACTTTTTCGAGCTGGGCGGCCACTCGCTGCTGGCTGTGACCCTGATCGAGCGCCTGCGCGAGCAAGGCTTGCACACTGACGTGCGGGTGCTGTTCAGCCAGCCGACGGTGGCCGCACTGGCCGCCGTACTGGGCAAGGGCCGCCAGGTGGAGGTGCCGGCAAACCGTATCGTGGCCGGCTGCACGCAGATCACGCCAGACCTGCTGCCGTTGATCAACCTGGACCAGGCCAGTATCGAGTGTATCGTCGCCAGCGTGCCGGGCGGCGCCGCCAACGTGCAGGACATCTACCCGCTGGCCCCGCTGCAGGAGGGCATCCTCTATCACCATCTAAGTGCCACAGGTGCCGACCCGTACTTGCTGCAGTGGCGTGTTGCTTTCGACAGCCTGGCACGCCTGCACGCCTTCGCCGCGGCCCTGGACAAGGTCATCGCCCGCCACGATGTGCTGCGCACCGCCGTGCTCTGGGACGGGCTGCGGCAAGCGGTGCAAGTGGTCTGGCGCCATGCACCGCTTGCCGTGTTGCCCCGCGAAGGCTGCGACACCGACTTCCAGTTGAGCCGGGCGCCGCTGATTCGCTTGCTGTACGGCGACGCTGACGGCGCCATCGAGGCCACCTTGCAGTTCCACCATATCGCCCTCGATCACACCGCGATGAAAGTGGTGCTTGAAGAGATCCGCGACCACCTGCGTGGCGATCAGCCGACTAGGCCGCCGGTGCCTTACCGCAATTACGTGGCCCAGGCACGTCTGGCCGTCAGCGAAGCCGAGCATGAAGCGTTCTTCCGCGCAGAGCTCGGGGACATCGACGAACCCACCTTGCCCTTCGGCCTGACCGACTTGCAGGGCCAGGCCAGCCACTTCGACCTGGCTGCCGTAGCACTTGACAGCAGCCAGTACCAACGGCTGCGCCGACAGGCCCAGCAACTGGGCGTGAGTGCCGCCAGCCTGCTGCACCTGGCCTGGGCTCGGCTGGTCTCGGCCACCAGTGGCAGGGACAGCGTGGTGTTCGGCACCGTGCTGCTTGGTCGCCTGCAGGGCGGTGCCGGCGCCGATCATGGCCTGGGCATGTTCATCAACACCTTGCCATTGCGCCTGGACCTGGACGGCCTTGGCGTGCGTGATGGCGTGCGCCTGGCCCATCAGCGCCTGAGTGCGTTACTGGAGCATGAGCACGCCTCGTTGGCCCTGGCCCAGCGCTGCAGCGGCGTGGCTGCGCCCCTGCCACTGTTCAGCGCCATGCTCAACTACCGCCATGGCGCCAGTGCCAGCGAACAGCAGGCGCAGCGCGAAGCCTTGGAGGGCATCCAGGCGTTGCCCAGCGGCGGCCATGGCAACTACCCGCTGAGCGTCAACGTCGACGACCTTGGTGACGGCCTGCGCATCACCGCCCAGGTCTCGGCCCAGGTAGGCGCACAACGTATCTGTGAGCAGTTGCTGCAGGTGCTGGTTGGTCTGCTCGATGCGCTGGAGCAACAGCCGCAACTGGCGCTGCAGCAATTGCCGGTACTGGCGCCGCAGGAGCGCCAGCAACTGCTGGCCGATGCCAACGCCAGCGAGTACCCACACGATCTGCAGCAGACGCTGCACAGCCTGTTCGAGGCGCAGGCCAGGCTCACGCCGGATGCTTTGGCACTGGTGGCTGAAGAGGGCGAACTGAGTTACCGCGAGCTCGATGAGCAGGCCAACCGCCTGGCGCATCAGCTGATCACCCTGGGTGTGAAACCCCATGATCGGGTAGCGGTTTGCGTCGAGCGTGGGTTGTCGCTGGTGGTCGGCCTGCTGGCCATTCTCAAGGCCGGCGGCGCTTATGTGCCGGTCGACCCCAGCTACCCGGCCGAGCGTATTCGGCACATGCTCGACGACAGTGCACCCCAGGTGCTGCTGGTGCATGCTGCGACCCGCGACGTGGCGCAGCATGGGGTGCAGGTCGACCTGGACCGGCCAGGCTGGGAGCACCAGCCGGCCAGTAACCCGCAAGTGGCGGGCCTGACGGCGCGGCACCTGGCCTACGTGATTTACACCTCAGGCTCTACCGGCGTGCCGAAAGGCGTGATGGTCGAGCACCGCAACGTGGTCAACCTGCTGCACTGGAGCCAGCGCCTGTGCGCCGGTGCCGGGCGTGTGCTGCACAAGACGCCGATCAGCTTCGATGCTTCGGTATGGGAGTTGTTCTGGCCGCTGTGCAGCGGTTTGCGCCTGGTGCTTGCGCGGCCGGGTGGCCAGCGCGATGGGCAGTACCTCGCGCAATTGATCCAGCACCAGCAGGTGAACGTGGTGCAGTTCGTACCGGCCTTGCTGCAGCAGTTCCTGGAGCAGGAACAAAGCGCCGCTTGTACCAGCCTGAGCGACATCGTCTGTGGCGGCGGCGAGCTCACCGAAGCACTGGCCGCCTTGGTCCGTCAGCGCCTGCCGAGTGTGCGCCTGCACAACGTCTATGGCCCCACCGAAACTACCGTCGACTGCAGCGCCTGGACGCTGGAGCCCGACGCTGCGCTACCCCGCGGCAGCTTGCCGATTGGCAAGCCGATCGACAACACCGCACTGTACGTGCTCGACAGCCGCGACCAGCCAGTGCCGTGGGGTGTGGCTGGCCACCTGCACATCGGTGGCGCCGGCGTGAGCCGTGGCTACCTGGGCCTGGCGCAGCAGCAGGCAGAGCGCTTCATCGACAGCCCGTTCGCGGTTGGCGAGCGGCTGTACCGCAGCGGTGACCTGGTACGCCAGCGTGCCGATGGCAACCTTGAGTTCCTCGGTCGCAACGATCACCAGGTGAAGATCCGCGGCCTGCGCATCGAGCCGGGCGAGATCGAGGCCTGCCTGACCCGCATCGAAGGTGTGCGTGAGGCGGTGGTGCTGGCGTTCGAAGCACGCCTGGTCGCCTATCACACTGGCGAACCACACACGGCCGATGGCTTGCGCCAGGCGCTGCTGACGCAACTGCCGGATTACATGGTGCCAGCGCAGTACATTCACCTCGACCAGTTGCCACTGAGCCCCAACGGCAAGCTTGACCGCAAGGCCCTGCCGGCCCCCGACGCCGCGCTGCAGCATCGCGACTTCGAGGCCCCGCGAGGCAGCACTGAAACCCTGCTGGCCGCCCTCTGGAGCGAACTGCTGGGCATACAGCAAGTAGGGCGGCACGACAATTTCTTCGAGCTGGGCGGCCACTCGCTGCTGGCCGTGAGCCTGACCGCGCGCCTGCGCCTGGAGGGCCTGCAGGTGGATGTACGGACCTTGTTCGGCCAGCCGACCATCGCCGCACTGGCGGCCACCCTGGGGCACGCTCAGCAGGTCGAGGTGCCCGAGAACCGCATCCCGGCGGCCTGCCGCCAGATCACCCCGGACCTGCTCAGCCTGATCGACCTCGACCAGGCCAGCATCGACCAGATCGTCGCCAGGGTGCCGGGCGGCGCTGCCAATGTGCAGGACATCTACCCGCTGGCGCCGTTGCAGGAGGGGATTCTCTATCACCACCTGAGCGCCGCCGGGCACGACCCGTATGTGCTCTATTCGCGCCTGCGTTTCGACAACCTTGAACGCCTGCAGGCCTTTGCCGGCGCCCTCGACCAGGTCATTGCGCGCCACGATGTGTTGCGCACCGCAGTGCTTTGGGACGGTTTGCCGCAGCCGGTGCAGGTGGTCCTGCGCAGCGTGCCAACCGTGTTGGCGGGTGCCTTGGACGGCGGCTTGCCGGCCCTGCGGCTGGACCAGGCGCCACTGCTCCAGCTGTTCTACACCCCGGGCAATGGCGTGCTCGAAGCCACCCTGCAGTTCCACCACATCGTCCTCGACCATACCGCCCTGGAAGTGGTCGGCGAAGAACTGCAAGGCTTCATGCAGGGCGCCCCAGCGCCGGCCCACACGCCGGTGCCATACCGCAACTACGTGGCCCAGGCCAGGCTGGGCACCAGCTCGGCCGAGCACGAAGCGTTCTTCCGGACGCAACTGGCCGATATCGACGCACCGACCCTGCCGTTTGGCCTGAGCGACGTGCAGGGCGACGGCCGTGACATGCAGGAGGCCAAGCTGACGTTGGCGCCGACGCTTGCCACAAGCCTGCGCCGTCAGGCCCGTGTACTCGGCATCAGCGTCGCCAGCCTGTTCCACCTGGCCTGGGCGCGCCTGCTGGGCGCTGCCAGTGGCCAGGACCGCGTGGTGTTCGGCACCGTGCTGCTGGGCCGCCTGCAAGGCGGTGAGGGCGCCGAGCGGGCGCTGGGCATGTTCATCAATACCTTGCCGCTGCGGGTCGA
>NZ_QLTL01000017.1:8579-117291 GCF_003269045.1 Pseudomonas sp. URMO17WK12:I7 | reverse complement strand
TTGGCGCCGATCTTGAGCTTGAACACCCGGTGGCGACGCACCTCCAGCATGTGCTCGGCCTCGGCGATGTCGCGGGCGGTGTCGCCGCTGGCCAGGGTCCAGGCCACTTCCAGGCTGTCACGCACCCGCCCGCCGAGCAGCTCGCTGACCGGCAGGCCGAGGCGCTTGCCTTGGGCGTCGAGCAAGGCGCTTTCGATGCCGGACTTGGCGAAGGTATTGCCCTTGGCCAGCTTGTCGAGCTTGAGCATGGCGGCATTGATGTTGTCCGCTGGCAGGCCGATCAGCGCCGGCGCCAGGTGCGCGTCGATGTTGGCCTTGATGCCCTCGGGGCTTTCGTAGCCGTAGGCCAGGCCGCCGATGGTGGTGGCCTCGCCGATGCCTTCCACGCCGTCGCTGCAGCGCAGGCGCAGCACCACCAGGGTCTGCTGCTGCATGGTGTGCATGGCCAGCTTGTGCGGGCGGATGGTTGGCAGGTCGACGATGATCGCGTCCAGCCGTTCGATGGTCGGGCTTGTCATGCAAAAGCTCCAGTTCAGTCAGTAGAAGAGTCAGGCCGTTGCCATCTGCGCCTGGCGGCGGCCACTGGCCAGGTGCACGGCCATGGCCAGCGCGGCAATCGCACCGGGGATGGCGAAGGCGATGAAATTAAGTTGCAGCGGCAGGTTGATGCCCATCAGCGCACCGCCGAGCAGCGGGCCGACGATGGCGCCATTGCGGCCGATGCCCGACGCCCAGCCAAGGCCGGTAGAACGCACCGACAGGCCATAGAGTTGGGCGGCACCGGCATAGAGCAGGATCTGTGTGCCGATGGTGGTGGCGCCGGCGATGAAGATCAGCACGTAGAGAACCGGCATCGGGCTGTTGACGCCAAGCAGGCTGATCGACAGCGCCGCCGCGATGAAGAAGGCCACCTTGACCTTGACCAGGTTGTAGCGGTCGCCCAGCCAGCCACCGAGAATCGCCCCGGCCATGCCGCCAAAGTTCAAGGCCAGCAGGAACGACAGGCTCGAGCCCAGGCTGTAGCCGGCGTTGGCCATCAGTTTCGGCAGCCACGAGCTCAGTGCGTAGACCATCAGCAGGCAGCAGAAAAACGCCAGCCACAGGGCCAGGGTACGGATGGCCAAGCCATTGCGGAACAAGTCCAGCACCGAGGTGCCGCCACCTTTGCGGTCGGTTGCCTGCAGCACGTCGTCCGCCTGCACATCGCAGCCCGGGTCCAGGCGCTTGAGCAACTTGCGGGCGTCATCGGTGCGACCTTGGCGCACCAGGAATCCGATGGACTCGGGCAGGTAATAGAGGATTGCCGGCAACAGCAGCAGCGGCACTGCAGCGGCAAAGAACATCGATTCCCAGCCAAAACGCGGCAGCATGAAGATGCCGACACCCGCCGAGAGCATGCCGCCCAGCGAATAGCCGCTGAACATGATCGCCACCAGCGTGCTGCGCAGGCGTTTGGGCGCGTATTCGTTCATCAGCGCCACGGCATTGGGCATCAGGCCGCCGCAGCCGAGGCCGGCGATGAAGCGGTAGATGCCAAACTCGCTGGGGCTGCTGGCAAAGCCATTGAGGATGGTCGCCCCGGAGAACAAGGCGAAACAGATGGCGATCCCTTTCTTGCGCCCGATGCGGTCGGCCAGGCTGCCGAACGCCAGGGCGCCGAACATCATGCCGAACAGCGCGTAGCTGCCCAGCGCACCGGCCTGCAACGGGGTCAAGCCCCACTCTTTCATGATCACCGGCAGCACCACGCCGTAGATGAACAGGTCATAGCCGTCGAAGATCAGCAGCAGGCCGCACAGGGCCATGACTCCCCAGTGGAAGGGCGTGAAGCGGGCATTGTCGATGATCGGGTGTACGTCAAGGGTTCGCATGGCATCTGTCTCTGTTGTTGTTGTTTTGGAGGAACGCTTTGCATGGAGGGGATCAGCCGAGGTCACCGCCCCCTACCGGCAGGGTCACGCCGGTGATGTAGGAGGCCTCGTCGGAGGCCAGAAAAAGGATTGCGCCGACCTGCTCGTCGATGCTGCCGTAGCGGTGCATCAGGCTGCTGTCGAGGGTCTGGTCGACGATCTGCTGGTACCAGGCCTTGTCCTGCTCGCTCTGCTCGGCGTTGTTGCGGGGCACCCGGCGCGGTGGCGCCTCGGTGCCGCCGGGGGCGGTGGCGTTGACGCGGATACCGCGGCCAGCAGTTTCGAAGGCCAGGCATGCAGTGAGTGCGTTGACGCCGCCCTTGGCCGCGCCATAAGGCACGCGGTTGACCCCACGGGTGGCGATCGACGAGACGTTGACGATGGCGCCGCTGCCGCGTTCAAGCATGTACGGCAGCGCCGCATGGCAGCACCACAGGGTCGGGAACAGCGATCGCCGCACTTCGGCCTCGATCTGCTCGACCTGGTAGTGCTCGAAAGGTTTGGCCCAGATGGTGCCGCCGACGTTGTTGACCAGGATGTCGAGGCGGCCGAAGGTTTCTACCGCCGTGGCCATGACCCGGTCGCAGTCGGTGTGTTGTTCGAGGTCGGCAATGAGCGTCAGCATGCCCTCCCCGGCCAGTTCGTGGACCAGCTCGGAACGGTCCACCGCCACCACCTGCGCGCCTTCGGCCTTGAGCCGCCAGCACACGCCACGGCCTATGCCCTGGGCGGCGCCGGTGACCAAGGCGACTTTGTTGTGGAATCGGTTATTCATCTCGAACTCCTTTCAGTCCGGAATTGCCGGGAGGGCTGCGCCCTCCATCGCGACGCAAGGCTGCGCCTACAAACACCGCGGTCCCTTGTAGGAGCGGCCTTGTGTCGCGAAAGGGCCGCAACGCGGCCCCGGCAATCCCGCAGTCAATAAAAGGAGGCCACCTTCACCCGCACGATGCCGGCAGCCCCAGGAAAACTCAGGCCGCAGCCGCCGCGAACTTCTCGTAGTAGAAGTTCGCCGGGTTGATGTCCTGTTCGCGCAAGTACTGGCTCACGGCCTCGACCATCGGTGGTGGCCCACACAGGTACACATCGACGTCACCGTCATTGAGGTGCTGCGGCGCGATGTGCTGGGTCACGTACCCCTTCTGTGGGTACTGGCTGTCTGGGTTGGCGACGCAGGCGCTGAAAGTGAAGTTAGGGATGTTCGCGGCCAGCGCCTGCAAGCGGTCCAGCTCGACCAGGTCGAAATCGTTGGTTACCCCGTAGATCAGGTGCAGCGGGTGCTCGCTGCCCTGCTCGGCAATCTTCTCCAGCATCGCCGTGAACGGCGCCAGGCCCGTACCACCGGCCAGCAGCAACAGCGGGCGCTGGATCGGCCGCAGGTAGAAGCTGCCCAACGGGCCCGCCAGGCTCATGTTGTCGCCGGCCTTGGCCAGGCTGGTGAGGAAGCTGCTCATCAGCCCGCCCGGCACATTGCGGATCAGGAAGCTGACCTCGCCGTCCTTCTGCAGCGAGCTGAAGGAATAGGCGCGGCTCTGGTCGCTGCCCGGCACCTTGAGGTTGACGTACTGCCCCGGCAGGAACGCCAGGTGGCTCAGTGCCTCACCCTTGATCGACAAGGCGATGGTGCTGGCCGACAGCTGGCGCACATCACTGATGGCTGCTTCGAAACTGGCCTGCTCGGTCTTGCATAGTTGCGACGACGCCGGGATGCGCACCACGCAATCGCTTTCGGCGCGCATCTGGCAAGTCAGCACGTAGCCTTCGGCGATCTCGTCTTCACTCAGGGCGTCTTCGATGAAGTTGTCACCCAGGTCGTAACGCCCGGACTCGGCCTTGCACTTGCAGGTACCGCAGGCGCCGTCGCGGCAGTCCAGCGGGATGTTGATGCCCTGGCGGTAGGCGGCGTCGGCCACGGTTTCATGGCCGCTGGCCTCGATGAAGCGGGTAACCCCGTCTTCGAAATTAAGTGCGATCTGGAAGCTCATGTTGCACCTCGCGGGCGAGCCTGGCCGCGGCGTGTCAGTGGGCACACCGAGCGGCTCGCGTTACCTCGGATCAGATGTGGTAGATGTCGATGACCTGACGCACGTAGTCGTTCTTCAGCACCACCTTCTTGGCCTTGATCAGCGGCTGTTCGCCGCGCAGGTCGAGGGTGTAGAAGCTGCTGCCGAAGTAGCTGTCAGTGGTCTTGTAGCGGAAGCTCAGGGTGTGCCAGTTGAAGCGCACCTGGCAGCTGCCCTCGCACTGCGAGACGATCTCGATGTTGCTGATGTTGTGCGAGGTGCGGGTGTCCGGCACGGTCGCACTGGAGCGCTCGGTCTTGATCCGGAACACGCGGTCCTCAAGGCCGCCACGGTTGCCGTACCAGATCAGCGAAATTTCGCTTTGCGGGTCTTCGGTCAGGGTGTCGTCATCGTCCCAGGATGGCATCCAGAAGGTCGCGTCGCTGGCGTACAGCTCCAGCCACTGGTCCCACTGGGCGTCGTCCAGGTAGCGGGCTTCGCGGTAGAGGAAGTCGCGCACGGTGTCATGCAGGCTCATTGCACGGCCTCCACGGGGATCAGCTGCTGGCCCTGTTCGAGGGCTTTGATCATGGTTTCCTGCCAGTACTTGTGCTGCAGCACGAACAGGCCTTCGTCCTCGGTGCGCACGCCCGACAGCAGCGGTTTGAGTTCGATTTCCTTTGCCGCCTCGTCGGCGCCTTCGACCCAATGCTGCGCGCCACGGGACATGTCATTCCAGCCGGTGCCGCCGCCGTAGCCGGTCTGGCATGAGCGGAACTCTTCCAGGTCGTCCGGGGTGGCCATGCCACTGACATTGAAGAAGTCTTCATACTGGCGGATGCGCTTGGCGCGGGCATCGGCGCTCTCGCCCTTCGGTGCGATGCAGTAGATGGTGATTTCGGTCTTGTTCACCGAAATCGGCCGGGCGATACGGATCTGTGAGCTGAACTGGTCCATCAAGTACACGTTGGGGTACAGGCACAGGTTGCGCGAGTTCTCGATCATCCAGTCGGCACGGGCTTGGCCGAAGTCGGCGGCCAGCTGGTCACGGCGCTCGAAGGCCGGGCGGTCTTCGGGGTTGGCCCAACGGGTCCACAGCAACAGGTGGCCGTGGTCGAAGGAATAGAAGCCACCGCCCTGCTTGGCCCAGGCGCCGGCGCTCATGGTCTTGATCTCGTCGCCCGCCTCGCGCTGCTTGCGCTGGTTCTGGGTGGCGGCGTAGTTCCAGTGCACGGAGCTGACGTGGTAGCCGTCGGCGCCGTTTTCGGCGGTGAGCTTCCAGTTGCCCTCGTAGATGTACGAGCTGGCACCGCGCAGCACTTCAAGGCCTTCAGGGGACTGGTCGACGATCATGTCGATGATCTTCGCCGACTCGCCCAGGTGCTCGACCAGTGGCTTGACCTCGGCATTCAGGCTGCCGAACAGGAAGCCACGGTACGACTCGAAGCGGGCAACCTTGGTCAGGTCGTGGGAGCCGTCGCAGTTGAAACTGTCGGGGTAGCCGGCATTGCTCGGGTCTTTGACCTTGAGCAGCTTGCCGCTGTTGTTGAAGGTCCAGCCATGGAACGGGCACGTATAGCTTGCGCGGTTGCCGCGCTTGTGGCGGCACAGCATGGCGCCGCGGTGGCTGCAGGCATTGAGGAAGGCATTGAGCTCCCCGTCCTTGTTGCGCGCGATGAAGATCGGCTGGCGCCCCATGGTCAGGGTGAGGAAGTCGTTCTTTTCGGGGATCTGGCTTTCATGGGCCAGGTAGATCCAGTTGCCCTCGAAGATGTGCTTCATCTCCAGGTCAAACAGGCGCGGGTCGGTGAACATCTCGCGTTTGCAGCGATAGACGCCCGTTTCACGGTCGTCCTCAAGCATGGCATTGAGGTAGTCGAATCCCAGGGACATGGCCAGGGTCTCCATTGTTATTGTTCAGACCGGGTCAGGTTAGGGTTTGCCCTGGGGTGGCAATATCCATCGCCTGCAGAGTGCTATCCGTTTTGTGCAAATATCGACCCGATAGCATTTATCCATTGAACAGTGCGCATCGCCTGAAGTAAGCTCGGGCTCATTCACTGGAGAGCAACATGCCGAAACACACCCGCAACCACGCCAACCACACCGGTCGCAGCCTGCGCCCTGTGCTGGCCGTTGCCGGCTGCCAGGCTGCTGCCAGCTTTTATTTTGGGTATTGGTTTAGCCACTAGGCGCCGATACCCAAACGGCGCCCACCTTCGAGGGGCCGCCGAACATGAGAATACTCAAACCCCCGGTCGGCTCCCCCGACCGGGGGTTTTGCTTTTCAGGCCCCTGCACTTTTACCGATTCGAACTGAGGACAGATTCATGAACTACGCCACTTATTACTACGCAAGCACCTATGCCTGGCGATTTAGCCAATCCCGTTCGGGCCAGCCTGCCGCCTCCGATCGGTCCCGCTCAGGTGGCAATGCTGCAAACAATCAATCAACGAATAGTCGAACACCTCGATAGGGCCGACCGCGCGGGCCAGAACCCGCCGTCCGCCCAGGGAACATACGCCATGCAAGCCTCGAACCTCGCTCTGCCCCTGACCCAACCGCAAGCTGCCAACACCACCGTCAGCCAGCGCCTGCCCAGCCCGCACCTGCTCAAGCAGCAGATGCCGCTGTCCAGCGAACTCGCCCAGCAAGTCCACAGCCACCGCCAGGCCATCCGCGCCATCCTCGAAGGCCGCGATGAGCGCCTGCTGGTAATCGTCGGCCCATGCTCGATCCACGACCCCCGCTCGGCCCTGGAATACGCCGACCGCCTGGCCGCCCTCAGCCGCGAAGTCGATGACAAGCTGCTGCTGGTGATGCGCGCCTACGTGGAAAAACCCCGCACCACGGTGGGCTGGAAAGGCCTGGCCTACGACCCGCACCTGGACGGCAGCGACGACATGCATGCCGGCATCGCCCTGTCCCGTGGCTTGATGCTGAGCATGATCGAACGTGGCTTGCCGATCGCCACCGAGTTGCTGCAACCAATGGCCGCCGGTTACTTCGACGACCTGCTGGGCTGGGCGGCGATTGGCGCACGCACCACCGAATCGCAGATTCACCGGGAAATGGTCAGCGGCCTGGAGCTGCCGGTGGGCTTCAAGAATGGCACCGACGGCGGCGTCGGCATTGCCTGTGACGCCATGCGCAGCGCCGCGGCCCCGCACCGCCACTTTGGCATGGACGCGCAGGGCTACCCGGCGATCATCGAAACCCTGGGCAACCCGGACACTCACCTGGTGCTGCGCGGCGGCCACAAAGGCCCGAACTACGATGCCAGCAGCATCGCCCAGGCCCGCCAGGGCTTGGCCAAGGCCGGCTTGCAGGCACGCATCGTGGTCGACTGCAGCCATGCCAATAGCGGCAAGGACCCTGCCCGCCAGCCAGCGGTGTTCGAGGATGTACTGGCCCAGCGCCTGGCCGGTGACCGCTCGATTGTCGGGGTCATGCTCGAAGGCCACCTGTTCGACGGTTGCCAGGCCCTGGGCAAGGGCGCGCTGAAATACGGCGTGTCGATCACCGATGGCTGCCTGGGTTGGAGCGCGACCGAAACCCTGCTGCGCGAGGCTGCAGCCCGTATGTGACAGACTGCTGCAAGCCCGGCGAGACATGACCCGATCAAGTGCGCTAGGCTTGCTGTTTTTACCCTCCAAGGAGCAGTACCCATGGCACGCGCCACCGCCCGTCACATCCTCGTCAGCACCGAAGAAAAGTGCAACGAACTGAAAGCCCAGATCGAAGCCGGTGCCGACTTCGCTGAAATCGCCAAGGCCAACTCTACCTGCCCGTCCAGCCGCCAGGGCGGTGACCTGGGCTCGTTCGGCCCAGGCCAGATGGTCAAGGAATTCGACACCGTGGTATTCAGCGCCCCGGTCAACACCGTACAGGGCCCAGTGAAGACCCAGTTCGGCTACCACCTGCTGGAAGTGACCAGCCGCCAGGACTGATCTGCTGATCATCGTGTCCCCTCTGGGAGCGGGTTTACCCGCGAAGAGGCCAGACCAGGTATTGCCTTTGCCTGCTCGGGACTCTTCGCGGGTAAACCCGCTCCCACAGGTCCTTATTGGGGTCTGGATGCTGTGCATGGGCTGGATGGCCCAAGCCGCCCCCACTCACGCTTTGACTGTGTACGGTGAGGCGCCCCGCTATGTCGAAGGCTTCCGCCATTTCGACTACGTCAACGCCGACGCCCCCAAGGGTGGCCTGATGCGCCGCTCGGCCATCGAGATCGGCCAGTTCGACCATATCCTGCCCTACATCGACAAAGGCATCGGCGTCAGCGAGGTCGATGGCTGGCTGTATGCGCCCCTGGCGCAACGCTCGTTCGACGAGCCATATACCGTCTACGGCCTGATTGCCCGGCGCATGGAACGTGGCCCGGATGACGCCTGGCTACGCTTCGAGATCGACCCCAAGGCGACCTTCGCCGATGGCAAGCCGGTGCGCGCCGAAGACGTGCGCTTCAGCTTCGACACGCTCATGGCCGAAGGCAGCCTCAAGTACCGCACCCAGTTCGCCGATGTCGCCGGGGTCACGGTCGAAGGCCCGCAGCGGGTCCGCTTCGACTTCAAGCAACCCCACGGCCGTACCCTGGCCCTGGACGTGGCCAGCTTGCCGGTCCTGCCCGAGCACGACTGGGCCAACCGCGACTTCGCCAACGGCGCCGGCTTCGACAAGCCGGTCGGCAGCGGCCCGTACCGCATCGGGCGTATCGACAACGGCCGCAGCATCACCTTCGAACGCGACCCGAACTGGTGGGCCAAAGACCTGCCCGTCAACCGTGGGCGCTACAACTTCGAACACATCCGCATCGAGTATTTCGGCGACACCGAAGTGGCGCGCCAGGTACTCAAGGGCGGCGGCTACGACTACAACCGCGAATTTTCCGCCACGGCCTACACCCTGGGCTACAACGGCGCGCAGCTGGACGATGGTCGCCTGCAACGCGCTCACCTGGGCCCGGCCAAGCCGCAGGCGGCCCAAGGCTTCGTGTTCAACCTGGACAAGCCACAATTCAAGGACCGCCGGGTACGCCAGGCGCTGGCCATGCTCTGGGACTTCGAATGGAGCAACCGGCAAATGATGCGCAACCTGTACATCCGCCAGCAGAGCGTGTTCTCCAATACCCCGCTGGCTGCCCGCGCACTGCCGGATGCGGGCGAGCTCAAGCTGCTCGAACCGCTGCGTGGCCGGGTGCCGGACGAAGTCTTCACCCAGGTGTTCACGGCGCCGGTTACCGATGGTTCGGGAATCATTCGGCCACAACAGCTGCAGGCGCTGGCCTTGTTGCAACAGGCCGGCTGGCACCCCGAGGGCGATCGCCTGGTCAACGCCCAGGGCGAGCCGTTGGCGTTCACCTTCCTCAACGGCCAGTCCGGCATGGAGCGTCTGCTGCTGCCGTGGAAGCGCAACCTGGCACAGATCGGCATCAGCCTGAACATCCGCAACGTCGATTCGGCGCAGTATGTGAACCGGCTGATGGCCCGTGACTACGACATGATCGTCACCGGCTATTCGGTCACCCTGTCGCCGGGCGCCGAGCTGTACAACTACTTCGGTTCTGCCGCTGCCAACGACCCCGGCTCGAACAACCTGATGGTGCTCAAGGACCCGGCGGTGGACCAGCTGATCGACGGCCTGGTGCGCGCCGACACCCAGGCCGACATGCTGCACCACGCCCATGCCCTGGATCGGGTGTTGCAATGGAACTACTACTGGATCCCCAACTATTACCCACCGGGCAGCTCGACGGTGTGGTGGAACCGCTTTGGCCTGCCAAAAAACCAGCCCGCCTATGACGAAGGCCTGGACAGTTGGTGGGAAGTCAGCCCGACGGCGCTGAGCAACGCGCAGATGGCCGAACGGCAAAAGGCCCAGCCATGACCAGCTACATCCTGCGGCGCCTGCTGCTGATCATCCCCACCTTGCTGGCAATCCTGCTGGTCAACTTCGCCATCGTCCAGGCCGCGCCCGGTGGCCCGGTCGAGCAGGCGGTGGCGCGCCTGCAGGGCCTGGGCGGCGGCGCGCCCGGCTCGCGGGTAGAGGTGGTACACGGCGAATCCCGCGCTACCCGTGGCCTGGACCCGAAGCTGATCGAGGAGATCAAGCGCCAGTACGGCTTCGACAAGAGCGCACCGGAACGCCTGTGGCTGATGCTCGGCCAGTACGCCCGGCTGGACTTCGGCCAAAGCTTCTTTCGCGGCGCCAAGGTCACCGACCTGATCCTCGACAAGCTGCCGGTAACCCTTTCGCTGGGCTTGTGGGCCACGCTGATCACCTACCTGGTGTCCATCCCGCTGGGCATCCGCAAGGCGGTACGCCATGGCAGCCGCTTCGATGCCTGGAGCAGTGCGCTGATCGTGGTCGGCTATGCCCTGCCCTCGTTCCTGTTCGCCTTGCTGCTGATCGTGCTGTTCGCTGGCGGCACCTCGCTGAACTGGTTCCCGGTACGTGGCCTGGTCTCGGACGACTTCGACCAGCTCAGCCTGATGGGCAAGGTTGCCGACTACTTCTGGCACCTGGTGCTGCCAGTCGGCGCCTTGGTGATAGGCGGCTTTGCCACCCTCACCCTGTTGACCAAGAACGCCTTTCTCGATGAAATCTCCCGCCAGTACGTGGTCACCGCCCGTGCCAAGGGCCTGAGCGAACGGCGCGTGCTTTATGGGCATGTGCTGCGTAACGCCATGCTGCTGGTGCTGGCTGGGCTGCCGCAGGCGCTGATCACGGTGTTCTTTGCAGGTTCCTTGCTGATCGAGGTGATCTTTTCCCTCGATGGCCTCGGCCGCATGAGCTACGAAGCGGCGGTGTCACGCGACTACCCGGTGGTGTTCGGCACGCTGTTCATCTTCACCCTGGCCGGCCTGCTGTTCCGTCTGATCGGCGACCTGGCCTTCACCGTGCTCGATCCGCGCATCGACTTCGACTCGAGGGCGCACTGATGCTGTCGCCGGTCTCGCGTCGTCGCCTGCAGCGCTTTCGCCGCAACCGCCTGGGCTGGGTGTCGCTGTGGCTGTTTGCCGGCCTGCTGCTGCTGAGCCTGTGCGCCGAACTGGTGGCCAACGACAAACCCCTGCTGCTGAGCTACCAGGGTGAGCTGTACGTGCCAGCGCTCAAGCGCTACAGCGAGCAGCAATTCGGCGGCCAGCTGCCGTTCCAGCCGGACTACCGCAGCACCTATGTGCGCCAGCTGATCGAGGGCCAAGGCGGCTGGATGCTGTTCGCGCCCATCCCGTTCAGCGCCGACACGCCCAACTATGACCTGCTGGTACCCACGCCCAGCCCGCCCAGCGCGAGCAACTGGCTTGGCACCGACGACCAGGGCCGGGACGTGCTGGCACGGGTGCTGTATGGCACCCGCACCTCGCTGCTGTTCTCCTTTGCCCTGACTGTGATCAGCGTGGTGATCGGTGTCGGCGCCGGCGCGTTGCAGGGTTATTACGGCGGCTGGGTCGACCTGTTCGGGCAGCGCTTGCTTGAAGTGTGGTCGGGGCTGCCGGTGCTGTACCTGCTGATCATCCTCAGTGGCTTCGTCGAGCCGGACTTCTGGTGGTTGCTGGGGATCATGGCGCTGTTCTCGTGGTTGACCCTGGTCGATGTGGTGCGCGCCGAGTTTCTGCGTGGGCGCAACCTCGAATACGTGAAGGCGGCACGCGCGCTGGGGCTGCCGGATACACAGGTGATGCTGCGCCATGTGCTGCCCAACGCGATGAATGCGACGCTGACCTATGTGCCGTTCATGCTCACCGGCGCCATCACCACGCTGACAGCGCTGGATTTCCTCGGCTTCGGCATGCCCGCCGGCAGTGCCTCGCTGGGCGAACTGGTAACCCAGGGCAAGCAGCACCTTGAGGCACCGTGGCTGGGCTTTGCCGCGTTCTTTGCGCTGGCGGTGATTCTTTCGCTGCTGGTATTTATCGGGGATGCCCTGCGCGAAGCGTTCGACCCCAGAGGATAGGTTTTCAGTCCCGGCCTTTTCGCGGGCAAGCCCGCGAAAAGGCCGGGACTGCACTCACAAGGTTCAGGTAGAAGAAGATGCACGAGCGCGACAGCCTCAAGGACTACCCCCAGGTACGGCAACTGGCGATCCGCTCGCTGTTCGAGATCATCGAGCAGTCCAGCGAGGGCACGGTGATCGTCGACCGTGAAGCACGCATCGTCTGGATGAACGAGCGCTACGCCCGGCGTTTTGGCCTGGACGATGCCAGCAGCGCGATCGGCCAGCCCTGCGAGGCGGTGATCCCCGGCAGCCTGATGCGCCAGGTGGTGAGCAATGGCCGGCCAATCCTGCTGGACATGCTCGACACCCCCAACGAGCCGCTGGTAGTGATGCGCCTGCCAATCCATGATGCCCAGGGCGTACTGATCGGCGCCATCGGCTTTGCCCTGTTCGAAGAGCTGCGCAGCCTGTCGCCCTTGCTCAAGCGCTATTCGAGCATGCAGCAGGAGCTGGCCAGCACCCGCTCGCAATTGCGTGCACGCCAGGCCAAATACAGCTTCGCCCAGTTCGTCGGCAGCAGCCCGGCCAGCCTCGAAGCCAAGCGCCGCGCACGGCGGGGTGCGGGCAGCGACTCGCCGGTGCTGCTGCTGGGCGAGACCGGCACCGGCAAAGAGTTGCTGGCCCATGCCATCCACGCAGCGTCCGCGCGGGCACACAAGGCCTTCGTCAGCATCAACAGCGCGGCGATCCCCGAAACCTTGCTGGAAGCCGAGTTCTTTGGCACCGCACCTGGCGCCTTTACCGGCGCCGATCGCAAGGGCCGCAGCGGCAAGCTGCAACTGGCCGAAGGCGGTACGTTATTCCTCGACGAGATCGGTGACATGCCCCTGGCGCTGCAGAGCAAGCTGCTGCGTGTGCTGCAGGAAAAGGAGTACGAACCGGTCGGCTCGAACCAGATGCTGCGCAGCGATGTGCGCATCGTTGCCGCCACCTCCATCGATTTGCAGGCAGCCATGGCCCGCGGGGCGTTTCGCGCCGACCTGTATTACCGGCTGAATGTGCTGCCGATCGAGGTACCGCCGCTTCGGGAGCGCTTGGAAGACTTACCGGCGCTGTGCGAAGCGATCCTTGCCGAACTGGGCAGCCAGTACGAGCTGGAGCTGGAAGCCCAGGCACTGCTGGCACGGCACGCGTGGCCCGGGAATATTCGCGAGTTGCGCAACGTGCTGGAGCGGGCGACGTTGCTGGCTGACCAACCGCGCCTCGGTGTAGCCGACCTGGCTGCGGCGCTGGGGCCGCTGAGCCCGATCGCAGGCCAGGCTAATCGCATGAGCTATCGTGAGGCGTGTGAACAGTTCGAACGTGGTCTGATTGCCGGGGTTTTGGCCGAACATGCGGGGAATGTGCCCGAGGCGGCCAAGGCACTGGGGCTGGGGCGCTCGACCTTGTACAAGAAAATGGTGGCCTTTGGTCTCTGATTGGAGATTTTTGTTTCTGTTTTGAGATTACTGCGAGGGCTTCGCCCTCGATCGCGGCTAAAGCCGCTCCTGCCAAGGATCGCGTCCCCTTGTAGGAGCGGCTTTAGCCGCGATGGGCTGCGAAGCAGCCCCCCACAGTCTCAAAATGTAGACATCGCGAACAATAAAAACCCAATAAACCTTATAAATCAATTAGTTACAGATTTGGCACGATTCCCGCTATCTCCCGGTCACCCATAACAACAAGACTCACCCAGGAGACCCATCCCGATGACCGTGCTCATCGCCCTCGCCGCCTTGGCACTGCTGATGCTGGCCGCCTACCGCGGTTACAGCGTGATCCTTTTCGCCCCCATCGCCGCCCTCGGCGCCGTCCTGCTCACCGACCCGGCCGCCGTGGCTCCCGCGTTCACCGGGGTGTTCATGGAGAAAATGGTCGGCTTCATCAAACTGTACTTCCCCGTGTTCCTGCTTGGCGCGGTATTCGGCAAGCTCATCGAGCTGTCCGGCTTTTCGCGCTCGATCGTCGCCGCCGCCATCCGCCTGCTCGGTACCCGCCAGGCGATGCTGGTGATCGTGCTGGTCTGCGCCCTGCTCACCTACGGCGGCGTGTCCCTGTTCGTGGTGGTGTTCGCGGTGTACCCGTTCGCCGCCGAGATGTTCCGCCAGAGCGACATCCCCAAGCGCCTGATCCCGGCAACCATCGCCCTGGGCGCATTCTCGTTCACCATGGACGCGCTGCCCGGCACCCCACAGATCCAGAACATCATCCCCAGCACCTTCTTCAACACCACCGCCTGGGCCGCGCCCTGGCTGGGGCTCATCGGCACGCTGTTCGTGTTCTGCAGCGGCATGCTGTACCTGCAGCGCCAGCGCAACAAGGCCCAGCGCGCTGGCGAAGGCTACGGCAGCAACCTGCGCAACGAGCCTGAGACAGCTGCCGACCTGGCCCTGCCCAACCCCTGGCTGGCACTCTCGCCACTGGTACTGGTGGGCGTGATGAACCTGCTGTTCACCCACTGGATCCCGCAGTGGTACGGCCCCAGCCATACCCTGCAACTGCCCGGCATGAGCGCACCGGTCAACAGTGACGTAGCCAAGCTCACGGCGATCTGGGCGGTGCAGGCAGCACTGCTGGTGGGCATTCTGATGGTGCTGGTGTGCGCCTTCGGGGTGATCCGCGAACGCCTTGCCGAAGGCACCAAAAGCGCGGTCGGCGGCGCGCTGCTGGCAGCCATGAACACTGCATCCGAGTATGGTTTTGGCGCCGTGATCGCCTCGCTGCCGGGCTTTCTGGTGCTCGCCGATGCGTTGCGAGGCATTCCCAACCCGTTGGTCAACGAAGCGATCACCGTGACCCTGCTGGCCGGCATCACCGGCTCCGCCTCGGGTGGCATGAGCATCGCCCTGGCGGCCATGAGCGACAGCTTCATCGCCGCGGCCAACGCCGCCAACATTCCCCTTGAAGTGCTGCACCGGGTGGCCGCGATGGCCAGCGGCGGCATGGACACCCTGCCGCACAATGGCGCGGTGATCACCCTGTTGGCGGTAACCGGGCTGACCCACCGCGAAGCCTACAAAGACATTTTCGGTATTACCCTGATCAAGACCCTGGCGGTTTTCGTGGTCATCGCCACGTTCTACGCCACCGGCATCGTCTAAGGAGTTTCTGCATGACTTTGAAAGGCAAGACTGCACTCGTCACCGGCTCCACCAGCGGCATCGGCCTGGGTATCGCCCAGGTGCTGGCCCGCGCTGGCGCCAACATCCTGCTCAATGGCTTCGGCGACCCGGCAGCGGCCCTGGCACACATCGCCAGCCATGGCGTCAAGGTTGCCCACCACCCGGCGGACCTGTCCGATGTGGCGCAGATCGAGGCGCTGTTCGCCCTGGCCGAACGCGAGTTCGGCGGCGTCGACATTTTGGTCAACAACGCCGGCATCCAGCACGTGGCGCCGGTAGAGCAGTTCCCGGTAGAAAGCTGGGACAAGATCATCGCCCTCAACCTGTCAGCCGTGTTCCATGGCACCCGCCTGGCCCTGCCCGGCATGCGCGCGCGCAGCTGGGGGCGGATCATCAACATTGCTTCAGTGCATGGGCTGGTGGGCTCCACCGGCAAGGCGGCCTATGTAGCGGCCAAGCATGGTGTGGTCGGCCTGACCAAGGTGGTGGGGCTGGAAACCGCCACCAGCAACGTCACGTGCAACGCCATTTGCCCAGGCTGGGTGCTGACCCCGCTGGTGCAGAAGCAGATCGACGATCGTGCCGCCAGCGGCGTCGATCCGCAGCAAGCGCAGCACGATCTGCTGGCCGAGAAGCAGCCTTCATTGGCCTTCGTCACCCCCGAGCATCTGGGCGAGCTGGTACTATTCCTGTGCAGCGAGGCCGGTAGCCAGGTTCGCGGCGCCGCCTGGAACGTCGATGGTGGCTGGTTGGCCCAGTGACGGGCGGCCTGGGCCTGGCAACCGTCTTGCACTCGTTCATCAGCAAGGAGGCCCTATGCGCCCAACCCCAATGACTGCGATCTTTGCCCTGACCCTGGCTGCCGCCGCCCCGGCGATGGCGGCCAGCCTCAAGGACGTAGCGCCCTATCCCGAGGCGGAAAAAGGCTTTACCCGGCAGGTCATTCACCTGCCGGCGCAAACCGATGAATCGGCCCACAAGCTGGAAATCCTGGCCGGCAAGACGCTGCAGGTGGACTGCAACCGCCAGCGCCTGGCCGGCAGCCTGCAAGAGCACACCCTCGAAGGCTGGGGCTACAGCTACTACCGCCTGGACAAGGTCGGCGGCCCGGCCAGCACCCTGATGGCCTGCCCGGACGGCAAGAAGACCCAGGCCTTCGTGCCGGTGGTCGGCGAAGGCTTCATGCTCCGCTACAACAGCAAGCTGCCGGTGGTGGTCTATGTGCCCAAGGGTGTCGAAGTACGCTATCGCGTATGGTCGGCATCGGCAGACGTGCAAACGGCTAAAGTGGAGTAACGCGGCAACCTTTGAGGTTTGTGTCAGGCCTCTTCGCGGGCTTGCCCCGCGAAGAGGCCGTGAAGGCCAATGCAGTCATCGGGAGGTTCGGCATGAACGATGTGCTCTGGCGCCCCTCCACGGCGCAGATCGAGGCCAGCCGGATGGATGCCTTCCGCCGCCGGGTCAACCTGCGCTACAACCTGCAGCTCAATGATTACGCGGCCCTGCACCGGTGGAGCATCGAGCAGCGCCCTGCTTTCTGGCAAACCCTTGCCGACTATTTCCAGGTAGCCTGGCATAGCCCGCCCAGTCAGGTGCTCAGCGAAGGTGCGCACATGCCCGACGCCCGCTGGTTCAGTGGGGCCACGCTGAATTTCGCCGAACACCTGCTGCGTCGACGTGACGATCGGCTTGCCGTGGTTTCCGTGCGTGAAGATGGCCAGCGAATGGTCTTTACCCATTCCCAACTGGCCGCCGAGGTCGCAGGCCTGCAGAAAGCCTTCAAGGCCGCGGGCATCGAGCCCGGTGACCGCATTGCAGCCGTCATGCCCAACACCTGGCAAACCCTGGTGGCAATGCTTGCCTGCACCAGCCTGGGTGCGGTCTGGTCGAGCTCTTCACCGGAATTCGGCCTGCACGGCATCATTGACCGGTTTGGCCAGATCGAACCGAAACTGCTGCTGGTCTGCGCCGGTTACCAGTACGCCGGCAAGTCGTTCGACCAGGTCGACAAGATCAACCAGGTCTGCGCCCAGCTGCCGGGGCTGCAGCAGTTGATTGTGGTGCCCTATACCCGCCCCCACACACACGCTTGCGAATTCACCGCTGCCAAGGTCAGCCTGTGGGACAACTTCTATCAGGCCGGTGGTGAGCCTGTGTTTACCTCGCTGCCGTTCGACCACCCGTTGTACATCCTCTATTCCAGCGGCACCACGGGTGTGCCCAAGTGCATCGTCCACCGCGCTGGCGGCCTGCTGCTGCAACACCTCAAGGAACACGGCCTGCACAACGACCTGAAGGCCGATGACGTGTTGTTCTACTACACCACCTGTGGCTGGATGATGTGGAACTGGCTGGCCAGTGGCCTGGCCGTCGGCGCCACCCTGGTGCTGTACGATGGCTCACCGTTCCACCCTGGCCCCGAGCGCCTGCTCGACCTGATCGACGCCGAACGCATCCAGGCCTTCGGCACCAGTGCCAAATACCTGGCCGCGCTGGAGCAGGAAGGCCTGGAGCCGGCCACTAGCCACCGGCTGGACAGCCTGCGCCTGATCCTTTCCACCGGCTCACCCTTGTCGCCGCACAGCTACGACTATGTATACGGCAAGATCAAGGCTGACCTGTGCCTGGCCTCGATGTCCGGCGGCACCGACATCGTCTCGTGCTTTGTGCTCGGCAACCCCACCCTGCCGGTGCGCCGGGGCGAAATGGCCTGCAAGGGCCTGGGCATGGCCGTGGAAGTGTGGAACGATCACGGCCAGCCGGTGCTCGATGAAAAAGGCGAGCTGGTCTGTATCCGCAACTTCCCGTCGATGCCCCTGGGCTTCTGGAACGACAGCGACGGTAGCCGCTACCATGATGCCTATTTCAGCCAGTTCCCCGGGGTCTGGGCGCAGGGCGACTACGCCGAACAGCTCAGCAGCGGCGGCCTGCTGATCCACGGCCGCTCTGACGCAGTGCTCAATCCGGGTGGCGTGCGAATAGGCACGGCAGAGATCTACCGCCAGGTGGACAAGGTCGAAGAAGTACTGGAAAGCGTGGCCATCGGCCAGGAGTGGCAAGGCGATGTGCGCGTAGTGCTGTTCGTGCGCCTGCGCGGTGACCTGCAACTGGACGATGCCCTGCGCCAGCGTATTCGCCAGGTGATCCGCCAGTACACCACGCCGCGCCACGTGCCGGCGGTGATCGCCCAGGTCACCGACATCCCGCGCACCATCAGTGGCAAGCTGGTGGAGCTGGCCATCCGCAACGTCGTGCACGGGCTGGCGGTGAAGAATACCGATGCCCTGGCCAATCCGCAGGCGCTGGAACAGTTTCGTGACCGCACAGAGCTGCGCGATCAGGCATAATGCGCCCTTTTTTTTGCCCCCGAAGCACAGGTGTCCCATGAAAGCTCAAGCCCGCCACATCCTGGTCAAGACCGCTGACGAAGCCGAAAAGCTCAAGCAGCGCATCGCCAATGGCGAGGCCTTCGACGTGCTGGCGAAGAAGTTCTCCACCTGCCCATCAGGCAAGCGCGGCGGTGACCTGGGCGAAGTGCGCCCGGGCCAGCTGGTGGGCTCGATCGACCAGGTAATCTTCAAGAAAGCCCTGCGCGTGGTCCACGGGCCGATCAAGAGTAAGTTCGGCTACCACCTGGTGCAGACCTTCTACCGCGATTGATAGCCACGGGCCTCCTGGCATTTTTGCCAGTTGCCCCGTGTTTGCGCCTTACATACAACTCAGGCAGGGCCGTAACGGCATATGAAATGCCGTTACAGTGAGCGAGGCGAGGTCTAGCGGCGCGCCGCCAGCAAGCCTAGGCCGGCGCAACCGAGCAGCGAGGCGCTGACCCGGTTGAACAGCCGGCGCGGGCCGGGCTGGCTGAACCAGCGTTGCATGTAGGCGCCCAGGCCCGAGTAGATGGCAATCGCCGCCCACTCCAGCAGCAGGAACAGCACACCCAGCCAGAGGAACTGCTCGCTGACCGGTGTAGCGCTGCCGACCGTGACAAACTGCGGCAGGAAGGCAGTAAAGATCAGGATGGCTTTCGGGTTGCCCGCCGCCACCCAGAATTCCTGGCGCGCCAGACGCCAGGTGCCACGCGGGTGATCGCTGGCTACCACAGCCTCGCCAACCGGGGCGCGCCACAGCTGCCAGGCGATGTAGAACAGATACGCCGCGCCCACCACCTTGATCGCCAGAAAGAGGTATTCGCTGGTGTGCAGCACCACCGCCAGGCCCATGGCAGCCAAAGCGATCATGCCGCTGAAGGCAAGAATCCTCCCGCCGCCAGCCACACAAGCGGTACGCAGCCCGTAGCGGCTGGCATTGTGCAACGACAACAGGTTGTTCGGCCCCGGCGCCATGTTCAGGGCAAAGCAGGCAGGGATGAATAGCAACAGGCTCGACAGGTCCATTTTGTTCTCCAGGCAATCTGCCCCTACTCTCGATGCCGGGCGGGTGCCCGGTCAAGGTACAGCCAACGGCAAAAACTGTACGGTCTCGCGCCCGGCGCTGCTAAGCTGCGCTGCTGATCGAGGACACCGTCATGCCCACTGCCCGTTCCCTGCTTTGGCACGACTCGGCACTGCCCTGGGTGGAAAGCCGCCGTGCCTGCCATAGCCGCGCCTGCTACAAGGCGCACAGTCACCCGACCTTCTCCATCGGCGCAGTAGATGCCGGCAGCAGCTGCTTCACAGGCGCTGGCGAGGGGCGCGAGCGCCTCACGCCGGGCACCCTGGTGCTGGTGCCGGCGCAACGGGTGCATGCCTGCAACCCCGAGCCCGGCCAAGCCTGGAGCTACCAGATGCTGCATGTGCAAGCCGGCTGGCTGGCGCAGTTGCGCCTGGAGTCCGGGCTCGAAGCGGCCAGGCCCGGAGCCCCTGCGCGCATCAGCCAGGAACCGGGGCTGTACCGTGAATTCTGTGAGCTGAACGACCTGTTGTTCTCTGCAGCCAGCACTGGCGAGAAAGAAGCGGCGCTGGTGGCGTTCCTGGGCGATCACGACTTTTCTGCTCAACCGGCATCACGTGCGGCGCCCGCACCTGCGCTGGCGGGGCCGACCTTGCGCAGGCTGATCGAATACATCGAGGCGCACGACCTGGCGCAACTGAGCCTTGAGCGCCTGGCCGGGCAAGCGGGCCTTGGCCGCTATCAGCTGATCCGCGCGTTTCGCGCCGCTACCGGCCTTACACCCCATGCCTATCTGCTCAATGCGCGGGTCAACCGAGGCCGGCTACTGCTGCGTGACGGGCTGGCATTGGCCGAGGTTGCCTACCAGCTGGGGTTTGCCGACCAGAGCCATTTCCAGCGGGTGTTCAAAGCCCATGTAGGGGTGACGCCGGGGCATTACCGGCAAGCGCAATAATCTTCAATACCGGCGCTTGGGCAACATCCCAGACTGCGGCTTTCTACCCGAGAAAGCCCACCATGGAGCAGTTCCTGATCGTCGCCCTCGCCCACTTCCTCGCCCTGCTTTCACCGGGGCCAGACTTCTTCCTGGTTGCCCGCACATCGGTAGCGGCAGGTTGGCGTGTGGCCAGTGGCGCCTGCCTGGGCATCGCCTTGGCCAATGGCCTGTTCATTGCCATGGCCTTCGCCGGCCTGGCAATCCTGCGCGAAGGCAGCATGCTGTTCATCACCCTGCAACTGGCCGGTGCCGGCTACCTGCTTTACATCGGCCTGCTGTTCCTGCGCCATGCGGGTACTGGCGAGCTGACAGCCGTTGCTGCGCAGGGCGCAATCAAAGGTTGGTGGGGTAGCATGGGCATGGGCTTTGTATCCGGCGTACTCAACCCGAAGAACGCGCTGTTCTACGCCAGCCTTGCCGGCATGGTGGCCAGCGCCAGCGCAAGCTGGAAATGGCTCTACAGCACCTGGATGTTCAGCGTCGTGCTGCTGTGGGACCTGCTGGTGGCCGCAGCCATTGGCAACCCGCGACTGCTACGGCGCTTCGCGCGTGCCCTGCCCTGGCTGGAACGGGCGTCCGGGATCATGCTGATGGTGCTGGCCGGGGCGCTGTTGATTCATCTTTTGCCGGGCTGACCAGGCGCAGCCTGGCCAGGTCCATCAGGCTGAAATGGCCGCTGGCCCAGCCGCCGGTGTCAAGGTGCCAGACATTGCCCAGCTGCTTGGCATGCATCACCGGCGTATGGCCCACCAGCAAGGCACGCAGACCTGCCACGGCCTCGGCGTTGCCCTCTTTCAGGCGCTGACGCGACCATTGGCAAACCTCGCGAACGCCAGCGTCGTCTTCAAACAGCAGGCTATCGCGCAATGCATGCCAGTCGGTGAACGGGCTATCGGCATGCAGCAGGCCAATCAGGCCGGCTTCTGTCTGCACCTCCAGGGCAATCGGCAATTGCAGGAACTGTTCGACAAACACTGCCTGCTGCTCCTTGGGCATATCGATGAACCAGCCACCACCCGCTGCACGGTACATATCCAGATCCAGGCGCCCGCCATACAGGCACGTGATCGCCAGCGACTCATGGTTACCCTGCACTGCATGGAACCAGGGCTGAGCCAGCCACCACAGGCATTCTTCACTGTGCGGCCCGCGGTCGACCAGGTCACCGACGCTGAACAGCCGGTCTACCGCCGGGTCGAAGCCCACCGCATCCAGGCACTGCTGCAACCGCCGGAAATGCCCGTGAATATCGCCCACGGCCAGGTCACGTCCCTTGCTGTTGGCGGCTACCCGCCGAAACCGGCTCATTACGTTGTTCCTCTGCTGCCGCGCCTTGGCAGGCGTATAATGAAGCGACACACAGCTCACCCCGCAGGTGCATCATGCATAACGCTCTTGTGTGTGCCGTGCTCGTGGCGCTGTCATTCAACAGCATGGCACATGGCACCCCGCCTGCGCAGGTCGAGGTGCGTTTCGACCACCCGGAAAAATTCCGCGACGCCAGCCTCGATGGCCCAGGCTATGAGCGCGGCGCCGACCCTTACGTGATGAAAACCCTGACCGAGTACTTGCAGAAACTCGGCCAGCGTTACCTGCAGCCCGGCCAGCAGCTGGTCATCGACATCCGCGACATCGACCTGGCCGGCCGTTACGAGCCCTGGCACAGCCAGGCCTACGATGTGCGCTATATGCGGGACATCACCTGGCCGACCATCGACCTGAGCTACACCCTGAGCCAGCCCGGCAAGCCCGACCAACAAACCCAGGAGCGGGTCAGTGACAAGATGTACCTGAGCCGCCCAGGCCGGGCCTCCCACAGCAGCGACCGCCTGTATGCGGAAAAGGCCATGCTCGACGACTGGTTCCGCCAACGTTTCGGCCCGCACTCCACGTCCTGAAGTGCCACCCGGCTGGTACAGGTGAGTGTGCCGGGGGTATGCTCGGCCCTTGGACCTGTACCAGGGAAGGAACGCACCATGAAACTCTGTGCCGTACAACTGGCGTCGCGTAAAGGCGACCTGGCGTGCAACCTGGCCCGCCATCTGCGCTGCATTGAACACGCCGCGGCACTGGGCGCCGAGCTTGTGGTGTTTCCGGAACTGTCGTTGACCGGCTACGAACCGACCCTGGCGCGGCAGGTGGCGCTGCCGCTGAGCGCTGCCCGGCTGCAGCCGTTGCAGGCGCTTTGTGACCAGCTCGGGGTCAGCGTGGCCGTGGGGCTGCCACTGCCAACCGCCGAGGGTATTCGCATCGGCATGCCAATCCTGCGCCCGGGCCTCCCCCCCCTGGCGTATGCCAAGCAGCGCCTGCACGATGACGAGCGGCCGTTCTTCACCCCGGGTGATCAAGCCCTGGTGTTCGAAGCCGGGCCGCTGCAGGTCGCCCCGGCCATCTGCTATGAGTCGATGTTTATCGAACATGCCGCGCAGGCCCATGCCCTGGGTGCCGAACTGTATCTGGTCAGCGTGGCCAAGACCGCCAAAGGCATGCGCGAAGGCAACGAACACTACCCGGAGGTGGCACGCACCTTGGGTATTCCGGTGTTGCTGGCCAACTGCGTCGGGCCGGCCGACAACTTCATCGGTGCTGGCGGCTCTGCGGCCTGGGACAGCCAGGGCAATCTGCTGGCGGCGCTGGATGACAAGGCTGAAGGCCTCATCCTGCTGGACACCGCCAGTAACCTCGCGCTTGGGGTGCCGCTGGAGGATTGTGCGGTATGAAGTACGTGCTTTCAGTGCTGGCCAGTTTTTCCCTGACCTACTACATCACCGGCCTGTTGATCAGGAGCCAGCTGGCGGAGGTTGCCGAGGGGTTGCGGCACCGGCCTGATGCACCAACGCCAGGGGAATACCTGCGTGAAGTGCGGCCACATGCCCGCCGTGCGCGTCGCCAGTACACACTGCTGGCGGGGTCGGTGATGGCGCTGCTTGTTTGCCTGCTGGTGAGCGGGTTCAGCTGACCCTGAAGCAGGCACGGTCTTTGTAGGAGCGGCCTGAAACTTACAGGTCCAGGGCCAAGCTCTGCCGTCCTTCCAGCGCAAGCAGATACTGCTTGGCCGGCAAGCCACCCGCAAACCCGGTCAGGCGCCCGGATGCACCGATCACCCGGTGACACGGGGCAATGATCGAGATCGGGTTGCGCCCGTTGGCCGCGCCCACCGCGCGCACGGCACTGGGGTTGCCGATCTGCCGGGCGATGTCGCTGTAGCTGCGGGTCTGGCCAAAGGGAATGGTCAGCAAGGCCGCCCACACCTGGCGCTGGAACTCGGTACCGGCGAAGTCCAGCGCCAGCTCGAAGCGCTGGCGCGTGCCGGCGAAGTACTCACCCAACTGGCGGGCCGTTTCGCACAACATCGGGTGGCGGTCATCGCGGTGCAGTTCGCCAAGCCGCACGCGGTTCTCGCGTTCCTCCTCCCACAGCACGGCGGCGAGGCGCTCGCCGCGTGCCACCAGGGTCAGGGTGCCGACCGGAGACGACATGAAAGTAAAGGCGCTGGACATCTGAGTTCCCTACGGCAAACCCGTTTCAGCGCACTTTAACGTTGCCCGCCCCCCGCTGCACCCGCTTTCTTGCGCAGGTTATTCGGTAAGCAAAGCCTGCCGGATCAGCTTCTTGTCGACCTTGCCCACGCTGGTTTTCGGGATTTGCTCAACACAGCGTATCTGCCGTGGAATCGCCCACTTGTTCAGCTGGCCACTGTTGACGAAGGGCTGCAGGTGCGCAGCCAGTGCCGCCGCGTCCAATTGCCGGCCGTCGCTGCACACCAGCAATGCCAGCGGTTGCTCGCCCCACTGCGGGTCAGGCACGCCGATCACGGCCACCGCCTCGACGGCCGGGTGCTGGCTGATCAGGCTTTCCAGTTCGACCGAGCTGATCCACTCGCCACCGGTCTTGATCACATCCTTGATCCGGTCGCGGATGCGCACCACGCCGCCCGCGTCGATGCAAGCCAGGTCGCCGGTGTGCAGCCAGCCGTCACGCCATAGCGCAGCGCCTTGCTCTGGCTCGTTGAGGTAGCCCTGGGTCAACCAGGGCGCACGCACCACCACTTCACCCAGACGTTCGCCATCGTGAGGCACGTCCAGGCCTGCGTCATCGACAATACGTAGGTCAACCAGCACGATCGGCACCCCGGCGTTGATGCGCAGCGGCACCTGCTCGGTCACGGGCAATGCCAGGTCCTGCGCGCCCAGGCGGGTGACGCTGAGCAGTGGGCAGCTCTCCGACATGCCATAGCCACAGTGCACTCGAATGCCGCGGTGGCTGGCCCGTTGTGCCAGCCCTACGGTCAGCGCGCTGCCGCCAAGCAGCATCTTCCAGCCGACCAGGTCGGTACGCCGGCCCTCGTCGCTGTCGAGCATCATCTGCAGCACGGTCGGCACGCAATGCGAGAAGGTAACGCCCTCTTCCCGATACAGCCGCACCAGGCGATTGGGCTCGTAGCGCCCCGGGTAGACCTGCTTGATGCCCAGCGCCGTGGCCACATAGGGCACACCCCAGGCATGCACATGGAACATCGGCGTGATCGGCATGTACACATCGCCTTCACGCAACAGTGGCTCGGCACCGCAGGCAGCCAGGGTTGCCTGCTCGGCCAGGGTGTGCAGCACCAGCTGGCGGTGGCTGAAGTACACGCCCTTCGGGTGGCCGGTGGTACCGGTGGTGTAGAACAGTGTCGCCAGGGAATGCTCGTCGAAATCAGGGAAGTCGAAGCTGGCGCCAGCTGCGCCCAGCAGCGCCTCATACTCGCCCAGCGTGGGCAGTGTCGGCTGATCACAGGCACCATCGCTGAGGCGGATGAAACCTTGCACCGTTGGCAGTTCATCGCGCAGTTGCGCCATCAGCGGCAGGAAATCGTCATGCACCAGTACCAGGCGGTCTTCGGCATGGTTCATGGTGTAGCGGACCTGCTCGGCGGACAGCCGCACGTTCACCGTGTGCAACACCGCCCCGAGCATCGGTACGGCAAAGAAGCACTCCAGGGCGCGATGGCTGTCCCAGTCGAGCAAGGCGACGGTATCGCCTGGCTTGACCCCAGCCTCGGTGAGCACATTGGCCAGGCGCTGGATGCGCTCGATCAGCGTCGTGTAGCTGTAGCGCAGCTTGTCGGCGTAGACGATTTCCTGGTTCGGCCGGTAGCGCACGCCAGACAGCAGCAGGCGCTTGATCAGCAGTGGGTAGCCATAGGCCTGCTCGGCGGCCGGCATGATACGGGTGGTGGTCATCGTGGCATCCTTCACAGCAGGTCGGCATCAAGCAGGTACAGGCTGTGGCTACCCGCCTTGACGGAGGCACTCAGCGAGTGGATGCGCGGTAGCAGGCGCGCGAAGTAGAACCGCGCGGTGCCCAGCTTGCTCTGGTGGAACGGCTCAGGCTGCTCCGTGTTCATGGCGGCTTCGGCCATGCGTGCCCACAGGTAGGCATACAGCGTGTATCCAAACACCAGCAGGTATTCCACCGAAGCGGCACCTATCTCCCGCGGGTCGCCCTGGCCACGGTCGAGGACCCAGGCAGTGAGCTCGTCCAGGTTGTGCATGGCCGCCAGCAGCGGCGTGCCGAATTCGCTCGGCAAGGTCTCGGCATACGCGCAGATCTCGGCCGACAGCGTACGGTACGCCTGGCCGCCATCGCCCAGCAGCTTGCGCCCCACCAGGTCAAGGGCCTGGATGCCGTTGGCACCTTCGTAGATCTGGGTGATGCGGCAGTCGCGAATCAGCTGTTCCTGGCCCCACTCGCGGATATAGCCATGGCCCCCGAACACCTGCTGGCCATGCACGGTGGTTTCCAGGCCCATGTCGGTGAGGAAGGCCTTGGCCACTGGCGTCAGCAAGGCTACCTTGGCCTCGGCCTGGCGACGGGCGCCGGCGTCTTCGCTGTACTTGGCCAGGTCCAGTTGCAGCGCCACATAGGTGGAGAATGCCCGCCCGCCTTCGTTCAGCGCTTTCATGGTCAGCAGCATGCGCCGCACATCCGGGTGAACGACGATCGGGTCGGCTGCCTGCCTGGGTGCCTGGGCACCGGTCGGGGCGCGCCCCTGTTGGCGGTCACGGGCATAGGCGATGGCGTTCTGGTAGGAGCGCTCGCCCAGGGCCAGGCCCTGGATACCGACGCCCAGGCGCTCGTAGTTCATCATGGTGAACATGGCGTTGAGGCCCTTGTTCGGCTCGCCGACCAGGTAGCCGATGGCGCCGTCGAAGTTCATCACGCAGGTGGCCGAGGCCTTGATGCCCATCTTGTGCTCGATGGAGCCACAGCTGACGGCATTGGTCTCGCCCAGCATACCCTCGTCGTCGACCAGCACCTTCGGCACCAGGAACAACGAAATGCCTTTGGCCCCTGCAGGTGCGTCGGGCAAGCGCGCCAGCACCAGGTGGATGATGTTCTCGCTCAGGTCCTGTTCACCACCGGTAATGAAGATCTTCGTGCCGCTGACCCGGTAGCGGCCATCGGCCGCTGGTTCCGCGCGGGTGCGCAGCAGGCCGAGGTCGGTACCGCAGTGTGGCTCGGTCAGGCACATCGAGCCGGTCCAGCGTCCCTCATACATTGGCGGCAGGTAACGGGCCTTGAGCGGTTCGCTGGCATGGTTGAGCAGCGACAGGCAGGCGCCTGCGGTGAGCATCGGGTACAGGCCGAACGACAGGTTGGCGGCATTGAGCATTTCTTCGAGCTGGGCGCCGATGACTTTCGGCATGCCCATGCCGCCGTATTCCGGTGCGCCCGCGACACCCACCCAGCCATCTTCGGCGAAGGCCCGATAGGCGCTGGCAAAACCGTCAGGAGTGATCACGCGGCCGTTTTCCCAGCGGCAACCCTGTTCGTCGCCACTGCGGTTGAGCGGCGCCACCACGTCGGCAATCAGCTTGCCGGCCTGCTCGAGCACAGCCCGGGCGGTGTCGGCGTCGACTTGCTCAACCAGCGCCGGGGTCTGCGCCCACCAAGCCGGGATATCGAACACTTCGTTGAACAGGAAATCCATGTCGCGCAGTGGCGGAAGGTAATCAGACATGAGGCGAACACTCGGTTGCTTGGGTTGACGAACGTGATGCGGCAGGCGCCCGGCTGGCCGCCGGGGCGCCATGGCCACGCAAGAGGAAGTGCGACAGCGCCGGGATCAGCACCAGCGCGCCGAGCATGTTCCAGAGGAACATGAAGGTCAGCAGCAGGCCCATGTCGGCCTGGAACTTGATCGGCGACCAGGCCCAACCGACCACGCCGGCCGCAAGGGTGATGCCCACCAGGCCAACGACCCGCCCGGTAAAGGCCACGGCCTTCTGATAAGCCAGCGCCAGCGGCAGGCCGGCCCGCTGGTGGTGCAGTTGCACACTGAGCAGGTACAACGCGTAGTCGACGCCAATGCCCACGCCCAAGGCGATCACCGGCAAGGTAGCGACCTTGACGCCGATGCCCAGGGCCACCATCAGCGCTTCGCACAGCAGCGAGGTGAGCATCAGCGGCAGGATCGCCACCAGGGTGGCGCGCCAGCTGCGGAAGGTGAACAGGCAGAACACGGTGACGGCCAGGTACACCAGCAACAGCATGCGGTGGTTGGCCTCGCGCACGACGATGTTGGTGGCGGCCTCGATCCCGGCGCTACCGGCTGCCAGCAGGAACTGGCGGTCCTCGCCGCTGTTGGCCTGGGCGAAACGCTCGGCGGTGGCGGCGACTTGTGCCAGGGTGTCGGCGCGGTGGTCCTTGAGGTAGGCGATCACCGGCATCAGCGAGCAGTCGTTGTTGAACAGCTCCGGGGTGTTGACCGAGGCCTGCTGGGCTGCGTAGTTGAGCACGTCCTGGTTGCGCTGCAGGCTGTTCAGGCGCGGGTTGCCCTCGTAGGTGCCGGCGGTGATCTGGCGCACCGCATTGGCCAGCGACAGCGTGGTCTGTACCCCAGGCAACTGCTGCAGCTCCCAGGCCAGGCGGTCGGCCAGCACCAGCGTCTGGTAACGCAGGCAGCCTTCCGGCGGCGTCTTGACCATCACCGCGAAGGTGTCGCTGCTGAGCGCGTAGTGGCTGGTGATGAAGGCGTTGTCGCGGTTGTAGCGCGAGTCGGCGCGCAGCTCCGGGGCACCGCTGTCGAGGTCACCGATCTTCAGCTGCAGGCTGCCCCATACACCGATGCCCGCAAGCACCGCGGCCACCAGCAAGGCGCCCGTGGCCCACTTGCGTTCGGTGAAGCGGTCGAGCAGGTCCCACAGCCGGCCAAAGCCACGGTGCTGCGCTGCGCGGGCATCGATGTACAGCGCGCGCTCGGCGGCCTTGCGGCCCACGCCCACATACGACAGCGCCACCGGCATCAGCAACAGCGAGGTGAAGATCAGGACCGCCACGCCAATGCTGGCGGTGATGGCCAGGTCCTGGATCACCGGGATGTCGATCAGCATCAGCACGGCAAAGCCCACCGCGTCCGCCAGCAGCGCGGTGACCCCGGCCACGAACAGGCGGCGGAAGGTGTAGCGCGCGGCAATCTGCCGGTGGGTGCCGCGGCCGATGTCCTGGAGGATGCCGTTCATCTTCTGCGCGGCGTGGGACACGCCGATGGCGAAAATCAGGAACGGCACCAGGATCGAGTATGGGTCGATGGCATAGCCCAGCCAAGCGACGATACCCAGCTGCCAAACCACCGCCGTCAACGAACACAGCACTACCAGCAAGGTGCTGCGCACGCAGCGGGTGTACAGGTAGATGATCACCAAGCTGGTGACCACGGCCAGGGCGAAGAACGCCATCACCTGGATCAGCCCGTCGATCAGGTCGCCCATCAGCTTGGCGAAGCCGATCACGTGGATCCGGTACTGGCCGCTGGCCTGATACTGGCTACGCAGGTGTTCCAGCTTTTGCGAGAAGGCGTGGTAGTCAATGCCTTTGCCGGTGGCCGAATCCTGGTCCAGCAGCGGCACGATCAGCATGCTCGACTTGAAATCGCGGGCCACCAGGCTGCCGACAATATTTGCCCGCTCGATGTTCTGCCGCAGCTGTTCGATGTCGGCGGCCGCCCCCTGGTAGCCATCAGGCATCACCGGGCCGCCCTGGAAGCCTTCTTCGGTGACTTCGGTCCAGCGCACCGCCGGGCTCCACAGCGATTTCATCCAGGCACGGTCGACACCGTCACTGAGGAACAACTCGTCGTTGATCTGGCGCAAGGTCTGCAGGTAGTCGGGGTCGAAGATATCGCCGTGGGTGTTTTCCACCACCACCCGCACCGCGTTGCCCAGGCCGCGCAACGATGGGCGGTTCTCCAGGTAGTTCTGGATGTAGGGGTGGCTCTGCGGCAGCATCTTCTCGAAGCTGGGGCGCAGTTCCAGGCGGGTCAGTGCCATGTAGCCCAGCACCAGGGTGGTCAGCAGCATGCACAGCACGAAGGCCAGGCGGTGGTTGAACACCAGGCGTTCGAGGCGATTGCCCGACCGGGGGTCGAAGTCGGCGAGCTTGTGGATCACCGGCAGTGGATCTTGGCGAATATCGGCCATCAGGGTCTTCTCTCGTCGAAGGTGCGCACGCCCCGCTCGCCCACCAGTACCAGACCGGTAGCGGCGTCGTCGGCAAGCGCGGTCACCGGGCCGCGTATGGCTTGTGGCTGCGGGTTGAAGCTGGCGCCGCCGTCGCGGCTGAGCAGCAGGTCGCCGGCCTGGCTGGCCAGCCACACATTGCCGTCGGCGGACAGGCTGGCTGCCGTCAGGCTGGTCTTCACGCCACTGCTGACCGGCTGCCATTGCTGGCCGCCGTCCGTGCTGCGGTAGGCATTGCCACGCAAGCCGTAGATCACCAGCAGCCCGGGTTTGCCCACGGCACCGAACAAGGTACCGGCATAGGGCGTCGGCACCTGGATGAAACGCTGGCCAGCGGCATCCAGCTTGAGCAACAGGCCCTGCTCGCCGGTGATGTACAACGCGTCACCCACGGGCGCCAGGCTGGTCAGGTGCAAGCCTTGGGGGTTGTCGCTGTGGCCCTGCCACGGCAACCAGTGCTGGCCACCGTCCTCGGTGCGCAGCAACAGGTTGAACAGGCCCACGGCATAGCCATGCTGGTCATCGCTGAACCACACATCGAGCAAGGTGCTGTCGGTGCCGTCGGCCAGTGCCCGGCCATCGAGCTGCTTTTCCCAGTGCTGGCCGCCGTCGCGGCTGTGCAGCACCACACCGTCGTTGCCGACCGCCCAGCCATGCTCTGCGGTGGCGAAGCTGACGGCATTGAGGTCGGCGCTGACCGGCACATGGGCCTGCTGCCAGTGCGCACCTTGGTCGTCGGAGTACAGGATGTGGCCACGCGGGCCCACCGCCACCAGGCGCTCACCGGCGCGGGTTACATCACGCAGCGCACTGGTTGTGGCCAGTGCACTGGGCATGGCCGGCAGGTCCAGCACATCGGTGAAGGGCGCCGCTTGGGCGGCGCCTTGCAGCGCAGCCCAGAACAGCATCGCCACGCTGCATCGTTTGAAGACAGACATTGCGGACCTCTGCGCCATGCGCTCAGCGGATGCCGTTGCCGGCCAGCGATTCAGGCGACCATTGGGCCTTGGACAGCGGGTCGATGTAGCGGATACCGCCATAGGCACCGACCACGCCGTTGAGGTTGTAGGTGCCGCCGACCAGGTCGTAGATCATGAACGGCGTGGCATCCGGGGTCTGCTTGTCGTAGCTCTGGGTCAGGAAGGCGAACGAGCCACGGTACAGCTGACCGCGGGCGTCATACTGGTCGGAGGCCAGGGCGACCCAGCTGTCCTCGTCGAGGTAGAAGCGGCGCTTGTGGTAGATGTGCCGCGCACCGTCCTTGAGCTTGCCTTCCACCACCCACACGCGGTGTTTCTCCCAGCGCACGAACTGCGGGGCGAGGTGGTTGGGGGTGATCAGCTGTTTGACGTCGGTGTTGTAGGTGAGCTGGTAGGTGTTGTATGGCACGTACATTTCCTGCTTGCCGACCAGGGTCCAGTCGTAGCGGTCCAGGGCGCCGTTGAAGACGAACACGTCATCGTAGGTGCCGGAGCCCGAGGTGCCTGGGTTGGGCGTGTCGTAGGCCAGGTTCGGTGCCAGCTTGACCCGGCGCTGCCCAGGCAGGTACTGCCAGGCGCTGCGTGGCTGCACCAGCGGGTTGGCGGCATCACGCAGCATCATCGCTTCGCCGGCGCGGCGGGCGGGGCCGGTGTACACCAGTTTCATCTGGTAATAGGTGTCCTTGGCGCCGATCGGCTTGTTCATGTCTTCGTAGATCGGGTAGCTGATGTTGGCCTGGCCGGTGGTCGACAGCGAAGGCTTGCCGGCCGCATCGACGTTCCACGAGTCGTACTTGGCGGTCATGCTCACGCCCTGGTAGCGCAGCAGAAAGTTCCACATCGCCTCCGCGCCGTTTTGCGGGATCGGGAACGGGATGCCCGGCAGCACGTTGTCCACTGCAGTGCCGCCCTCCTGGCTCTTGGCACCGGTGGCGTTCTTCAAGGTGTTGGCCAACACCGCCTGGGGCAGCGCCACGCTGCGGTGGGTCGGGTAGACATCGACCCGCATGCTCGGGAAGCGCTTGAGCAACTCAAGGGTGGTTGCCGTCAGCTGGCCTTTGTACTGATCGGCGTTCTTGCCATCGATGACCAGCAGCGGCTTTTCGTTGGCAAAGGGGTCGGGGCGCATGCTGGCGCCGCTCTGGTAGTTGGCCGGCGGCGTCAGCAGGCCGCCCTGGTAGGCGGGGATCGAGCCATCGGCATTGGCGGCCTGCTCCGCGCCCAGGGTGGTCAGGCTCTTGCCCAGTTTGGCGGCCTGGTCAGGGGATACTGCGGCGTGGGCCGCGTTGAGGGCAGCCAGCGACAGGCACGTGGCCAACAGGGTGTTCACGTATTTCATGATTGTTGTTTTCCTGTGGAGTCTGTGGGGGTACAGGTCTCAGAACGTGGTCTTGAGGGTCAGGTACAGGGCGCCACGGTCTTCGGTGGTGGCACCACCGCCGGAGAAGGAGGCATAGCCGCCGCCGTAGCAGGTGTAGTCCTGTTCGCCATCGAGGGCGTTCGGCGTGCTGCCGTCGGTCTGGCCATCCTTGCAGGACTGGGTCTTGCCGAAGCTGTCGACGTACTTGAGGTCGACGAAGTACTGGTTGTAGATAGCGGCGCTAACGCCGACCGCATAGTTGCCGGTGTCCTTGGCACCACCGCCCTGCACCGGCGAGACGCCGTCGAGGCCGACGTTGACCGACAGCGGCATGCTCAGGTCCATGCCTGGCAACACCTGGTACCAGGTGGGGGTGAAGTTGACGGCGATGCCCCAGTTGTCGCGGGTCGGCTGGTCGATGCCGCGGTAGCTGCTCTTGCCCTTGTACAGCGCCTCGTTGTGGCCATCGAGCTTGAGCAGGTTGCTGTAGAACAGCTCGCCCAGCAGGGTCGCCGAGTCGAACAGCGGCGTGTTGCCGATGGTCATCAGGCCGTTGAGGGTCCAGTGCAGGGTCTCGCCGGTAGCGCTCAGGCTATCGCCGTCCTTGGGCACGTCGTAGATCACCCCGCTGCTCGCCAGGCGTGGCGGCAACAGGCCAAAGCCGCCGCCCAGGCCGGCGGTGCCGGGGGCACTGACGATGGCCGGGATGCTCGCCAGGGGCATGTGCTGGCGGATGTTGAGGTCGCTGCCGACGCTGACACCGCCGATATCCTTGGACAGGCTCAGGCCGTAGATGTCGATATCGTCGGAGTAGGCAAACTGGTAAGTGGTGCTCTGCAGCGAGTTGTACAGGTTGCCAATCGCGCCCTGGCGGCTGGCCGGCGGGGTACCGAACGGCCCCCGGGCCACCGTCATGCCGCGTGCGTCGAGCCATGCCTGGGGCAGGATCTCGGACGTCTTGCGGTAGTAGAAGCCCAGCGTGCCGCCAAGCCACTCGGGTGACCACTTGGCCATGACGCCCCAGTCGCCGCTGTTGCGCGGGGTCAGGTCGTCGCCACGGCGGATGGTGGTCAGCGCGCCGCGCACCGGGATCAAGCCCGGGGTGCCGGTGTGGCCAAGCAGGAAGCTCTGGGCGCCCTCGCCCACCACGTCGGAGCCGCCGTAGTAAGTGCCGGCCTCCGGCAGGCGCGCGGCATCCCAGTCGAAGAAGTACTGGGCGCCCAAGGTCAGCTCGGGGTTGACCATGAACGAAGTGGACAACTGGTTGCGCGGCACGAACAGCTCCTTGGCTTCGGTACCTGGCGAGGCCGCCAGCTTGGCCAGGTCCAGCCCGGACTGGCCGTAGCTCAGCGAATGCACCGGGTTGAGCAGCGTTTCACCCCAGAACAGGTTGTGCTGGCCGACCTTGGCGCTGATTTGCGACTCCTCGCCCACCTCGCGGCTGAAGAACACGAAGGCATCCAGTACTTCGCCAGACGGGCCGCTGTAGTAGCGCTGGGCATAGTGGCTCAGGTGCGGGCTGCCCAGCGGCACGCCGGTGCCCGGCAGGCCATTGAGGCTGGGGTTGATGCCGGACCGGTCACCGTTGCCGTTGACGAACGGGTTGCTGTTGGAGCCGGTATTGTCATAGGCCTTGTCGTACCAGCTGGCGGTGCTGACACGAAAGCCGGTGTTGCCCTGGTAGACCACGTCCAGCTCGGTCAGCAGGTCGAGCCGGTTGGTGACCGTGGTGCCGGCCTTGCGGAAGTTGTAGTCGCCGTCGTTGCTGTTGGGCGTGCCCAGCATGCGCTTGTCGGCGCTTTCGGTGCGCACGCCATAGTTGTACTTGACCGTGTTGTCGAAGCGCACGGCCCAGTCTTCGCTACCGGTAGTGACTTCGAAGGCTTGCGCGCCGGGCAGGCTGAGCAGGCTGATGGCGCAGGCGAGCAGGCAGCGCTGTGGCTTCACAGCACGGTGAATGCAGTGTTCAGGCATTACGATGACTCCACTTATTGTTTTTGTTGTTTTGGGCTTGCCCGTCATCTGCGGGCTTGGCCTGGGCATCCGTGCGCGGTTGGCAGATCAGTGGTCCAGGCGGCGAATCAGGTTTTCGGCGAGCGGCCAGGGGCCGAAACCGGCGGCCGGGTTGAGGTGGCCGACCGCGCCCAGGGCGACCAGCTCGCTGCCCCAGGCCTGGGCCATGGCCCCTGCGGCGTCGAAACTGGCCAGGTGGTCGTTGCTGCTGGCGGCGACAATGCTGGGAAACGGCAGCGACGCCATCGGCAAGGGCGACCAGCCCTGCTCGGCCAGGCTTTGCGGACTGGGGTAATGGGCAGGCCACTGAGCGTGCAAGTCAGGCGGAGCTGCCAGCAATGCACCTTTGATCGGCCGTTGGTAACGGGCCGCCCAGTGGGCCACCATCAACACGCCAGCGCTATGCGCCACCAGCAGCACCTCACCCTCTATCCGCTCCAGCTCGCGCTGGATGGCTTCCACCCGCGCGCTGCAGCTGAGCCCGTCGACTTGTAGCGGTGGCACGCTGCGAACCTTGGCCAGGCGCGCTTCCAGCAGGGTTTGCCAATGCTCGCTGACGTGCTCGCGCAAGCCAGGGATGATCAGCACGGTGGCAGTGGTTTGCAGTTTTTCCACGTCGGGACCTCGGCTTGGATCGGGTACGAGGTTCACAGTAATCAGGGGCCTCGACGGGTGCTTCACATTGCGCGTCAGTGGCTTTTCATTTGATGACATGGCCAGGTTCGAGCTTGTGCTTCTCAATTGATGACACGCACGCTATAACTCACAGACCGCCTGACGGAAAACAATAAAAATGCCCGCCCTAGTCCGTGCTGCCAGCCTCACCAATTACCTCGAAGTGTCCCGCCACGTGGGCCTGAACCCTAACGCCTTGCTCGCCCAGGTTGGCCTGAGCGCAGCACTGCTCGAAGACCCCAACCGGCGTATTCCGGCGGCTAACGTGATTACCTTGCTGGAAGAGTCGGCGCGCGCCAGCGGTTGCGAAACCTTCGGCCTGCGCATGGCCGAATCGCGCCAGCTCTCGGACTTTGGCGAGATCAGCCTGCTGCTCAGCCACCAGCGCAGCCTGCGCGATGCCCTGGAAGTGATCGTCCAGTACCGCCATCTGCTCAACGATGCGCTGGCCATCCATGTCGAAGAGGCTGGCAAGACGGTCATCATTCGCGAAGAAGTGATCAATGAGCGGGCACCGTGCAGCCGCCAGGCCACGGAGCTGGCCATCGGCGTGATGCTGCGCCTGTGTGCGGCGCTGCTGGGTGCCCAGTGGCACCCGATCAGCGCCAACTTCACCCATGCCGCACCCGCCGACCTGGCTATCCACCGGCGGATCTTCGGCTGCAAGCTGGTGTTCGGCAGCGAGTTCAATGGCATCGTCTGCCCCGCCGCCGACCTCGACAGCGCCAGCCCGCTGGCCAACGAAGCCATGGCGCGTCTGGCACGGCGCTACCTGGACACGCTGCCGGCCGGCGGCACGCCATCACTGGAACTGGAGCTGCGCAAGACCATCTACCTGCTGCTGCCCATGGGCCGCGCCACCATCGAGCAGGTAGCGCAAACCCAGGGCATGAATGTGCGCACCCTGCAACGGCGCCTGGAAGAAGACGGGCTGACGTTCAAGGACATGATCAACAACGTGCGCCGCGACCTGGTGATGCGTTACCTGGAGAACCCCAACTATTCGCTGGGGCGCATCGCCGACATGCTCGGTTACTCGATGCCCAGTTCGTTCACCCGCTGGTTCATCGCCCAGTTCGGCATGCCGCCAGCCAGCTGGCGGGCTCAGCACGCCGAACAGGCGCCTTAAAGGCCCCAGTGCATCAGGGCCAGCACCAGCAACACGAGGAACACGCTTTCCCCCACCATCAGCGCGATGGGCTTGAGCCCCACCGAAGCCAGGGCCTTGAGTTGGGTCTTCATGCCCAGGGCGCTGATGGCCACGACCAGGCAGCCACGCGACAGGTCATTGATGCCGCCCTGTACCGCCGATGACACCCAGCCGGTACTGTTGACGCAGGCCAGCAGCACGAAACCGACGGCAAACCACGGCAGCAACGGCGGGCGCTGGCCCCTGGCATCCAGGCCCTGGCGGCGAGTGATCATCGCTGCGCAGACAATTACCGGCAGCAACATGGCCACACGCATCAGCTTGACCACGGTGGCGATGTCGCCGGTTTCGGTGGACAGGCTGTAACCGGCGCCGACCACCTGGGCCACATCGTGGATGGTCGCCCCCAGGAACACCCCGGCCTGCCCCGGCGGCAAATGCAGCCACTGGGCGATCATCGGGTAAAGGATCATCGCCAGGGTCGACAACGCCGACACGCCGATCACCGTAAACAGCGTGGCGTGCTCCTTGCGCGGGTGCTGGGGTAGCGCCGCCGCCAGTGCCAGCGCCGCCGAGGCGCCGCAGATGGCCGTGGCCCCCCCGGTCAGCAGGCCGAACAACCGGGAAAAGCCCAGTGCCTTGGCTGCAATCACCGACACCACGATAGTCACCAGCACCAGGATGACCACCAACGCTACCGGTTTCCAGCCAAGGCTGGCGATCTGGTCGAGGGTAATGCGCATGCCCAGCAGCGCCACGCCCAGGCGCAGCACGCCGCGTGCGGTAAACTCGATGCCGGCCTTGCACGGTCCGTCGACAGCGAGGAAGTTCAGTGCCATGCCCAGCAACAAGGCAAACAGCATGACCGGGGCCGCATAGTGCTCGCTGAGAAAACTCGCCGCCGCACCCACGATCAGGCTGACTGCAATGCCTGGGGCCAAGGTGCGAATGCGTTGCTGTGCCGCCGTCATTACCAGCGTGCTCATTGCCCGCCCTCCTCGTCATCCAGCACGATGTACACCTGCTGGCCCTGGCATTCGACCCGGTAGCTATTGACCTTCAGCGCCGTTGAGTTGAGCAGGTAGCCGCTGGCCAGGTCGAAGCGCAGGCCATGGGCGCAGCACTGGATGACCCGCCCCTCCAGGCGCCCGCCGCACAGCGAGGCCCCTTGGTGCGGGCAACTGTCGTCGATCGCATACAGGGTATCGGCCACATTGAACACGGCCAGGCTCTTGCCGTGGCTCTCGACCAGCACACGCGCGTTGCGCTCGGGGACCTGGCTTGCGGCCAGGGCGATACGCCGGGTCATGCCGGCACCTGCACGTGCAAGGCTTCAAGCATTGCCGCCAACAGCACCTCGGCCGGTTGCGCGCCGGCAATCAGGCGGCCCTCATTGAAGCGAAAACGCGGCACCGCGCTGCCCGCGCGCCCGGCACCGTCGAGGAACGGGCTGCCATCGTCACGCAGGCAGTCGGCCACTTGCGCCGCCTCCAGCCCGCAGGACTGGGCAATGGCAAGCAGCACTCGGCTGTCGCCCAGGTCGCGGCCCTGATGGAAATAGGCAATGAACATCTGCGCCAGCATGGCTTCGAGCTGCGCGGCGCCGAGCAGGCTGGACGCCCGTTGCAACAGGCGGTGGGCATTGGCGGTATTGGGCATGCGGCGGATGCGCGTGAAGTCGATGTCTTCACCCACCACACTCGCCGCTGCGCGCACCTGCGCCTGGCGCTCGCGCACGGCCTGCTCGCTGCCCAGCCGCTGCACATAGAACGCATGGAATGGCAGGCCATTGGCAGGCAGGCCAGGCAGCAGCTGCACGCCGCGCCACTGCAGCTCCACCTGTATTTGCGGCTGCTCGCGCTGCAGCAGCAACAGCGCGGCTTGCAACTGCCGCTGACCGATCAGGCACCACGGGCAAATGAAATCGAACAATACTTCGACGGACAACGTCTGTTTCACGAACTCAACTCCTCGGTATGGCTGACCGATGCTTGCAGACGCTCCATGTCGCGGTGGTAATGGCGTTTGGCGATGAAGAACACCGCGGCGGCAGCGATGCTCACCAGCGGTACCAGCTGGAACGCGGCGTGCAAGCCGATCAGGTCGGACACCCGCCCGGTGATCAGCGGGCCAGTGGCCAGGCCCAGCAGGTTGTTGGCCAGGGTCAGGGTGGCGAAGGCGGTGCCGTGCACGGCGGCGTGGGTCAGGTTGGCGACCATGGCGCTGGACGGGCCGTTGGTGCCGACGGCGATCATCATGCCCAGGCAGATCAGCACCAGTTGCGCAGTACCCGCCGGCAGCGCAAAGGCCACCGACAGCAGCAGGCAGCTGCCCAGGCAATAGCCGATGGCCAGGCTGATCTTGCGGTCCGGGCGCTGGCGGCCCAGGCGGTCGCAGAGCATCGCGCAGAGGATCGTGCCAATGCCGCTGAACAGCACGATCACGGCGGCGATGGCACCGGCGCGATCAGTGCCCATGGCGTAGTAACGGTTCAGGTAACTGGGCATCCAGACAATGACCGTGCCGCCGACGAACAGCTGCAGGCCACTGCCGATGTACGCGGCAATCACCGAGCGCGATCCATACAGGGTGCGCAGCGGGCGACTGGCTTTGGTCAGGCCCTGCCCGGCGCATTGGGGCGCGATGCGGGCTTCCTTGACGATCAGGGGGTATAGCAGCGCCAGCACCAGGCCGAACAGGGCCATGCCGGCGAACGCCCAGCGCCAGCCCAGGTGCTGGGCCAGGATGCCACCCAGGGCCATGCCCAGCACCGAACCGAACATGCCACCGGCCATGAAGGCGCCGGCCAGGGTCGAGCGCATGTCGCGGGGGAAAACCGCCACCACCACGGCAATGCCGACGCTGCCGTAGGCGGCCTCGCCGACACCCACGAGGAAGCGGGCAATGAACATCTGCGGGTAGTTTTCCGCCAGGGCGCAGCCCAGGGTCGCCAGGCTCCACAGCACAGCCATCAGCACCAGGCTGCGGACCCGGCCGAAGCGGTCGGCCAGCAAGGACAACGGGAAAGTCAGCAGCCCGACCATGAGTGCGACGATGCCACTGAGCAGGCCGAGCTGGCTGTCGCTCAGGACCCACTCGCCCTTGAGCAGCGGGAACACGGCATTGAGCACCTGGCGCGACATGTAGTCGGAGATCAACAGGCCGAACGTGAGGGCGAAGACGACCCAGGCATAGCGCCGGGGGACGCTGTTCGAAGTGTCGGTGCCGGGTGCTTCGGCACTGGCGAGATAGGTGGCCATGGTGCCTCCTCGGGATTCTGTATTGTTTTTGTTCTTATGGGATGTTGACCGAAAAACGCACTGCCTTTGTAGGAGCAGCTTTGTGTCGCGAAAGGGCCGCAAAGCAGCCCCAATGATTCAGCGCTGGTGGATGAATGGTTGGGGCTGCTGCGCAGCCCTTTCGTGACACAAGGCCGCTCCTACAAAGATCGCCTCCGGGGCTTGCTATCAGGCCCGCTGCGGCACGCCCTTCTGGCCCGGCTGGCGGTTCGGCGCCATGCCGTTGGCCTTGAGCGTCTGCTCGATGCTGGTGTACTGCTCGCCAATGCGGTAAATCGCCCGGGCCTCTTTGCCGTTGGCCACTTCACGGCCCAGCTCATGGGCCACGCGCACGGTCTGCTGGATTTGCTGCACCGAGCCGAAGCGCTTGCCGTGCTGGTCGATGATGGTGTCTTCGTTGCCGCAGCGTGGGTGCAGGCCCATGGCCAAGGCCATGGTGTTGAACGGCAGCACGTTCTTGAGCAGCGATTCGGCCGTCAGCGTGCAGCCATCTGGCGCGCGGTGGATGAAATTGAAGAAGTTGAACGGGTTGGGGCCGTCGAAACCGCCACCGATGCCGATCCAGGTCAGGTTCAGCGGGCCCATGTAGTCGCCACGGCGCACGATGCGCTCGAGGGTTTCCAGGGCATGCATGCCGGTCAGCTGGAAGTGCGGCTGGATGCCACTGGACTGCAACCGGCGCAGGTGTTCGCGGACCCAGGCTGGGCCGGCGGGCACGGTCATTTCGCTGTAGGCGGCGTGGATCGCCGGGTGGGCCAGGGAGGTGCCTTCCAGATACTCCGGATACAGCAGCTCCATGATGTTCATCTGCGTGGTGTTGATCGCCACAGTCACCTGGTCGGGGCGTGGGGTCAGCTCGGCGAGCATGTGCCGGGTGTCGTCGGACAGCCACTTGGCCGCCTCGCCTTCGCCCTCAGGCGCAAAGGAAATCGAACCGCCCACCTGGATGATCATGTCCGGCACCGCTTCACGCACACCGGCGATCAGCTCGTTGAACTTGGACAGGCGCTTGGAACCCTTGCCGTCCAGTTCGCGCACATGCAGGTGCAGCACGGTGGCGCCGGCTTCATAGCAGTCGACGGCCTTCTGTACCTGCTCGTCCATGGTCAGCGGGATGTCTTCGGGGAAGTCCTCGGGCATCCACTCCGGGCCATACGGGGCGACGGTGATCACCACCTTTTCCATGTTTTCCGGGTGCAACGAATCATCGAAGAATTGCATGCAGTAGTCCTCGCTATTGTTATTGTGCTGTGCGCCGCGCGCGTGAATGTGTGTGTGCGGCGGATGACTCAGAAAGTGCGGCTGCCCTTGATCCCGGCACGTTCCATCTTGCGGTGGCACGGTGGGTAGTCCATGACCGCATAATGCTGGGTGCTGCGGTTGTCCCAGATGGCCACGCTGTTGGGCTTCCAGCGCCAGCGCACCTGGTACTCGGGCAGGTAGGCCTGGCTGACCAGGTAGCGCAGCAGGTCGGCGGCGCCGGGGTTTGCGTCCTGGCCGAAGCGCACGCGCTGGGGCGTGTGGTAGTTGCTGAAGTGGGTGGTGAAGGCGTTGACAAACAGCACCTGTTCGCCGGTTTCCGGGTGGGTACGCACCACCGGGTGTTCGGCATCGGGGAACTGCGCCTTGAGCGCCAGGCGCTTTTCGATCGGCATGGCAGCGCCGAAGCTGGCTTCGATGCTGTGGCGTGCGCGCAGGCCTTCGATCTTGGCTTTCACGTCGCCTGGCAAGTTTTCATAGGCCAGCACCATGTTCGCCCACATCGTGTCGCCGCCCACCGGCGGGCACTCGAGGCAGCGCAGCACGCAGCCCATGGGCGGTGCTTCGCGCCAGGTAGCGTCGGTGTGCCAGGCGTTTTCATAACGGTCGTTGGGCTGGTCGGGGCGCTTGTAGATCTGCACCAGGCCAGGGTGCTCCGGGTCGCTACCGGCGACCGGGTGGTCTTCCAGCTCGCCAAAGCGCCGGGCAAACGCCACGTGTTCGGCACGGCTGAAGTGCTGGTCACGCAGGAACAGCACACGGTGCCTGAGCAACTGCGCGCGCAGTTGCTCGAACAGGTCGTCGTCGTGGATCGCGTCAGCCAGGTTGACGCCGCTTATCTCGGCGCCGATCGCACAGGTCAGTGGTTCGATGTGCATGCTGTTGCCCTCTTCAGATGACGAAGATCGACGAGCCGGTGGTCCTGCGTGCTTCCAGGTCGCGATGGGCCTGGACGGCGTCCTGCAGTGCATAGTGCTGGTTGATTTCGATGCGGATGCGGCCACTGCTGACATGGTCGAACAGCTCGCCCGCCAGCTCGGCCTTTTCCGCAGGGTCGGCGATGAAGTCGGCCAGCGCCGGGCGGGTCAGCTGCAACGAGCCCTTGATCGCCAGCAACTGTGGGTCGAACGGCGGGATGGTGCCGGAGGCGGTACCCACGCACACCATCAGGCCTCGGCGCTTGAGCGAATCGAGCGAGCCCATGAAGGTGTCCTTGCCAACGCTGTCGAATACCACGCTGACGCCGACGCCATCGGTAAGCTCACGTACCCGGCTGGCCACGTCCTCGACGCTGTAATTGATGATCTGATTGCAGCCGTGGGCGCGGGCGACCTCAGCCTTGGCCTCGGTGGATACCGTGCCGATCACGTTCAGCCCCAGGAGCCGCGCCCACTGCGCGACGATCAGGCCAACGCCCCCCGCCGCCGCATGCAGCAGCACCGTGTCGCCGGGCTTGAAGTCATACAGCCGGCGCATCAGGTAGGCCGCGGTCAGGCCGCGCATGGTCATGGCGGCGGCGGTCTCGAAGGCGATGGTCTCCGGCAGTTTGATCAGCGCAGCTGCAGGGATCAGACGCTCGGTACAATATGCACCAAGGGTATTGAGAAAGCCGGTGTAGGTGACCCGGTCACCCACCGCTATCTGGGTCACGCCCTCGCCTACCGCCTGCACCACACCGGACGCTTCCACCCCAATGCCATTGGGCAGCGGGATCGGGTAGGTGCCATTGCGGAAGTAGGTGTCGGCATAGTTCAGGCCAACCGCCACCTGGCGCAGGCGCACCTGCCCCGGGCCGGGCTCACCGACCTCGGCATCCTCGTAGCGCAGCACTTCGGGACCACCGGTCTGATGGAAACGTACGACTTTGGACATGCTTGTCTCTCCAATCATCGATCTGGACGCAGGGCGTCAGTTCTGGGTAATTGGAATGTAAGCGCTCGGGGGGCGGGGTGCTTCGCATCGGGCGACAGCGGGTTTTCATTTGATGACAGATCGCCGGGCCTGGGGCTGCATTTTCTTGATGGTGATCAGCGCTGCGCCTTGTCGGTCTCGCCTTCCTGCCATTCGGTAATCAGGCGCTGGGCATTTGACAGCCAGCAATTGCAGCGCTTTCGCCAATGGACAGAGGCCGGACGCGCCAAGGCTGCGCAATTCTGGATGCAGATCAACCACCCGAGCCGGCAGATGCAGGCCAACCTCGGCCAGACAACCGTCGCACCCTCGGCAGTGGTGCTGGACATGGGCAGTTTGTCGAAGCTGTTCCCGCAGCCCAAGGCCTTGGACGAACGCGAAATCGCCGCGCTGATCCAACGCTTCGCCCGTACTGCGGCGCTGGCCGAACAAGCCGGCTTCAGCGGCGTGCAGGTCCACGCTGCGCACGGCTACCTGCTTAGCCAATTCCTCTCGCCGTTGACCAACCAGCGCCAGGACCGTTGGGGCGGCAGCCTGGAAAACCGTGCGCGCCTGTTGCTGGAAGTGGTCAAGGCCGTGCGCGAGGTGGTGTCGCCCGCCTTCAGCGTGGCGGTCAAGCTCAACTCGGCCGACTTCCAGCGTGGCGGCTTCGAACCTGCGGATGCACACCAGGTCGTGTTGTGGCTGAACGAGCTACCCGTTGACCTGGTGGAGCTGTCTGGCGGCAGCTACGAAGCACCGGCCATGCAAGGTGATGCCCGGGACGGCCGCACCTGGCCCTGGTGAAGTTGCAGATGCGCCGGCTGGCCGCCGGCAGCAAACCGAATGCCAAGGCCTCGCCCCTGCGTGCCCTGCTGCTGGAGCAGTGGCGCACGCTACGCCGGGTGAAGCAATACAGGCGTATGATGAATAACCGACTGGATTGATGCTGTTCCGTAACGGCGTTCGCTGACGGGAGCACTGCCATGAACAAATCAACTTGTGCGCTGCTGATAGTGGCAGCGTTCACGGGCTGTTCAAGTAACTCATCCCTCTACCATGACCAGCCGCTGGTAGCCAACGTCACTAACGGCATGAGCAGAGAGCACGTACTGCAGATAGGTGGCAAACCAGGCGCCGAGTCCGACCGCACGGTAGTCGCAGGCACTTGCTTCGATTACATGCTTACCCAGCCGGGGCAAAAGCAGCAGCCTTACATGGTCAGCTTCGATCAGGCCGGGAAGGTCGACAAGACCAGTTTCATGACCTGCGCCGAGTGGAGCAATGCACAGCACAAATCCCGGCAAGCGTTGCCCAGCATGGGCGGCATGGGTGGTTCAGGCTATTGATGCCGCTGATAGCCCGCTACTCCAGGCACTCTCTGGCGGCCAGGCGCAACTTGTCACTCGACAGGAAACTGCCTTTATAGAAAGTTGCCCGGCTGCCATCGTGATAATCAACGACTTCCAGCACTTCGTCTGACGTCACGGCGCTCGGCGCGGTCAACCGATAACCATGGTTGATCGACTTTTGCGTGGTCTGGGGGGCCAGTGCCTGCCACTTTGGCAGCACGCAGGCGGCGTAATCTTGCGGGGATTTGGCAGTCAGCTTGCTGGCGGTAGGCTTGCCTGGGTTTGCGCAAGCAGTAAGGCTAAGAATGAGTGCTGAACAGGACAGGATGCGAAAGGTTGGCATTTGCAATTAACCAGACTGGAACGTGCGCCATTCTAGCCGGGTTCGGGCTAAAGGACTAATCCACCAAGGTCGTGTCCAGGCCTGACGGTGATGGCGAGACTTCTGTCGAATGGGCAAACCGGTTCATTCCCTTAGAATGAAAAACGCTGATGGATCAGCACCCATCGCAAAAAGCCCGCTCTCATGTGCGGGCTTTTTGCCCTTGCAGATCAACGCATCAGGCCTTTTTGCACATCAACGCAGCATCGAGCAACCTGCCATGGTCGTACCAGGCGTCGCGCTGGTAGGCGATGAACTGGCGCTGGGTACCAGTGCCGCGCAGTTCCACCAGGCCATCGGCCTTATTGGGGTCGGGACTTTCCACGTACAGTTTGACCGAGTTATCGCCGTCGACTTCATAGGTTTTCACGTTGCCTTGAAGTTCGCCTTGCACGCAACCCAGATAGGCTGGCGCGCTTCTTTCGGTGGTGCCAGAGGTATAGTCGTGGCCAGCGCGCACATCCGGGTTCTGCGCGCACCCGGCCATGAACAACGCGGCGAAAGTGGATAACAGTACAGCGCCTGTGACCGTTCTAGAGCTCTTCACGCGACACGCTCCTGCTGCCCCATCGGGAACTTAGGAAAGAGTTGCCAGCACACCACGCCCTTTTTAGTTGTCATCGGCCCATCGTACTGCGCACCGTGCGCAGCACAATAGGCTTTTTTGCTATATGGGTGATGGCCGGTGACCGGCCATGGTTCCGCTTTCGCATTATTTCTTTAGCCGAGCGGAACGTTTTCAACTTGCCACAATTCTCATGCGTATCCACCCGGCGCAACCTTCAGGAGAAACCCATGGTGTGGTGGTTGGAAATACTCGCCCAATTCGTGACTTCCACCGGCTTGGCGGTGTTCAGCATCTTTGTGTTCTGGGCTTGTACATTGACGTTCAGCAGGGCCTACATCAAGTTGCTGTCTGCAGCGCTGGCGGTGGTATTGCTGGGCATTGCCGCGTTTCCGCATGGGGCGAGCTTTGCCGTCAATCAACAAGCGCAACTGCGCGATGGCATCGAGTTCCTGTTGCTGGTCGCGGACGCGCTGGGTGTGATCAGTGCCGTGCTGATTGCTTCGTTCTTCTTCAGCCCTGGGCGGATGCTCGATGAAGCATGACGCCCAGGCCTGGGAAGTCAGTGCTGCCTTGCCTCAGTAGCGACGATAGTCCTGGTGCCCGCCACGATCGTCATCGTAGTAATGCCGATGATGATGGCCTCCATCGTGCCAGTACGGCCAGCAGCCACTGAGCAACAACAACCCTGACAACACGACAACCCAAGCAGTCTTGCGTTTCATGAACATATCTCCGACCAGGCGAAGCGGGACATTGCATACGTTGGACTGCGCAAAGATGGGAGGTTCTGGGTGGGGGCAAGCCGCTGATCTTTTTTCATGAAGACAGCCGCCTGCTTGGAAGAGCCATTTGGCTGTCCACCCAACCAGGGTGGATGAAAAACCAGATAACAGACCGCTTTCAGCGGTAGTACCGTCAGGTCATCGGTGCCAAGGAGAGATCAATGAGCATTCGCAGCCTGGCTAAAAACCTTCCTGCAGACCCTGACAATGAGGGCTGGGTACTTGGCTGGGGTGTGCTGCGAGACGTGCATCCCTGGCACTTTGTCGACGTCTATGCAGACCAGAAGACCGCCAGGGCCGAGGCACAGCGCCGCGGAAACGGCTACGTCGTGGAGTTTGGCTCGCATCGGCTCGGCTCGGATGAGTTTGTCTGCGGGGTAGAGCCGCCGGAAGGCTGACAAGTTGATGACCTGGCTGCAAGCGCCTGAGCGATCCTGCGTGATATCAGCATGGCCCCTTCGCCTTGCGGGATCAGGTGATCGAAATCGCCAAAATGGCCAGGGAGAAATTCGGCTGCGCTGTAGAGATCGAGAATGTCCATGGTGAAATCCGGGCACAGGGTCCCCATCAACTGCTGAAGCTCGAAGACTCCGCGGAACAGAAAGGTCGAGTCAGCGCCAGCATGCAAGCGGTATTCGATGTGCATTGGCGGGATGACCACGATGACCCGATGCTTCAGCTCAGCCGCCAACAGCAACAGTTTTGCCAGGTACTGGTTACCGTCTTCACGGGCATTGAGGCGCATATGGTCGGCGACTCGCTGTGCTGCGCCATGACTCGCCGGCATGAACGCTTTTTGCTGGTCGGGCAGGAAACCGGCCACACCGCAGTGGGTACTGCCCACGGACGCCAGCCGCCCCTGCAACTGCGCCGCGATCTGCGCCAGCTGAGGATCTTCGTAGCTCAACCCCAGCTGGAAGATCTCGTTCATCAGCGGTGCCAAGGTCTTCTCACTGGGCGACTGCTCCAACAGATTGCCCGGTGAAAACAGAGAGTAAAAAACAATCACGGAATCGAGATTCGGGACCTGGCTCACCGCGTGCTCATAAAGCGCGAGGGCATGGCGGAAATCCTGAGACCGGCTGCACAGGTTGAACGACCCAGGGCAGTAGGTCGGGTCGAAAGCAAAATCGCCATGCGACGAACCCAGGGCGATGCTGGTCAGCCGGTGCCGGTCCTGCTGCAACATGGCCCGTTTGGCAGCGTAATATTCGATCAACGCGGGAAACGGATTGGAGTCGCTCATTCATTGCCACCCGATGTGGCAGATTTCTTGATCTGGCCTACGCCTTTGGCCTTGTTCTTTCCTGTGCAAGAAACCTCAGGCGGGCCACCCGGGCTGATCGAAAGCGAGCCGGTCACCCCACTGCCTTTGTCCTCGAAACACTGGTCGTTGAACTTCTTCAACACGGCGCAAGCAAAATACTCAGAAAAATCCATTTCAGCTGGTGTCCATTGAGTTGATTGAATTGTACATCAGCACGCTGACAAGGTTACTGCTCATTCCAGCCCTCAAGCGCCGGCAGCCTCCATCATCACTTTGCGGTTCGCTCCTTTTTCCACTGAACCTTGGAAACACCCTCAGGGGAACCGGTGACGCCGGATGCAACCTGCTGAATGTGGCCGCCATGCTGAAGGAAGATTTCGATTTGCTCACAGAGGCGTTCGTGGGCTTTGTGGGCCGCGCTGGGATACGTCTGGTACATGTTGGCGTCTCGGCAATGAGCCACTGAAAGACAGTCACCCGAAAAGCCACTATACACCCTGTATTTGACCTCTCGGGATGTGGCAATCCGAAACCCTGTAGTAAGCGACCAAAGGGGGCCAGGGCGCATGATTGCGAACTGCTACGGCATGCCCCACAGAAACCGATTGTCATGGCAAACAAACGCCTGAACTGACAAGCAGCCGCGCTCAAGCCTTTGGCAGGTAATAATGAGGGTACAGCGCCATGTCGCGCTCCAGCTTTTCAGCGTCATCCACTCGCTTGCGAACCTCGGCATAGAATCGCTGGCTTTGGTTCTGAAAATGTCTGAAATTCTGGTCAGCTATCTCAGTGGCCCCACTCAGTGCCTGGCCCGTCAGTCCTTCGGCCAGTCGCTGCGACGAGATGTACCTCTGCCAACAGGCCTCGACCTGCAACAGCCCTTGCGCGAAAACGTCAGTGTCGATAGTCGCCATTGGTGCACCCTCTGTGAGCCTTTCAGGGCCCGTCGGTGTGGATCGCCAGAGCGACGATAGCGTGAAGAAGCTCGCTCAAAACCAGCTTCGGCCTGGAGTGTAGCCTATCTCGGAGCAGGCCCACGGTCGCATTGCCTCAACCGCAAGGCTGTTAGCCAGCAAAAGGTGAGGATCATGCGATTGCGGCCCGGTGAGGACAATCTCCGGGTGCCCGGCTGCTTGTGGGCCTCCGGACGCTGCACGTCCCTGACGGACCATAGCCCTACGGTAATCATCCTGTCGCTTCAATACTGATGATGCAATGTGCCATCATGGTCGACCACCGACAACGATAACGTGCCCGACGCCCATCGGCTCTGTCGTGGCATGGACATTCAGCCAAGGAAAGCCCAATACATGCTTGAAAACGATACCTTCAGCCGAGTCGGCACCAACCACCAGATCTCGGCCAACACTTACAATCTCATACTTGGTGCTGTGCTGCTGTGGGGTTTTGCGGTGAACTGGTATTTGGTCACCACGGTACCGGCCGAAGTCATGCTGGCCATTCCCCTGATACTGTTCGTTGTTGGCTACTTCGTCCTGGCGATGTCCGGCATCGCCATCATCTTCCGCTCGCAGGAGCCGATGTACAGCTTCCTGGGCTACAACCTGATCGTGGTGCCGATCGGACTGCTGCTGGTGGTGGTACTGCCCGAATACTCGCACGAGCACATTGTCCAGGCGGTGCAAACGACCATCCTGCTCACCGCGGGGATGATGATACTGGGGACTGTGTTCCCGGCATTCTTCCAACGGATCGAGTCGTCACTGTTCATCGCCCTGGTGGTGTCGATCGTCGTGGAACTGGGCCAGGCATTGTTGTTCGGCACCCACCTGGCGGCCATGGACTACATCGTCGCCGCGATTTTCTGCGGCTACATCGGCGTAGATTGGGGGCGTGCCAACCAGATCGAGCGCACCGTCGACAACGCGATTGACAGTGCCGCTGCGCTGTACCTGGACATCATTAACCTGTTCCTGCGCATTCTGCGGATCATGTCCAAAAAGTAACGAACGCCCAGCATCAGGCTGCAGGATACGCCCCTGGTCTGATGCCAGGGACGATCGAGGGCGGCTTGACACGTGCCGGGCGTACCGGATGTGGGCCTGACGGCGGTTTTTCGATGCTGCCCACCTGCGACTTACGGGCCCTACGCTTTCACCTGGCAAATGCCATTGGCCCGGTTCCTTCCGGTATAGGAAACGCTCGGAGCGCCGTCAGGGTTGATCGACAGCGAAATGGTCACTCCGCTGGCCTTGGCTTCGAAGTAGTTGTCGTTGACCTTCTTCAGCTTGCCCTCTTTGCCATTGATGTAGATCGGGCCGCCCTTGTCCGCGTGGACTTCAATCTTCCCCGGGCATGTTGCGTTCAGCATGGGAATCTCAGCCTGAGCCGCGCCTGACGCTGCCAGCAAAGCCATCAGCAGTAATTGCTTCATCTCATGTTCCTTGAGTGGATTGACCGAGGATGAAGCAATAGCTCAGGTCGATGCTGCACGCCAGCACCCTCCCCCACAAACGAAAACGCCGCCCATATCGGCGGCGTTAGGCATAGAGCTGTATCAAAGCTTGAAGCCCTTGGTCTTGCTGAGATCAGTTGGACCGCTCATATTCCATCCGAACTGCCAGTACAACTTTCCTTCGATGGGATGCGCGTACTGGTCGCCCTATCATGAGCTTGACGTTGCTGAAGAGTGGGCGTCCACCCTGAAAGCGGCCAAGGCCAGCTACTAAGAGCGCTTCGGCTCCCCCTAGCCCAGGGCCGCGCCGACAAGAAGCGCGGCCTGCCCCTCCGGCGTTGCCCGCCAGCGCCTTCCCCCATCAACGATGATGGAGAGGGCGATTACGCGCAGCGCCACATGATCCCATGGGGCACGATCAAGTGTATTTACAGCGAGGTTGTGAAGGACCTCGCTCTCCAGTCGCAGGTTGCACTGAAACGGGAACCCTGACAGTAGTACAACCTTACTACAGCCAGCTGTTACACCTCTCCAGTAGGGGCATACTGATCAGCAACTCGACGCGCTCGACCAATCCCCCAGGCCAACGACCGGTACATCGATTCGCCTGGCCTGGAATCGTAAGCCTCTTCATGCAGTGCCATGCCGGAGTGTGCGTAGACGCCTAGAAAAAGTTGGCTGCCGCCGGTGCGGGAAAGTCTCACCTGGACATCGATGAGGGTGCCGTCGTGTAGCGTTTCTTCGTGGGATTGATGGTGAAGTGTAGGGTCTGACCAACCCCAGTAAACGCCGCCTCGTCTGCGCATAGTGCTCTCCTCCACCGCCGGTGGCTTGTTGGTGAAACCAGGACGGGCAGGCCACTCATTTGTAATTAGGCCTATCCAACTAGCTTGACCACCGCTCACGGAGAAAAGCTCCATTTTTTTAACCCCTCTCCCCCTCTATTCACTGCCGCGATATAGCGGCCAAGTGGCTAGCTGCAGACGCCATTCCCAGACTAGGTGCCTACACCCAGATGCGGCTGGACAGCCGAGACAGGCCCAGCGGATGGCGACACTTCGACGCATGGCCTCCAAATCGGCACACCCGGAGCGCCCTTTTGTGTTCCAACCGAGCAAAGGTGGGCTGGGCAGTCGTTCGGGGTGTCTACCAAACCAGGGACAATTCAAGGTGCTCTGAAGCGTGTAGCCGGCTTGGGAAAAGACAATCCTCGCTGTACAGATGGGCTTGATGTATCCAGGCCTGTAGGGCCAGTCGAGTTTGCTCTGTAATCTCAAACTGCACGGGACGCTGAGTTTTCTGCTGCATCAGAACCACTCTGCTAAGGACGTGCACCATGTCGACACACACCGCACGGCAAAGTGCTTGTGGCTGGGTTTGTCGAAGGCCACCTGCACCTGGAAAAAGCCAACGTGATGCAGCGCAAGGCCAACCGTTCCGGCACCTTGAAGGAAGCGATCGCTGTCACCGCCGAACTGAAGCCCACACTGACCCGTGAGGATATCCGCGAACGTTCGATCCAGGTGCTGCGCGCACTGGTTCAGTGCCGGTACCACGCATGTGCGTGCCCATGCCGAGTTTGACCCGCCCAAGGCTTCACCGGGCTCGAAGTGGTGCTGGAGTTGCGCGAGCAATTCCGCGAGGTGATCGACATCCAGGTCGTGGCGTTTCCGCAAGAAGGCATTCTCACGCTGCCTGGCATGCAGGCCATGATGGCCCAGGCAATGGAGGTGGGGGCCGATGTGGTGGGCGGCATTCCCTACAACGACGTGTCGCCGCTGGAGCACATAGATTTCGTCTTTGACTTGGCCAAGCGCTACGGCAAAGACATCGACTTGCACCAGGACTTCGCCGATGACGCCGAGCATATGACCATCGAGTACGTGGCACGTCGAACCATTGCCGAAGGCTACCAAGGGCGCGTCTGCGTTGGGCATCTGACCAGCCTGGCCGCCGCCTCGCCAGCGCGACGGGCACAGGTGATTGCGTTGCTACGTGAGGCCGACATCAGCGTGATGTGCCTGCCCGCCACCGACCTGCACCTGGGGGCTCGGGGTGACAGTCACAATGTCAGACGCACCTTGACACCGGTGCGTGCACTGCGCGACGGCGGTGTCACGGTTTGCCTGGCCACCAACAACATCCGCAATGCATTCACACCGTATGGCACTGGCGACCTGTTACACATTGCGCAACTGGCCATTCCCGCCTGCCACTTGGGCGGCGCGGATGATCAGGCCACCGTGTTGTCGATGCTCACGACAAACCCTGCCAAAGCCATGGGGTTGAAACGCCACGGTTTGGCGGTGGGCAATGATGCCGACCTGGTGATGGTCGATTGCCGGGCTGTGGCCGATGTCATTCTCGACCTGCCGACACGGCTGATGGTGCTCAAGCGCGGCAAGGTGGTTGCAACGGCTGAGCATCGTAGGTCAGTCGCATTTTGAGGCCATCTTGAAGAATTCGTAATCAAGCGGGCTCATTTATCCCCGTGGAGAAGATCACTGGCTGCGTCTCAGGAAGATGGCATTGGATCGAGAGCGGCCACTGGCAAGATGGTAGACGTTTCGTTTCTACAGCCAACGCCTGACCTGTTTGCAGTATTGCGCAAACTCACTCCCGAAAAGGCTGGCAAGGGCCCGCTCCTCCGGCCCGATCTGGAAGCGGTTCATGTAGATCACAAAGCCCAGCACGCCCAGCAGCGCTGGCGGCCAGGCGAGAAAGATCGACCAGGCTATCAGCACTGTGGCGAAGCCTAAGTACATGGGGTTGCGTGTGTACCTGTAAACGCCCGAACGGACCAGGGCCGAAGCTGTTTCAGGCTTCAGCGGGTTGACCGTGGTACGTGCGTGACGGAAGGAAAGCACGCCGGCAAGGCAAACCGCTGCGCCTGCCAGCAATACCACCAGCGCCAGGCCAATGCGCCATTCGATAGTCAGCTCCAGTGTTCCCGGTAAGTGTCGAGCTGCGAACCACGCCAACAGACCGAACAGGGTAGCGACCAGCGGCGGAGGAATACGGTTGTCCATGATGAATGCCTGGTAGAGAGAAACTGGCTACCAGCGTGAGGGTTGTAGCCACTTCAGGGTCAAGCCGCTTGTGCACGATGGAGACCGCAGGGGCTCATATGACTTTCACCGCGCGGCCAATGAACTTCACCGGGCCCGTTGGCGCACCGGTCGGGGAGCCGCCCGCTTTCTCAAGGGTCAGCTCGAACAGCTGATTCGGCTCAAGCGCAGGCAAGCGCCTCAGCGGCACGCGGTACTGTTCGCCCGGTTTGACCAACCCCAGCGAAACAGGTGCGCGCCACTGCTCGCCCTTGGTCCAGAACTGCAAGGTCATGCCTTCGGGCACATCGTCCACGCCAAGCGGGATCAGTTCGATCATGCTCGCATCGTTGGCTTGCACTACCCACCCCGGGGCCTGCCCCGACGGCGCTACCAGCACCACCATATAGGTGGTCACAGGCGGAGCCTTGGTCAACAGCGCCAAGGCCAGAAGCAAGCTCGCGGCCAACCCCGCAGCGCTCAAGCCCTGCCAGAGTCCAAGCCGCTGCCACCAGCCAGCGCGTGGTTGCCCGGACGGTTGAGCCTCTTCAAGGCTGCGCTCGATCCGGCCCCACAAGCGGTGGCTTGGCGTGATGGGTTCAGCCTGCGTGGTCAGTTCGAGCAGGCGGGCCTCCCAGGCATCCACTGCGGCGCGTACGGCCGGCTCCGATTTCAACCGGTCCTGCATGGCAGCACGCTGCTCGCCACTCAAGGTACCTAGCACGTACTCGGCTGCTAGGTCGTCCAGGTCTTCGGCGCTGTCATCACCTGGGGTACGCTTCATGTCATGCACTCCCGCAGGGCCTTCAGGCTTCGCTTGATCCATGCCTTCACGGTGCCTAGCGGCGCACCCAGCAGCGCTGCGATTTCGGCATTGCTGCAACCGTCCACATACGCATGCAGGATGCAACGCTGGGGGGCGGGTTGCAGTTGCTCAAGGCAGCGATAGATTTTCGCCGAGCCTGACCACAGTTGCAGGTCGTCCAGCTCCGGGGCCAGGGTTACAGCCGCGATCATGCCAGGCTCGTCCAGGTCGGTTTCCCAGCGGCCGTCACGCACCAAGTTCAGCGCCAGGTGACGGGTAATGCTGTAGACCCAGCCCCGGGCTGAACCGCGCGATGGGTCATAGCTGGCAGCACGTGTCCAGATACGCACAAAGGCATCGTGAACGATGTCCTCCGCGCTCGCCTGGTCGCGCGCGATGCGCCGTGCGACGCCCAGCAAACGTGCCCCCTCATGCTCATAGAGCGCCTGCAAGGCGCGGCGGTCTCCTTGGGCGCAAGCGGCAAGACAGCCCTCGAAATCAAATGGAACAACGGGCGAATTCAAAATGGGGTAGTTCCTTCATCATGAAACCTGGACGGTGCCCTGCCTTACAGGCCTGGGGCACGTCCAGCAGCGTAGATGATCAATCGCTGGCCTGCCGCTCAAGCCCTCGTCACTTGGCCGACCAGAACACGTAGTCCGCCTGGTACTTGACTACTTGTTGCGCGCCTTTGCTCTGCGCCGTGCAGTCCATGGCAGGCGCTACGCCACCGCGCGTCGCCAGCCGCTGGATGTAGCTGACCCCTTGCATCGCGCCCTTGCCCTCGGCAGGGTTGGCCTTGACCAGTTGATACGGGATATCGCCTTTGGCCGCCGGGGCGACGGCAAGCTGGGTGCCGGTCACTTTCGAACCGTCCTTGGCCTGCCAGGTGGCCGGAGGACCAAAATAGTCACCTACAGGCTTGCCGCTGCGATCGTTGAGCACCGCCTTGGGACCGACGAAAACCCATTCGGTCTGGCCTGGCGCATTGGCCTTGTCGCGGCATTGGTAGGTGATCTCACCGACACCAACGGTTTCCAGCATGATGGCGTGGCCGTCGGGAACCTTGACTGCGTCCGGGACGCCCGACTGGGCATGGGCGGGTGCAGACGCAAGTACAAGGCAGGCGGCGAGCAGGGAGAAAGCGGGCTTGATGATCATGGGGCGAGCTCCGTGGGGGTCATGGGTCAGGCAATCACCGACTGCCTGATAACAACTACCCATTGGGTGCCGTTCTGGATGCACTGGCGCAAAGATATTTTTGCGTGCGCCAGGTCGTCGACGCCGTTTGCGATATCCCGCACCGGTGGACCATCTACCTCAGCGTGCTTTGTCGGACAGAGTTCGGCGAGCGGTACAACAAGTCGATCGAGGTCGCACCGCAAGGCAACTACCGCGCCGAGCCCTGACCGACGTGATCGAGGCGACCTACACAGAGCTGCCGGCCACGGCCAACCCTAATCACCTGGTGGCGGCCGGCTGGATCGCCATCCCCACCGACACAACGCTCGACGAGGCAGAGGCCGCCAAGATCTTTGCCGCTGTCGGCGCCTGGAACCAGCAGAAAGCAGCATGAAACGCATCACCGCACGCGTCTGGCACGGCCAGCGCCAGCAACACATCAATCTGCCGCCCAGCGGCTTGGGAGGTATCCGCCATGGCGAAGACGCCAGCCCAACGCAAGAAGGATCAGCGCGAGCGCGACAAGCTGTCTGCCGAGGAGCGGGAGGCACTGCTTCTGTCACGCCGCATTGTCACGGACCTCTATCACAACACTGACAACGCGCTTATGGGAAGGGAGCGGTGACCGAAACGCCGTACCTATTCCCGCCGTCGAAGAACGCTGAGTATGTAAAACAGACGTCTGACCTGCACAAACAGTGGGTGCCGGTGCTGAACGATTTGGGGATCAGACGTCGCCCCCCATACAACTGCCGCCATACCTATGCGACAATATGCTTAATGTCCGGCCTCAACCCCGCATTTATCGCCCAACAGCTGGGTCACAGCGTTCAGATGCTGCTGTCGACGTATGCCCGTTGGCTCAACTCAAGCTCCGACTGGAGCGAGCTGGAAAAACTCAAGATTGGTATCAAATCGGTATCAGCTGAAAATCCAGCGTCGTAAGTTACTGATAGGTAAGCCCTTTGATCTCCACCGCCAACATCACCATGCAGTTCGGCTCCAAGCCGCTGTTCGAAAACGTTTCGGTCAAATTCAACAACGGCAACCGCTACGGCCTGATCGGTGCCAATGGTTGCGGCAAGTCGACCTTCATGAAGATCCTCGGCGGCGACCTGGAGCCGTCCGGCGGCCAGGTCATGCTCGAGCCGAACACGCGCTTGGGTAAACTGCGCCAGGACCAGTTCGCCTACGAAGAATTCACCGTGATCGACACCGTGATCATGGGCCACGGCCAGCTGTGGAAGGTCAAGGCCGAGCGCGACCGTATCTACTCGCTGCCGGAAATGACCGAGGAAGACGGCATGGCCGTCGCCGAGCTGGAAACCGAGTTCGCCGAAATGGACGGCTATACCGCCGAATCCCGCGCGGGAGAACTGCTGCTGGGCCTGGGTATTCCGCTGGAGCAGCACTTTGGCCCGATGAGCGAAGTGGCGCCGGGCTGGAAGCTGCGGGTGCTGCTGGCCCAGGCGTTGTTCTCGGACCCGGACGTGCTGCTGCTCGACGAACCGACCAACCACCTGGACATCAACACCATCCGCTGGCTGGAAACCATTCTCACGGCGCGTAACAGCACCATGATCATCATTTCCCACGACCGGCACTTCCTCAACAGCGTGTGCACGCACATGGCTGACCTGGACTACGGTGAGCTGCGCCTGTTCCCAGGCAACTACGACGAGTACATGACCGCGGCCACCCAGTCGCGCGAGCAGCTGCTGTCGGACAACGCCAAGAAGAAAGCCCAGATCGCCGAACTGCAGACTTTCGTCAGCCGCTTCTCGGCCAACGCCTCCAAGGCCAAGCAGGCGACTTCGCGCGCCAAGCAGATCGACAAGATCCAGCTGGCCGAGGTCAAGCCTTCGAGCCGTGTCAGCCCGTTCATTCGTTTTGAACAGACCAAGAAGCTGCACCGCCAGGCGGTGGTCGTCGAGAAGATGGCCAAAGCCTTTGATGACAAGGTGCTGTTCAAGAACTTCGACATCACCGTCGAAGCAGGCGAGCGCGTCGCGATCATCGGCCCCAACGGTATCGGCAAGACCACCCTGCTGCGCACCTTGGTCGGCGAGATGACCCCGGATGCAGGTTCGGTGAAGTGGACCGACAGCGCCGAAGTGGGCTACTACGCCCAAGACCACGCCCACGATTTCGAAGACGACATGACCCTGTTCGACTGGATGGGCCAGTGGACCAGCGGTGAACAGGTCATCCGCGGCACCTTGGGGCGCATGCTGTTCTCCAACGACGAGATCCTCAAGTCGGTGAAGGTGATTTCCGGTGGTGAGCAAGGCCGCATGCTGTTCGGCAAGCTGATTCTGCAAAAGCCGAACGTGCTGGTGATGGACGAACCGACCAACCACCTGGACATGGAATCGATCGAAGCGCTTAACCTGGCGCTGGAAAACTACCCGGGCACCCTGCTGTTCGTCAGCCATGACCGCGAGTTCGTGTCGTCGCTGGCAACCCGCATCATCGAGCTGAGCGCTGATGGTGTGGTGGACTTCAGCGGGACGTACGACGATTACCTGCGTAGCCAGGGCGTCGTGGTCTGAGGTAGTTGACCTGGCCTGGCCGCCTTGTGGTGGCTGGGCCGCCCCCTTTGCGGGCAAGCCCGCGAAGAATCCACCGCCCACTCCACGGGCAACCACTCTGCGACGAATAATTCGTTAGCCTGCTTTCAATTCCTTCGCGCAGCGGCCATGATTACGGCACGCCCAACCGCCCGCCCGCGAAAGAGCCCATGACCGCGCAACAGCCCGCCCCCGCCAGCAGTACCTTCAGCATCACCCTGCAGATCCTGTCGATCGTCTTCTACACCTTCATTGCCTTCCTCTGTATCGGCCTGCCGATCGCGGTGCTGCCCAGCTATGTGCACGACCAGCTGGGCTTTGGTGCCGTGATTGCCGGGGTGACCATTGGCCTGCAATACCTCGCCACCCTGCTCAGCCGCCCCTTTGCCGGGCGTGTAGCAGATACCTTGGGGGGCAAGCAGGCGATTCGCTATGGCCTGTTTGGCATCGCCGGTTGTGGGGTGCTGACGCTGCTTTCGGCCTGGTCGCTGCAGGTGCCGCTGCTGAGCCTGGCACTGCTGCTCGGCGGCCGTGTACTGCTGGGGCTGGCCCAAGGGCTGATTGGCGTCGCGACCTTGAGCTGGGGCATCAGCCAGGTCGGCCCTGAACACACGGCACGGGTGATCTCGTGGAATGGCATTGCCTCGTACGGCGCCATCGCCATCGGTGCGCCAGTCGGTGTGTTGGCGGTCGCTGGACTGGACTTCAGCGTGCTCGGCCCTTCCCTGCTGGTGCTGGCGGTGCTGGCCTTGCTGGTGTTGCGCAAGCGCCCGGATGTGGTGGTGACGCGCGGCGAGCGGCTGCCATTCTGGTCGGCGTTCGGCCGCGTCGCACCTTGTGGTCTGGGGCTGACCCTGGCATCCATCGGCTACGGCACCCTGACCACCTTCGTCACACTTTATTATCTGGAACGCGGCTGGGTCGGTGCAGCGTGGTGCCTGAGTGCCTTCGGCCTGTGCTTCATCATTTCGCGGCTGTTGTTCGTCAACGCGGTCAACCGCTTCGGTGGCTACAACGTGGCCATGGCCTGCATGGCCACCGAAGTACTCGGCCTGAGCCTGCTGTGGCTGGCACCCTCGCCGCCCTGGGCGCTGGTCGGTGCAGGGCTGACGGGCTTTGGCCTGTCGCTGGTGTACCCGGCACTGGGTGTCGAGGCAATCAAGCAGGTGCCGAGCAGCAGCCGCGGCGCGGGGCTGGGGGCTTATGCTGTGTTCTTCGACATGGCGCTGGCCATCGCCGGCCCGGTGATGGGCGCGGTGGCGGTGCACCTGGGCTATGCCTCGATCTTCGGCGTCGCTGCCCTGCTGGCCTTGGCCGGGGTCGGCCTGACGCTGCTACTGGCGCGGCGCGGACGTCGCGGCTGAACGCTCGGCCGGCTCTGGTGCGCCCAGGGCCTGGGTGAAGAAGGCGGCCGTGTCGCGCTGCAGCGAATGGTGGATGTGGCGCCGGTCGACGCCGTCGGCGTCCCTGCACAGGGCCGGCATACGCGCATGCTGCTCTTCGTCACAGCGGGCCATGAACACGAAGTGCCCTGCCCCGGCCAGCAAACGGTAGTCCGGGGTGATCGGCAGCTTGCGCGCCAACTCCTCGGCGTTGCGGTCCACCGCCACCAGTTGGTCGCTGTCGCCGCTGTAGATCAGCGCGGGCACCTTCACGCCGGCCAGGGCATGGCGGCCGAACATCAGGCTCAGGGGTGCCATCAGCATCACCGCACCTACCCGTGCGTCAGCCTTGGGCGCCAGTTCGCTGCGGTCGGCAATCAGCACGCCGTGGGTCTTGCAGGCATCGGCGTCGCCCGGGCGCTCCAGGCAATAACGGCGCAGGCGATCCAGGTCGGGCTGGGCGCCGGACAAGATGAGTGCGGTTTCACCGCCGGCCGAATAACCGATCACACCGACCTTGCCGTCATTCAGATAAGGGCCAAGCAGCGTGTCCTCTCGGGCGGCGGTAATCGCCTCGCTGACCTGCAACGGCCGACCATAAAGATTGCTCAGCGTGCCCAGCCGGCTGTGGTCACGGGCGTTGTCACCCGGGTGCACGACCGCTACCACAACAAAGCCCTGGCGGGCCAGGGAGGTGGCCAGGTAATGCAGTGCCAGCGGGCTGCCGGTGTTGCCGTGGGACAGCACCAACAGCGGAAACTGCCCGAGCGCTACCGGGGCCTCTTCGGCGACGTCGATGGGGTAGCCGTCGATGCGGATATTGCGCGGTGTGCCGTGTGATGGGTAGAACGCCAAAGCCTGCATCGGCCTGGCATCGACCGGGTCGTCGAGGGTCATGTGGTGCAGCCCGGCCACCCAGGGCGCAGCCTCAGCCTGGGCCAACAGGCCGCCGAGCAGCAATGCCAGCAAACAGCGGGGAGTGTTCATCGGTCAGCTATCGCGCAACGAGCACCAGAATAGCGTCAGCATAGAACCGCTGCGGCCGCCGGCAGATGAAAACTGAATGAAAAAAACCGGCTGGCGCACGGGGCACCAGCCGGTTTTTTTGCCGCCAGGCAATCAGGCCGCGGCGAACAGCTCGTTGGCAATCTGAGCCTGGGCGGCATCGATGGCCTGGGTACGCTGTTCCGGGCCATAGGCCAGGCCGTGGGCGCGGACCACGTCCAAGTCGGTGATGCCGATGAAGCCGAGGAATACCTTGAGGAAGTCCTCATGGCCAACGCCGGTCGGCTGGCCTGCGTGCAGGCCACCGGCGGTGGAAACCAGTACCACTTTCTTGTCGCCGCACAGGCCTTCCGGGCCGGCTTCGGTGTAACGGAAGGTCTTGCCGGCTACGGCAACGCGGTCGATCCAGGCCTTGAGCTGGGTCGGCACGCTGAAGTTGTACATCGGCGCACCAATCACCACGGCGTCGGCGGCGAGGAATTCTTCCAGGGTTTCGGCGCTCAGCTTGGCTTCGAATGCCTGTGCGGCGTCGCGGGCTTCTTCCGGAGTACCGGCTGCCACCAGGGTGGCGGACGAGAAGTGGGCGATGGCGTCGGCGGCCAGGTCACGGTAAACCACTTCGATGCTCGGGTCTGCGGCTTTCCAGGCATCGACCACTTCGCGGCTCAGTTGGCGAGAGGCGGAATTGTCGCCCAGGATGCTCGAATCGATATGCAACAGTTTCATGGGACTCTCCAGTGAGTGAAGACCGCGGCGGTGGGCGATCACGATGGGGGTCATCCTACCGGGGTGTCGAATGGCTGATAAGTCGGTAAAAATGCGTTAGTTCGTCCCACTGGTGGGACAACCGATAAAAATTGATCCGTGTATAGTCACGCCCACAACGCTCTACCTTCCCGGAAATACCCGTCATGGCCGTCGCCACTCCACCTGACCTCGCCAGTGCGCAACACCCGATCCAACCACTGGCCCGTACCTACCCACGAGGCCTGGTAATCGAGCCCCACCTGCATGATTGGGGGCAGTTGCTGTATGCCGAAAGCGGCGTCATGTGGGTCGACACGCCAAGAGCAGCCCTGCTGGTACCGCCCCATCGAGCCGTCTGGATCCCCCCGCAGCTCCATCACGGCATTCGTGTGGTGTCCGACCTCGAGATGCGCAACATCTACCTGCGCGAAGAGCTGGCCATCCGCATCGGCAGCGAGCTCTCGGTCGTGGAAGTCAGCCCATTGCTGCGCGAACTGATCAGGCGCAGGGTCAGCCTGGGGCCTGAAAACGACGAAAGCTACCGGGATGCGCTGGAGGGTTTGCTGGTGATCGAACTGCGGCGCGCCCGCAGCGCATCGCTGCAGGTGCCCATGCCTGCCAATGGCGATCGACGGTTGCGCAGCCTGTGCGAAAACGTCTTGCGCACGCCCTCGCTGGACATGTCGTTCGAACAGCATGCCCAGGCCATCGGCGCCAGCACCCGAACATTGGCCCGGCTGTTCAACGTGGAACTTGGCCTGGGCTTCACCGAGTGGCGACGCCAGGTACAACTCGCCTACGCGTCTGCGCGGTTGCTCGATGGCGCCGCAGTGAGTGCGGTCGCTGACGAACTGGGCTTCAACCTGGGCAGCTTCAGCGAGATGTTCCGGCGCTCGGTAGGGATCGCACCTTCCGTCTACGCCACCCACCATCTGCAGCGTTCAAGCCAGACTGTCTGATACGCGTAACTATCTGGCAGGCACGTCAAAACGGCCCCCCTTAAGCTGGGACGCATCATCCACTTGAGGTAACGCATCATGAAGGCTCTGCAGTTCACGGCTACCGGCAGCATCGACCACCTGGCGCTGGTCGATCTACCTACCCCCGTTGCCGCTGCCGATGAGGTTCTGGTCCGGGTCAAGGCTGCAGGCCTCAATCCCAGCGATGTGAAGAATGTCCTTGGGCGCTTCCCCTACACCACGCTGCCTCGCGTCCCTGGGCGGGACTTCGCCGGCATTGTCGAGCAGGGCCCGGCTGACATGATCGGCCAGGCCATATGGGGTACGGGCAGAGGCCCTGGCTTCCTGCGCGATGGCTCCCATGCCGAGTTCCTCACCCTGCCGGCAAGCGGCGTGGCATTGAAGCCGAACAGCCTGTCGTTCGCCCAGGCGGCGGCTATCGGCGTACCGTTCACCACCGCCTACGACGCGGTCGAGCGCACCGGCATCAAGGCGGGTACGACCTTCCTCGTCATAGGTGCAAATGGCGCCGTAGGCACGGCGGCGCTGGCCCTGGCGAAAGTCCGTGGGGCACGGGTACTGGCCGCCGTGCGCAGGCCAGAGCAGGCCGCGGCCCTTGAAGCCAAGGGCTACCCGGCGATCGTCCTCGGTTCTGCTGAATCGTTGGGCGCACAGGTGGCTGAAGTGTTCCCGGGCGGTGCTCAAGTGGTGTTCGATACCACCGGGTTCTGGCTGCCGGCATCGGTATCCGCGCTGGCCAATTTCGGGCGTATCGCGATCATTGCCGCCCCCGTGGACGGCATGGTCAATTTCCCGGCACTGGCGCTGTACCGCAAGGGTGGCGTGCTGGTGGGCGTGAACTCCCTGCTGTATGACACCACCCAGTGCGCGGCAATGCTCAACGACTTCGGCCATTATTTCGACGAGGGTTCATTGCCGGCACCAGAAGGTGTTCGGGAAGTCGCGCTGGTTGATGGCATCGCCGAATACAAGGCGGTTGAAGGGGGGAGCAGCGACAAGACCGTGCTGATTCCCTGACACCCACTGCAGACCCGCCGGATCACTTCCCGCGGGTCGTTTACCCTTGCACACCAGCACACATCGGACTCAGGCATAATGGCGCCCTATTCCCCTAAGGTCGGTCGAAAGTGCCCATTGGTGATCCCCGCAATTTGAGTGACCTCTTCTATTTCGCAAAGGTCGTGGAAGCCGGTGGTTTCGCTGCGGCAGGTCGCCTGCTCGGCATTCCGAAATCAAGGTTGTCCAGACGTATTGCAGAGCTGGAGGAGCGGCTTGGCGCCCGCCTGCTTCAGCGAACCACGCGTAAGTTGCAACTCACCGCACTGGGCGAACGCTATCTGCGCCACTGCCAGGCGATGCTGCTCGAGGCAGAACAAGCCGATGAAGTGATCGCCAGCGCCACCAGCGAGCCACGCGGCCCACTGCGGGTAAGCAGCCCTATCGGCCTGGCCAATCAGTTTCTCAATCCCCTGGTGCGGGACTTCCTTACGCGATACCCGCACGTCCAGCTTGAGCTGCTGCTGGTCAATCGCCGCGTCGACCTTATCAATGAGGGGATCGATGTCGCACTTCGCGTGCGCGAAGCAGAGGACGAAGAACCCAACCTGGTCACCAAGCGATTGCGCGAGGCCCGCACGGAAGTTGTAGCATCACCCGAATTCAAGGCGACTCACCTCGTCGCACACCCCAAAGAGCTGACGGCGCTGCCTTTCCTGGGTGCACTGGACGCCGATCGGCTCGCCAGAATGCGCGTGTTCAACGAAGCCGGCGAGCGCTGCGAAATCGCCATGCCGGCCCGCCTGGGTGTGGAAGATTTTGTCATGCGCAAGGAGGCGGCGATGGCCGGCCTGGGCTTCACGGTGTTGCCGTTGATGCATTGTGAAAGCGAGCTTGCCAGCGGGGCGCTGGTGCGCATGCTGCCCGACTGGCGCTGCGCGCCTGCCTGGCTCCAGGCGGTCTACCCGCACCGGCGTGGTGTTTTGCCGGCTGTCCGGGCCTGGCTGGATCACCTTGAGCATGCATTCGATCTTTGTGCTGACCGGCCCCTGTAAAGGAGAACGTCATGTCCAGGCAGAAAATGACCGAAGAGCAGGTGGCAGCGTTCTGCCTGAGCCTGCCAGGTGCGCGGGAAGACTACAAATGGGGCGGCATCCGGGTATTTTCCGTGGCCGGCAACAAGATGTTCGCAGTGCTCGACCTGGCTGGGGCGGGGTTGTCGTTCAAGGTCGCCGACGAACTGTTTCTGGGCTACTGCGACCGCCCTGGCGTGCGGCCGGCGCCTTATCTGGCCCGTGCCAAATGGATCAGCATGGAGCCGCCCTACCCCATGGGCCGGGATGAACTGTGCGACCTGCTGCAGCGCTCGCACCAGCTGGTGGTGCGGCGGCTGCCGAAACGGCTGCAGGCAGGCCTGCTGAGCTGATCAGTTGAACGGCAGGAACCGGCCGCCCAGGAACAGGTAGTCAAGCCAGAACACCTGGTGCAGCAGCACGATGCCCCAAAACACCAGCTGGTAAGACAATTTGCGTGTCTTGTGCCGCAACAGCTGCTGAGCGACCAGCGCGCCGGGCCAGCCCCCCAGCAACTCGCTGGCATGCAGCACCTTTTCTGGCGTGCGCCAGGCATTGCCCTGGGCCTGACGCTTGTCGTGCCAGTACAACAGCAGGCTGATCAGGCTGACCAAGGGGTACAACGCCAGCGGCACCCAGGTCTGCCCGCTCCAGCCCATCTGCGCCGCACCTAGTCCCGGCAACAGGCACAGCACACCCAGCAGCACCAATTTCAGGCGCGCATTGCGCACGCCTTCTGTACGTTCTGCGCCGCGTGGCGCCGCCCCCTGTGCGCGCGCCATGTCAGCTGTGCGCCGTCGACCAGTCGACCCAGCCGAACTGCCAGGTCGCCAGAATCAGCAGACCAAAGACGATGCGGTACCAGGCAAAAGCCGCGTAGCTGTGGTTGGCAATGAACTTCAGCAGCGCGCGCACGGCGATCATGGCGAAGATGAACGAGGTCACGAAACCGATGGCAAATACCGGCAGGTCGCTTGGCTCGAACAGGTGGCGGTACTTGTAGCCCGAATACACCGCCGCACCGACCATGGTCGGCATCGCCAGGAAGAACGAGAACTCGGTGGCTGCCTTGCGCGACAGGCCGAACAGCAGGCCGCCGATGATGGTGGAGCCAGAGCGCGAGGTACCCGGGATCATCGCCAGGCACTGTACGAAACCGATCTTCAGGGCATGGGTCCAGCGCATGTCGTCGACATGGTCGACCGCCACGGTGTGCTGGCGACGCTCGGCCCAGAGCATGATCACGCCACCGATCACCAGCGCCGTGGCCACGGTGATCGGGTTGAACAGGTATTCGTGAATCAGGTCGGCGAACAGCACGCCCAGGACCACCGCCGGCATGAACGCCAGCAACAGGTTACCGGTAAAGCGCCGTGCCTTCGGCTGGCTGGCCAGGCCGAACACTACTTCAAGGATCTTGCCGCGAAACTCCCACACGACCGCCATGATTGCCGCCAGCTGAATGATGATGTTGAACGCCATGGCCCGTTCGCCACCAAAGCCGATCAGGTCGGCAACGATGATCTGGTGGCCGGTACTGGAAATCGGCAGAAACTCTGTGAGCCCCTCGACCACACCTAAGATGATTGCCTGGAAGGCAGTCCAAAAATCCATTATTCCCCCGATGAAGCACTGCTGCTGCAGGCCCCTTATTCTTGGTTTGCTTGTGATTGCCGCACGCGGCGCGGCCTTTTTACAGCGACTTCTGGGACCGGCGCCAGTGGAAAAGTTCAGCCTGGCTAAAGGTTTCATCCAACACGGCCGAGATCCTATCAAAGCGGCATGGCAAAGGCTCGTGCGGCCTGTGGCAGAGTAGCCAATTACTAGCACTTAGCCATTAGTCGAGTGCCTGCCGCCTGCAAAGCGTGCTTGGATGCACGTGAATAAAAAGAACAATGCAGGAGTGGATTCGATGAAGGCATTGCGGTCGATGTCGATCAGCAGGCGTCTGTGGCTGATTCTGGTGGTTGCGGTGGGCATGCTGGTGGTGCTCGGCCTGTTGATGCTGCGCCAGATCCATGGCGACCTGTACCACGCCAAGGCGGAAAAGACCCGCCACGTGGTGCAGACCGCCGCTGGCGTGCTGGCCTACTACCACGGCCTGGAGGCTGCCGGCACGCTCAGCCGCGAGGACGCGCAGCAGCAGGCGCTGCAAGTGGTGCAGGCGCTGCGCTACGACCAGAACGACTATTTCTGGATCAACGACCTGGGGCCGAAGATGATCATGCATCCGGCCAACCCCAAGCTCGACGGCCAGGACCTTTCCGCGATCCGCGACCCGGACGGCTTCGCCGTGTTCAACGAGATGGTTGCCCTCGCCCGCAGCCAGGGCGCCGGCCCGGTCAACTACCGCTGGCCCAAGCCGGGCGCCAGCGAGCCGGTGGCCAAGACCTCCTATATCCAGCTATTCAAGCCCTGGGGCTGGATCATCGGCTCTGGCGTCTACGTCGACGATGTGCAGGCCGAATTCGCCCGCCAGCTACGTGATGCCTCGCTGCTCGGCCTGGCCATCGCCGTACTGATGGCCCTCGTGGTCATGCTCATCGCCCGCAGCATTGCCCGCCCCCTGCAGGAAGCCGTGCAGGCCATGGGCAATATCGCCAGCGGCGAAAGCGACCTGACCCGTCGCCTGGACACCCACGGCCGCGACGAGATCACCCACCTGGGCCAGCACTTCAACCAGTTCAACGGCAAGCTGCAGGGGGTGGTCGGCCAACTCCAGGGCGCCGCCCATGCCCTGGCGCAGTCGGCCGGGCACGTCGGCGACAATGCTGGCGCCGCACAGCAGCACAGCGCGCGGCAGTCGATGCAGATGGACCAAGTGGCAACAGCCGTCAACGAAGTCACCTATGCCGTGCAGGATGTGGCCAAGACGGCCGAACAGGCCGCCGGTGAGATGCGCGCCGCGCAACAGCAAGTGGAGCATGGCCAGCAGGCCATCCACGGCAGCCTGCAGCAGATCGACCGCCTCTCGGCAACCATCGAGCAGGCCGTGCAGGTGGTCCGTGATCTGGCCGGGCACAGCACGAAGATTGGCGGGGTGCTTGAGGTGATCCGCGCCATCGCCGAGCAGACCAACCTGCTCGCCCTCAACGCCGCCATCGAGGCCGCACGCGCTGGCGAACAGGGCCGTGGCTTTGCTGTCGTCGCCGACGAGGTACGCCTGCTGGCGCAACGCACCGCGCAGTCGACTGCCGAAATCAACACCATGATCGAGCACCTGCAAGGCCAGTCCGATGCGGCTGTCAAAGCCATCGACACCAGCAGCGAGGCCTCGCGCCAGACTGTGCAACAAGCCCGCGAGGCCGGTTCCAGCCTGGATGCCATCAGCCAGGCGCTGCACAACCTCACCGCCCTTAACGCCTCGATCGCCAGCGCCACCTTGCAGCAGTCGCACGTGGTCGAGGAAATCAACCGCAATGTGCTGGACACCGCGGGGCTTTCGCAGCAGACCGCCGATGCTGCGCGCCAGTCAAGCGACGCCGGCGTGGCCCTGGGGCAACTGAGCGAGGAGCTGGAACAACTGCTGCGCCAGTTCCGGGTCTGAACCGGGTGTGATCAGCAGCCCGTGCGCCGCCAGCCCGGCGAATGGGCTGGCGCCGCTCGCGCGCTACACCTCCTGCCCCGCACAAGCTACAATCGCCGCCCTTTGCCAACCAAGGATCGCCGATGTCCGGCCTTGAACTCATCGCCGCCGTGCTCGGCGTCACCGCCGTGTGGCTCACCGTCAAACAGAACGCCTGGTGCTGGCCGATCGGCCTGGTCATGGTGCTTATCTATGGCTGGCTGTTCTACGAGGTGAAGCTTTACTCGGGCATGTTGCTGCAGCTGGCCTACGCCGTACTGCAGGTATATGGCTGGTGGCAGTGGAAGCGCCCGGACCGGGTCGAAGACGCTCGCCAGGTCTCACGCCTGCCAACCCGGTCGATGTTCGGCGGGTTGGCGGCTGGGCTGGTGCTGAGCGCGGCGCTAGGGGCAGCGATGGCCGGCTGGACCGATGCTGCCCTGCCCTGGCTGGATGCCACGTTGACCGGCTTCAGCCTGGTCGCGCAACTGTGGATGGCGCATAAGCGTGTGCAATGCTGGCCGCTCTGGGTCGTGGTGGATGTGGTCTATGTTGGCCAATACCTGCACCAGCAGCTGTATTTCACGGCCGGCTTCTTTGCCGTGTTGACCCTGATCGCGGTGCGCGGCTGGCTGGAATGGCGCCGTGACCCAGCTTTGGTGCAAGCATGAAGGTCCTTGTCCTGTGCGGCCCGGAATCCAGCGGCAAGAGCTGGCTCAGCGGTGAAATCCAGGCGCATTTCGGCGGTATCGTGGTAGGTGAGTACGTGCGCCATTTCATCGACCAGGAATGCCGCGACACCTGCTATGCCGATGTGCCCACCATCGCCCGCGGCCAGCTGGCCTGGGAAGACCAGGCTCGCCAGCAGGCACCTGAACTGCTGATCCTCGATACCCATCTGCTCAGCAACATACTGTGGAGCCGCGCCCTGTTCGACGCTTGCCCGCCCTGGCTGGAACAGGCTTTGCTTGCCCGTCGTTACGACCTGCACCTGCTGCTCAGCCCGCAAGGGGTGGGCTGGGTCGCCGATGGCCAGCGCAGCCAGCCAGATATTGCCGACCGCCAGGTGTTTTTCGACGACAGCCACCAGTGGCTGAAGAACCATGGGCAAATCATGCGGGTCATCGAGGGTGACTGGCCGCAACGCAGCGCAACCGCCCTGCTTGCGGTACAGCAACTGTTGGAAGGGAAAACCCCCTACTGCCCCACCGAGTGTTAACCCCATGACACACCCGGGTGAAGCCAAGCCCCAGTATCTGCGGGCTTCCAGCCATTTGTGGTGGCAGTGTCAAGGTTGTGAGACATTCGTGGAAAAGCCCCTTCGAGCACCGCAAATGCCGGGCCAAACGCCGAATCACTGAAAATTTGTCTCAGCCCTGATACAGCAAATTCACAATTAATTCAGGCAATTCGCTCAACCCTCTGATTTATAACAACTATCAAAAACCGGCACGGCTTTCGCTCTCCTCTTTCGCAACGCTGAACAAGACCAGCGCTCGAAGAAGGAGTAGCCGTCATGGGGAAACTGGATAGAGGCATTTTTAGCCTGCTGCTGGTCGGTTGTGCACTGGGATCGGCGCTACCGGTACAGGCCGACAACGGCATCATCGTGATCACCCGGGATGTTCAGCCAAGAATGGCGATTCGCGCGCCCCTGGCGCCGGACCCCAACCCCACCACTGCCAATGCCAACCCTTCCGCATACGTCATCAAGCAAACCAACGAATTGAGTGATGGCGATTTTGCCAGCATCACCAGCGGCACCGGCATTTCTTCGCTGATCACCCAGCAGACCGACAACCTTGGCGGCGCCATCGGCAACCAGACGCAGCTGGCGAACCAGGCTGCCGGCCGTGGCACAGGTTCGGGCAGCGGCATTGCCAACATGGTCAACTCGAGCGTCCAGCGCGGTCTTGCCCCCCTGCAGATCCTCACGGGAGGTAAATGAGATGAGGCAGACGCTGTTTATCCTGGCGCTGTTGAGCAGTGCCTCGGCGCTGGCGCAATCGCCGGTTCCGGTGATCAACGACGCCAACATCGACAGTTCCGGCGCACAGTACCAAGGCAACTTCAGCGTCAACCAGGCCGCTGGCGATGGCCAGCAACAAGCCAACGCCCGGGCCATCGCCACGGGCCACGAGGCGGCTGCAACCACGCAGATCCGCCAACGCCAGCAATCCATCGTCGACCCCAACATGGGCGCCACTGCCAGTATCCAGGGCAGTGCGTTCAGCCATGGCAGCGGCGCACTGGGCGTCAACCAGAGTGCAGGCGCGGCGACCCAGCAGGCCAACGCCCTGCGCATCAGCATCAGTACACAACCGCAAAGCATCGATGACAGCGTCCTTCTGCAACAGAACGTGGCGCTGATCAACAGCTCCGATCCATCTGATACCTCACCCGGCTATCGCCATGTCACCACTGGTGACCAGGCATTCACCGGTAGCCGCGGGGTCATCCAGCTGAATCAGAGCGCCGGGGTGGGCAACCAGACGGCAAACACCCTGAGCGTACGGGTCGCGAACTGACCCTGCAGGTACCAGGTAAGAACAACACTTAACCTAAAGACGGAGAAACACCATGAAACCCTCGATGGCAATCAAGCCTCTGGTTTTCGCAATTGCTGCGGTCATGGCTGTTGCTGCACAAGCGGATCAGAACAATCGTCGCGGTCACGACAATCACAACAACCACACACCACCGGCACGCGCGGTGATGACCGATGCCACTGCCAACGCAAATGATGGGCAGAGAAGCACCGGTAACACCATCAACAATCAAGGCACCATCAACGAAGCCGAGATGAGCAGCTCCGGCACTGGCGCCAGTGGCAACGTGGGCGTCAACGTGGCGGCAGGTAACGGTAACCAGCAGGCCAACGCCTCGGCTATCGCCAATACCTCGTCCGATAACGCGGCGATCGATAACAGCTTCGTCTTTGGCACCTCCACTGCCACGGCCGAGATTACCCAGCGCAGCAACAACAACAAGGTCAACAACTGGTCGACCCAAAGCTCCGCCGTCATGAGCGGCTCTGCCGAAGGCAGCAGCGGCAACGTGGGTATCAACATTGCTGGCGGCGATCTCAACCAGCAGAAAAACAGCATGGCCATCGCCAACAACGCAGCAGCTATCGGTAATTCCACCGCTACTGCTTCGGCCAATCAGAACGGCCCTGGCCTTGAGGTGAACAACGCTGCCGACCGCACCTACCGGGTCGACACGCTGACCTTCACCACCTCCTCGAGCGGTTCGGCCTCGCGCAGCGGCGCATTCGACGCCAGCGTCGACAAGAGCTCCAGCTCGAGCTACAGCGCATCGGGTAGCAACAGCAGCAGCGCCAGCGGCAGCAAAAGCAGCAGCGCCAGCGGTTCGACCAGCATGACCGCCAGCGGCTCCAACAGCAGCAACTCCAGTGGCAGCAACAGCATGAGCGCCAGTGGTTCGAACAACTACGCTGCCAACGGAAGCGCCAGCAACAACCACAGCTCCTCGTCCAATACCACGGTTAGCGCATCGCTCGATGCCAGCGCCAATGGCAGCGCATCGTCGTCGCAAACCTTCGGCAACTTCACTCGCTCGCGCAGCAACGACTTCGATGCATCGCTCAGCGCTTCGCTGGATGCATCGGTCGACAAGTCGCATGAGTCGGCCAGCAACTCGTCGTTCGACAAGTCGCTGAGCTCGTCCTTCGACAGGGCCCGTGACTCTTCGTATGACCGTAGCCATGACTCGTCCTATGACAAGGCTCGCGACACGTCCTACGAGAAGGCCAACGAATCGGCATGGGAAAAAGCCAATGCCTCGGCCTACGACAAAGCCGGCGAAAAAGCTTCGCAATCGTCGGACAGCATCTCGAAGAGCTTCAGCGAGTCTAGCGAGTATGCCCTGAGCAACACCGTGTCGTTCCAAGTGCTGACCCCGACCGGCTGGGCCAACCCTGTGACCAACACCGCCACCCTGAGTGGCTCGGTGAACGGTGGCAGCGGCAACCTGGGCGTGAACGTGGCGGCAGGTGTGGGCAACCAGCAAAGCAACTCGCTGGCCATCTCCAACACCTCGATGTAACTGCTGCGCTCTGGAGGCTCCCTGCGGGGAGCCTCTTTCTAACAAGAAAAAGGCAGGGGGCGTCGACCATGCGCATTATCGCCTTGGCATTTCTGCTGTGCATCGCCAGTGTCAGCGAAGCTTCGCAGATGCCGTTGTCCGTGCTGCCAGGTGGTGCAGTGATCTACAAACCGATCCAGAGTATTCGCGAACGCAAGTTCGCCGACCTGGTACAGCAGAAAACCGATTTCAGCTGTGGCGCGGCATCGCTTGCGACCATCCTGCGCCAGGCCTACTGGCTGGACGTGGATGAGCACCAGGTGATCGAAGGCATGCTCGCCCACGCCAACGAGGACCTGGTCCGTACCCAAGGGTTCTCCATGCTCGACATGAAGAAATATGTGGAAAGCCTGGGCATGCGTGCACGCGGTTACAAGGTAGCCCCTGACACACTGCACAGCATCCGCATTCCGGTGGTCGTACTCATGGACATTCGCGGCTACAAACATTTCGTGGTCATGCAGAAAGTCGACAGAGGTTGGGTCTACATCGGCGACCCGGTGCTGGGCCACAAACGCTTCAAGCTCGATGACTTCGTCAAGGGCTGGAACGGCATCATCTTCGCCGTGATCGGCCAGGGTTACGACAAGAGCAACATCCTCCTCGACCCGCCGCTGCCGCTGAGCGCCAAGAACCGCGTCAGCAACTTCACCCCGGTTCAGGACGCGGAATTGATGGACTTCGGTTTCATTCAAAGCGACTTCTTCTAATGACCTTCTTTCAGTGAAGCAGGGCGAGACGCTCCGGGAGCACTCCATGAAGACTTCCCTCTGGCTGGCAGTGATTTGCCTCGCCGCCAGCCTGCCAACCCAGGCAGAAACGTTCAAACCAATCGAATTGAAGGACCAGGACCTGGCCAACCTGCGCGGCCGTTACGTGATGCCTGGGCGGATCGTGAGCTTTGGCATCGTCATGACCAGCACCTGGCAGAACGCCAACGGCGAAGTGATTGGCGCAACGTCGGCGATGCAAATCCAGCAATCGACCATCAAGCCGCAGTTCTATGTGTCGATGATCGATGAAAAAGGCTCTGGCAACGCGCAGACCAGTAGCACCGGTACCGGCACCGTCACCGGCGGCAGCGGGCTCAACACCACGCAGGGCGTGACCCAGGTGGTACGTGCGGCTGGCGACTTCAACGCGGCCAACAACAATGTCGACATCAATGTCACCAAGGGCAACGAGGCGCCAGCCAGCCAGCCGCAAGGGCAAGCCCTGGCGGCAGGCTCGACACTGACCGGGAGCAATGGCGCAGGCTCGATGAGCGTGTCGTCGACGAGCGCTGGCGTGCAGATGAATATCGTCGCCAACGGCAACCAGGGCAATTCGGCGCAAAGCCTGGGCCAGGGTGGGCTGATGCAGAACACCACCCTGTTGGGCGTCAGCAACCGCGTCAGCAACCTGACATCGCTGAATGTGGTGCTGCGTGACAATGCGCCGATGACAGGTTCGATGGGCACCAATCTCGAGCAGCTGAAAGGCCTTCGCAATCTCGGATACTGATCTACGCTCAAGTCTCATCGTATGTAGTCAGAAGGGACGGCTAATCCATGCACCGTTTGTTGACGTTCAGAGCTATCGTTTGCATTACTTCATTGGCTCCGGCCACTCTGCTACAGGCGGCAACCGACCCTCAGGTCGAAGCACTCAAACAAGAACTGATTGCGCTGAAAGAGCGCTACGAAGCCCAACAGAACGCATTGATGGTGCTGGAACAACGGCTCAAACAGGTCGAAGAAGCACCGGCCCAGCCCGCGCCCAAGCGCCTCACCAAGTCCCCTGCGGAGGGGGTAAAAGGCGGCCAGACCGTGGCCACCGGCACGCCAGGCAGCAGCGGCAGCTCCTATGGGCAGTCGCTGCAGGACAACTCGGAACCGGCGCAGAGCGTGTCCAACCTGTATGACGAAGCGAGCGGCTTCTTCGGTGGCGGCAAATTCAGCGTCGAAACCGGCGTCACCTACACCCATTACGATACCCGTGCACTGACCCTGAACGGGTTCCTGGCCCTGGACTCGATTTTCCTGGGCAACATCAATATCGACCGCATCAAGGCCGATAACTGGACCCTTGACCTGACCGCGCGCTACAACGTCGACCAACGTTGGCAATTCGACATCAACGTGCCCATCGTCTACCGCGAGTCCACCTACTCCTCCGGTGGCGCAGGCGGGGCCGCCGGGGTCACGTCCGATGCGTCGGTCACGCGTGACCCGACCATCGGCGACGTCAACTTCGGCATTGCCTACAAGTTCATCGATGAAAACGAAACCTGGCCTGATGCGGTGGCCACGCTGCGCGTCAAGGCGCCCACGGGCAAGGACCCCTATGGCATCAAGCTGATACAAAGCACGGGCAACGACAACCTGGCGGTCCCGGAAGACCTGCCCACCGGCAATGGTGTGTGGTCGATCTCGCCAGGGCTTTCGCTGGTCAAGACGTTCGACCCGGCTGTGTTGTTCGCCAGCCTGCAATACACCTACAACATGCAGGATTCGTTCAGCGACATCAGCCCGCAGGTAAACACCAAGGTCCCGGGCGACGTGAAACTGGGTGATTCCTGGCAGGTCGGCGGCGGTATCGCATTCGCCCTGAACGAGAAGATGAGCATGTCGTTCTCGGTCACCGACCAGTTCTCCAGGAAGAGCAAGATCAAACCTGACGGGGGGGACTGGCAGTCGATTACCAACAGCGATTACAACGCCGCCAACTTCAACGTCGGCCTGACCTTTGCCGCTACCAACAACCTGACAATCGTGCCGAACTTGTCGATTGGCCTGACAGAAGATGCGCCGGACTTTTCCTTCAGCCTGAAATTCCCGTACTACTTCTGACAACCGGGGCGCAGCGCGCCCCCCAATTGGTTACCAACCTTGTAGCCAACGGCTTTCCTGGTATCGGCCTGTTATCATCGCGCACAAATGTGTGACGATTTCATGGCAAAAAGGAAAGTTTTCGTGAAGAACCTGCAAGGCCCACCACGCACCCGGCTTCTCGCCCTGGCAACACTGGTGCTGGTGATCCCCCTGGTCATGCGTGCCCTGTTGGGCTGGTCCAGCCCGTATGGCTACCTGTCTGACCTGGCACTGGGCAGCCTGCTGGTGCTCCTGTTGCAGCGCCGCCCCTGGTGGCTCGCGTTGCCGGTGCTGCTGGCCTGGGCCGCACTGTGGGTGGCGTCGGCCGAACTGGTCAGCGCCGTTGGCAGGTTGCCGAACAGCGCCGACCTGGCCTACCTCTTCGACCCGCAATTCATGGAAAACTCCACTGGCGGCGGCCTGGCCCATGCCTGGCTGCCCGCGTTGCTGGCGGGCGGCCTGCTGGTCTGGCTGGCCACTGCCTGGCGCAGCCGCAGGCAACCCGGCGCGAAACTCGCGCGCAGGGCCTGGGCCATCCCGGCGCTGCTGTTCGCTGCACACTGGGGCAGCCAGCACCTGGCATCCAGCGATGCGGACCAATGGCACCAGTACAACCTGTCCCATCAGTTGCTGTCTGCCGCCGCCGGCGACCTGCAACGTCACGCCCAGCACTGGGCGGGCCAGGCCCCCACGATCACGCCGCTGCCAAGTGCCGGCCTGACCCAGCATGACCTGAGCGGGCAAAAACTGCTGGCGGCACCAGGCCACGCTCGCAACCTGCTGGTCATCACCCTCGAAGGCATTCCTGGCGCCTATGTGCGCCCTAACCGCGAGGCCTTGCACAGCCGTTTCGACGAAGACCTGATGCCAAAGCTCAGCCAATGGGCCGAGCGTGGCATGAACACCCCGGATTACGTGTTGCACACGCACCAGACCATCCGCGGCCTGTACGCGATGCTGTGCGGTGACTACGACAAGCTGGCCAACGGCACGCCAAAGGGTGTCGAACTGCTCACCCAGCACCAGCGCAATCAGGCGTGCCTGCCGGCACAGCTACGCCAGGCCGGCTTCAGCACCCACTACCTGCAAGGCGCCGGCCTGCGCTTCATGGCCAAGGACCGGATCATGCCGCATATCGGCTTCGACACGGTTAACGGGCTGGAGTGGTTCAGCAACAAGAATTACCTGGAGTTCCCGTGGGGCAAGGATGATCGGGCGTTCTTCGAAGGGGCGCTGGATTATGTCGGGCAGTTGCGCCAGCAGGACCGCCCCTGGATGCTCACCTTGCTGACCGTGGGCACCCACCAGCCCTACTCCGCCCCGGATGACTACCTGCAGCGTTACGACACCGCCAAGCAAGCGGCGGTCGCCTACCTGGATGATGCGATCGGCGCGTTCCTCGACAACCTCGAACGCCAGGGCGTGCTCAAGGACACACTTGTGGTGGTGACCTCGGATGAATCCCACGGTATCGATGGCGTGCGCCTGGCCTCGTCCTGGGGTTTCAACCTGACCCTGGCACCGGAGCAGGCACAACTGCCACGCATCAAGCACGGGACCTACGGCCACATCGACCTGGCCACCTCCCTGCTCGACTACTTTGCCCTGCCAATCCCGGTCGCGCTCGGCGGGCGCTCGCTGTACCGCGATTACGACAGCGGCCGTGAGATGATTTCCTACACCAACGGCATGCTGCGCTACCACGATGGCAAGGGCGTCTATACCGAATGCGATTTCCAGCAGCGCTGCCGCCGCTACGACAGCCCAGGCTTCATCGCCGACCAGGCCCGGTACCTCGGCACCGGCGACAGCAACCTCGGCGCTCAGATCGGCGCACTGGCCGGCGTGCTCGACCAGTCCCTGCTGCAAACCCCGCTCAACCTGCGCTATCAGTTCGGCGGCCCGTCCGCCATCCAATTGCAGGCACGCATCCGCGACGACTGGGCCGACAACCTGATCGGCGCGCAGTACCTGGAAATGCCCGAGGGCTCGCACACGCGTGTACGGGTCAAGGTGCGTGCGCTGGACCCGCAGCACGCCGCCTATATCCAGCTCAAGGCCAAGGAGCTGGAGCAGGATGTGCCACTGGGGTTGCCCGAGGAGATCCAGGTAACAGCCGACAAACCGCTGGAAATGGAATTCGGCTTTGATAACCCGACCATGCGCAAGGCGTTTTCCTTCCACCTGCTCGGTTATGGCGGCGGCGAAGTCGAGGTCAGTGATTTCAGCGTGATTACCGCACTACCCGGCGAAGAAGAACCGCTGGAAGACTTGTCCGACGGGCATATCGTCCAATCCAGCTGATCAGCGAATCTGGTGCTTGTGCAGCAGCCGGTAGAACGTCGGCCGCGATACCCCAAGCACCTTCGCGGCAATGCTCATGTTGTTGCTGTGCCGGCCCAATACATCGCACAGCGCCTGGCGTTCGGCCCTGTGCTTGTAGTCTTCCAGGGTGCCCAGCGGCTGTTCTTCCTGCTCCAGGCCCTGCAGGCCAAGGTCCTGGGCCTCGATCTGGCGCCCTTCGGCCAGCACCAGCCCGCGCCTTACCCGGTTGGCCAGCTCACGCACATTGCCAGGCCAGTTGTGGCGCCCCATCGCTGCCAGCGCGTTATCACTGAATGACCGCGGTCTGCGGCCTGTTTCCAGGCTATAAAAATGCGAAAAGTGGTTGGCCAACATCGACAGGTCGCCATGCCGGTCACGCAGTGGCGCAGTGATTACCTGCAGCACGTTGAGCCGGTAGTACAGATCTTCACGGAAACGCCCATGCTCAATGGCCTTCTCCAGGTCCATATGGGTTGCCGCCAGTACCCGCACGTCGACCGGTATCGGCTGGCTCCCACCCACCCGCTCAATGTGCTTTTCTTGCAGGAAACGCAGCAAGTTAGCCTGCAACTCCAGGGGCAGGTCGCCAATTTCGTCGAGGAACAAGGTCCCTCCATGAGCCGCCTCGATACGCCCGACCTTGCGCTGGTGGGCCCCGGTAAAGGCACCTTTCTCATGACCAAACAGCTCGGACTGGATCAGGTTTTCAGGTATCGCCCCACAATTGATGGCGACGAACGGCATTTCGCTGCGCTGTGATTGCCGGTGCAACGTGCGCGCTACCAACTCCTTGCCCGTACCGCTCTCACCACGGATGAGCACCGGGGACTCGGTCGGTGCCAGTTTGCCGAGCAATTTACGCAATTCCAGGATCGGGCGGCTGTCACCCAGCAGTTCGTGTTCCAGCCCATCTACCCTCACCGCGCCCTTGCCGCGCAGGCGGGCCATACCAAAAGCCCGCCCAAGCGTCACCAGCACGCGGGAAAAGTCGAACGGCAAGGTATGAAAGTCGAAAAACCACTCGCAGACAAAGTCACCGACATTCTGCATGCGCAACTGCTCGGCATTGAGCACGGCGATCCACTCGGTATTGCTGCGCTTGATCATGTCCTTGACCGCGTCCGGATGCCGCAGGTGGGATGCCTGCAGGCGCAACAGGCCTATATCGCATCGGTGCTCCAGGGCCAGGTCCAGGCTACAGCTGTGAACTTCCCAGCCCGCACTCTCCAGGCCGGGTAACAGACGGTGGCAATCATCGCAGGGGTCGACGATGAGCAAGCGACGAAGAGCGGCAGTCTCGTGCATGACCGTTCCTTGGCGCCAATTGTTGGTTTTTTACGTGAAAACAGCAAGTTGCGGCGCCGAATTAACAGTAGCAACGAACTTGACGCTGCTCACGACCGTCTGTCTGCCGGGTTGTATCCGCCCGAACCCGCTCGGGAATTTTCCAGATTTAATGGCGTCACAGGCGGCGCAGGGAAACAAAAAATCTGTAACCCGCAAAAAATTTACATTATCTGTGTGACTCCACCCCTAACTTGGAGCATCAGTACGAATAACCCCGCGCTGCGGATCGCGATAAGACTTGAAGCGACGTAGCAGTTACGCGGACCTTATTTCGATGTTTGGGACCATAGAGAGACCGAACCATGAATGCCCCGCTCCGTGTCAACGAAGCACTGCTGATTGCCGACCACGCTTTCGAGCCCTTCCAGTGTGTGGCCTGGGATGCGCCCAACGGCACCGGCGAACTGAGCCTGGCGGTCATCGACCGGACCAGCACCCGTATTGGCAGCAAGCAAGTGTCGTCGCGTATCTATTCGGACCCTGCGCAATGGGCCAGCCTGATCGAGGAAGTGCGTGCCGAACTGTGCCAGAAAGGGTATGACCTGCAGCCTTGGTCGATGCCGAAGTAATAGTGCAGCTTCCCTGCAAGTGTGTGCCAGGCACGCACTTGCATAACTTTGCAATGGCGTTGCCAGGCAACTTTCTTATTGCGACAAAGTGTCGCGCCAGCACTTCCCGCCGCCCTTACTTCTTGACCTTGAATTGCTCAAGATGCTGATACTCGGCCTGTAGCTCCGTGGCCAACTGTTGTGCTCGCCCCAGGCGCACTGGCGCCAATTCCATGTCTACCAGAACGGTGGCACAGGGCATGGGTTGCACGGCGTGCCAACGTTGCAGGCGACCATCGGTAAACACCAGGCAACGCTGCAACTCGTGAGGATGGGCTTTTTGCCGGGCCTGCAGCCAGCGCCGCGCCTGTTCAAGCGCTGCGATCAAAGGTGTGCCGCCGCCAGCGCCCAAGGCCTGCAACCAAGGCTGCAGGCTTGCCGATGCCTTGAGCCCGTGACGCTGCCATTGCGGTGCGCCACCGCTGGCGGTCAGCAGGGCAAGACGGGCGCGTTGCCGATAGGCCTGGTCGAATAGCTCGGCCAGCAAGCCCTTGCACTGCGCCAAGGCCTGATTGCGCCGCGTCGACGCCGAGGCGTCGACGATCACCAGCCACAACTCATTGGCCTGGGCCTGGCGCTGTTGCCAGCAAAGGTCCTGGCGCAACGTGGGGCGCCCTTTGAGCAAAGTCGGCAGCCATGCCACCCGGCCAGTGGAGGCCGCACGGGCGCGGCCACGGCTGGCACCCGCCAGTTTTCCGGCACGGGGCATGGCATCCGCCACCCTCAAGACAGGCTGGCGGATGCTCAGGGCTTTTTTGCCCAGTTTGGTACCTCTCGCCGCGCGCCACTGCTCACAGGCTGCGCAGGCAGCGCGCCCCAGTCGCCCTGCCCGCCCTCGCCCTGGCTGTCGCGGCCATCAGCCGCGCCAGGCGGCGCAGTGGCCGGCGCCTCAGGCGCCGTACGCCGGCGATGGCGCAAGGCGAACTCTGCCACGGCGTCGACATCGCCTTCTTCGATCGCCTGCCCACCGCGCCAGGCACAATGGGCTCGGGCGGCGCGTAGCCAGACCAGGTCGGCACGCAAACCATCGACACCGGCAGCAAAGCAACGCTCAGTGATCCAGGCCAGGGCCTGATCGTCCAGTGCGATTGCTGTCAGGCCCTGACGCGCAGCGTGGCAGCGCTCTCGCAGCTGCTCCTGGGCGCTGGCCCACTGTTCACAGAACGCCTGTGGGTCGCTATCGAAGGCCAGCCGTCGGCGAATGATCTGCTGACGAGCCTGCGGAGCCGGCAGGCCTTCAAGCACTACATTCAGGCCAAAGCGGTCGAGCAACTGCGGGCGCAACTCGCCTTCTTCGGGGTTCATGGTGCCGATCAGGACGAAACGGGCACTGTGTCGATGGGAAATGCCGTCACGCTCGATGCGGTTGGTGCCACTGGCGGCCACATCCAGCAGCAGGTCGACCAGGGTGTCTGGCAGCAGGTTGACTTCATCGACATACAGCACGCCGCCGTCGGCGTGGGCCAGCACTCCGGGGGAAAACTGCGCCTTGCCCTGGCCGAGTGCGGCATCCAGGTCCAGCGTGCCGACCAGGCGCTCTTCACTGGCCCCCAGCGGCAACGTCACGAACGGGCCCTCGCCCAGCAGGTCGGCCAGGCCGCGCGCCAGGGTGCTCTTGGCCATGCCGCGCGGGCCCTCGATGAGCACGCCACCGATCTTCGGGTCGATGGCGGTCAGGCACAGGGCCAGCTTGAGGTCCTCGGCACCGACCACGGCAGCCAGCGGAAATTGTACGGGTTCACTCATTTCAAGCCTGTTCCTCGCCGTCGAGCAACTGCTCCTCAAGCGCCTCGCGGTAGTCACCGGGGGCTTCCCAGAGCCCGCGCTGCTGGGCTTCCAGCAAGCGTTCGGTGAGGTCGCGCAGGGCCTCGGGATTGTGCTCGCGCATGAAGTCGCGGGTCGCTGGGTCGAGCACATAGGCATCGGCCAGCGACTGGTAATGATGGTCGTCGATCAGGTGCGTGGTGGCATCGAAGGCGAACAGGTTGTCGACAGTCGCGGCCAACTCGAACGCCCCCTTGTAGCCGTGGCGTTTCGCCCCGTCGATCCATTTCGGGTTCAGGGCACGGGCACGTATCACGCGGTTCAGCTCTTCCTTCAAGGTGCGGATCCGCGGCCGGTCGACCTGGCTGTGGTCGCCGTGGTAGCTGGCCACCGCGGCACCGGACAAGGTCTCCGAAGCCGCCAGCATACCGCCCTGGAACTGATAGTAATCGTTGGAATCGAGCAGGTCGTGCTCGTGGTTGTCCTGATTCTGCAGCACCGCCTGCACCTGGCCCAGGCGCCGGGCGAACTGGGCGCGTGCCGGGGTACCTTCATCGCTGGCACCGTAGGCGTAGCCACCGTGGTTGAGGTACACCTCGGCAAGGTCGTCGCGGTTGTGCCACAGGCGGCCATCGATGGCGTTCTGCACGCCGGCACCGTAGGCGCCAGGTTTGGCCCCGAACACCCGCCAGCCGGCCTGACGCGCCGCCTGATCGGCATCCACGCCCTGTGCCTGCAAGCTGGCGCGTTCGTTACGCACCCGGGCGGCCAAGGGGTTGAGGTCGTCGGGCTCGTCCAGTGCCGCCACCGCCTGCACTGCGGCATCGAACAGGCGGATCAGGTTGCCGAAGGCATCGCGGAAGAAGCCCGATACACGCAGTGTCACGTCCACTCGCGGGCGATCGAGCAGGCTCAACGGCAGGATCTCGAAGTCGTCGACACGCTGACTGCCGGTCGCCCACACCGGGCGCACGCCCATCAATGCCATGGCCTGGGCAATGTCGTCGCCCCCCGTGCGCATGGTCGCTGTGCCCCACACCGACAGGCCCAGCTGGCGCAGATGGTCGCCGTGGTCCTGCAGGTGGCGTTCAAGGATCAGGTTGGCCGAGGCGAAGCCCAGGCGCCAGGCCGTGGTGGTCGGCAGGTTGCGCACATCCACGGTGTAGAAGTTGCGCCCGGTGGGCAACACATCCAGGCGCCCACGGCTGGGTGCCCCGCTGGGGCCGGCCGGCACGAAACGCCCGGCCAGCGCAGCAAGCAGGCCATTGATTTCTGCAGCGCCGCACGCATCCAGGTCCGGTGCGACCTGCTCGCGCAGGGCTTTTATCACGTCGTGCACCGGCTGCCATTCGGGCGCGCCGGGCAACGGCACACGCCCCTGAAGTGCCTGTTCGATGATGCGCAGTGCCAACAACTCAAGGCGCTCGCGGGTATCGCCACAGGTGCGCCAGGCACCTTCGTCCACCGCCTGCAGCAGCGCCGGACGCGGGCCTGACCAGGCCTCGCCGAGGTCGCAATCGAGGGGATCGAAGCCCAGCGCCAGTGCCTTGGCCAGGGTGCGCAACAAGCTCGCGTTGCCACCGCGGCCATCGCCGCGCTCCACCCGCAGCAAGGCCAGCAGGGTATCGATGCGCAGTCGTGCCTGCGGCGACTGGCCAAATACATGCAGGCCATCGCGAATCTGCGATTCCTTGAGATCGCACAGGTAAGTGTCCAGGCGTGGCAGCCACACCGCAGCATCGTCCAGCTGGCCTTCGAGCTGCAACTCACGGTCGATGTGGTTGGCCTTGACCAGCTCGAGAATGTCGCGTTGCAGTTCACGTGCACGGCGCGGGTCAAGCAGCTGGGCTTCGTAGAATTCGTCCGCCAGCTGTTCCAGATGACGCAGGGGGCCATAGGTTTCGGCGCGGGTCAGCGGCGGCATCAGGTGATCGATGATCACCGCCTGGGTTCGGCGCTTGGCCTGGGCGCCTTCGCCTGGGTCGTTGACGATGAACGGGTAGATATTCGGCAGCGGGCCGAGCAGCGCGTCAGGCCAGCATTGCGCGGACAGGCCGACGCCCTTGCCAGGCAGCCACTCCAGGTTGCCGTGCTTGCCGACGTGGATGACGGCATCGGCGGCAAAGGCATGGCGCAGCCAGAAGTGAAACGCCAGGTAGCCATGCGGCGGCACCAGGTCGGGGTCGTGGTACACCGCGCTGGGGTCGACCTGATAGCCACGCGCAGGCTGGATGCCGACGAAGGTCAGGCCAAAGCGCAGCCCGGCCACCATCAGGCGGCCTTGGCGGTACATCGGGTCCTGTTCGGGCGGCCCCCAACGCTCCAGCACAGCTTGGCGGTTGGCCTCGGGCAAGCGTTCGAACGCCGCCTGGTAGTCCGCCAGGCTCAGGCTCTGGGCGCAGGGACGCTGGTCGAGGTGCTCAAGATCGTTGGTGACCCCGCCAAGCAACTGATGAATCAATTGCGTGCCGCTAGCAGGCAGCGCGGCCAGCGGATAGCCCTCGGCCTGCAGTGCCTGAAGAATGTTCAGGGCAGCAGCCGGGGTGTCCAGGCCAACGCCGTTGCCAATGCGGCCATCGCGGGTCGGGTAGTTGGCCAGCACCAGGGCTACACGCTTTTGCCCATTGGGCAGGCGCGCCAGTTCGACCCAGCGGCGCGCCAGTTCGGCGACGAAGTCCATGCGTTCGGGGTGAGCGCGGTAACAGACCACGTCGGACTGGCTGCGCTCGCTGCGCCAGGCCATGTCCTTGAAACTCACTGGGCGGGTGATGATGCGCCCGTCCAGTTCCGGCAAGGCGATGTGCATGGCCAGGTCGCGGGCACCGAGGCCCTGCTCGCTGGCTTCCCAACCGGGTTGGTTGTCCTGCGCGCAAATGGCCTGCAACACCGGGATATCTCGACGGAACGGCCGCAGGTTGGGGCGCTCCGGGCTGGACAAGGCAAAACCTGTGGTGTTGATCAACACCTCGGCGCCTACTTCGTCCAGCCAGGCTTCGACCTGCTCCAGGCAGGCACTTTCCTTGAGGCTGGCCACCGCGATGGGCAGTGGGTTAAGGCCGGCCGCCTGCAAGCGCTCGCAGAACACATCGATGAACGCAGTGTTGGCGGCCTGCAGGTGCGAGCGATAAAACAGCAACGGGGCCACCGGGTATTCGGCGTTCCACTGGCTGTACCAGTCTTCAAGCAACGCGCCAGGTTTGCCCGGGTGGTACACCGAAGTCCGCGGCAAAGGCTGCGGTTCGTCCCAACGGTAATCACGCCCCAGCCACTGGTTGGCCAGGCATTTGAACAGGTTCACGGCATTGCTTTTGCCGCCTTGGCGCAGGTAGTGCCAGAGGCGCTCGGCCGGCTCGCCGATGACCGTGCCCAAGCCGGTCAACTCCGGGTCCGGGCGGTCATCGCCGGGCACCAGGATCAGTTGCACGCCCCTTGCCGCCAGTTCGACCAGCTGCTCGACGCCATAGCGCCAGTAGCCGACGCCGCCGTGCAGCGACACCAGGATCACCTTGGCATGGCGCAGTACCTCGTCGACATACAGGTCGACCGAGGCATGGTTCTGCACCTGCATCGGGTTGGCCAGGCGCAGGCTGGGGAAATCGTCCGGCAGTTGCTCGGCGGTTTCGGCGAGCAATGCCAGGTGCGAGTCGCCGCTGCAGAGAATCACCAGCTCGGCGGGTGTCTGGCCGAGGTCGGCAATGCTGTCGTCCGGCACGAAGCCGCCGGGCTGGGTCCGCAGCAGGTGCATGGGTCAGGCGCCCAGGGCCTGGCGCAGGCGCGCTTCCAGTTGCACGGCATCGAGGTCCTGGCCAATCAGCACCAGGCGGGTGATGCGTGGCTCGTCGGCGCGCCAGGCGCGGTCGAAGTGTTTGTCGAAACGGGTGCCCACGCCCTGTACCAACAGGCGCATCGGTTTGCCAGGGATCGCCGCGAAGCCCTTGGCGCGCAGGATGCCGAACTCCACTACCAGCTGGGTCAGGGCATCGAGCAGCAGGCTTTCGTCAGCTTCGGGCAGGTCGATGGAGATCGAGTCGAAGGCGTCGTGGTCATGATCGTCATGATCGTCGCCGTCATGGTGGGAGTCGTGGTGGGTGCGGCGGCCATCAATGTGCACCTCGGACTCTGCGCCCACGCCCAGCAGCACGTCCAGCGGCAGCCGGCCGCTGCTGGCTTCGATCACCTTGACCGCTGGCGGCAACTCCTCAGCCACTTCGGCACGGACCTTGGCCAGGCCTTCGGCGTCGATCAGGTCGGCCTTGTTCAGCACCACCAGGTCGGCGCTGGCCAGCTGATCGGCAAACAGTTCGTGCAGCGGCGATTCGTGGTCCAGGTTGGGGTCGAGCTTGCGTTGCGCGTCGACCTGTTCTGGGTAGGCGGCGAAAGTGCCGGCGGCCACGGCTGGGCTGTCGACCACGGTAATGACCGCGTCAACGGTGCAGGCGTTACGGATTTCCGGCCACTGGAAGGCTTGCACCAGTGGCTTGGGCAGTGCCAGGCCGCTGGTTTCGATAAGGATGTGACCAAGGTCGCCGCGGCGTGCGACCAGTTCGCGCATTACCGGGAAGAATTCTTCCTGCACGGTGCAGCACAGGCAGCCGTTGGCCAGTTCATAGACGCGGCCGCTGGCTTCTTCCTCGGTGCAACCGATGCTGCATTGCTTGAGGATTTCGCCGTCGATGCCAAGCTCGCCGAATTCGTTGACGATGACCGCGATGCGGCGGCCGTGGGCGTTGTCGAGCATGTGGCGCAGCAAGGTGGTCTTGCCCGAGCCGAGGAAGCCGGTAACGATGGTGACGGGGAGCTTGGCCAGTGTTTTCATGTCGCGTTGCCCTTGGCAAGTTGGCGCGGGCACACGGGACGAAAGCCGCGGGCCAGGCCGGCCGGGCTCGTTCGCCACCGGATCACCCCGCCCGGTTGAAAGTCGAAATCGTCTCGAGGCAGGTCTCCTGGCTTGCACCGTTCCAGTTCTTCTCAGGGAAGAAACCAGGGGGATGACGCCTTCCCGCACGTTGGCGCAGTGGCTGTGTCGATCCATTGTCGGTGCTTACAGTTGCGGGGGCAGCCGCGGCTTGTACCGCGTTCCCGTCTTAGCTTCGGCATGGCCGAAGAACCTCGAAGTCGCAAGGCTACGCGGGGGGTGGCGGGTGGTCAACTGTTGGCGGGCAGGTGGTTGCCCAAAGCGTTGCAGCGCCTATGCGATCGAGCGCCGCCCGCGCGGCGCATCGCGGATGAATCCGCTCCTACGTCTGTTTCGGGCCAGACGCTTCTGTGAGGTCACCGCCGTCGGCCTTGTTTGTTTCATTCGATATCGGAGATATCGCTGCCGCCACCCTATTGGTCTCCAGCCATTTGCCAAGAGGGCGCGCACCAATGGTGCAGGAATGACTGGCCCGAAACAGACGTAGGAGCGAATTCATCCGCGATGCGCCGCGCGGGCGGCGCTCGATCGCATAGGCGCTGCAACACGCTCGGCGAACACCTGCCAGCCTCTACGCGTACACCTTTGCGCCCCCACTCCAACCGCCGAATGAACCGCCAGCACCCGCTGCTGCCTGATGTGGTACCGATTTTCAGCTTATCTATACGAGACAACCCACGCTGTACAACTGCTGCCCCCTCGAAACGGAGCCGGCATGAAGAAAAACCCGCTGAGTCAACGCAAGGACGATCATCTGGATATCGTTCTGGCCACCAGCAATAGCGCCCACGGCGTCGACCCAGGCTGGTCGGCACTGCGCTTCGAACACTGCGCGTTACCGGAAATGGCCCTGGACGATATCGACCTGAGCACCGAGCTGTTCGGCCGCGCCCTGCTCGCCCCGCTGCTTATCAGCTCGATGACCGGTGGCGCCGAACGCGCACGCTTCATCAACCAGCATCTCGCTGAAGCTGCCCAGGCACTCGGCATCGCCATGGGTGTGGGTTCGCAACGCGTCAGCCTGCGCAGTGGCCACGACCAAGGCCTGACCAGCGAGCTGCGACGCCTGGCACCGGATGTGCCGCTACTGGCCAATCTCGGTGCCGCCCAGTTGCGAGAGGCAGATGGCCTGGACCTGGCGCGTCGTGCCGTCGACACCCTGCAAGCCAATGCCCTGATCATCCACCTCAACCCACTGCAGGAAGCCGTACAGCCAGAAGGCGACCGTGACTGGCGCGGCGTGCTCAAACGCATCGAAACCCTGACCACCCAGTTGCCGGCGCCGGTGATCGTCAAGGAAGTCGGTGCAGGCATATCACCCAGCGTGGCGCGCATGCTTTGCGATGCTGGCGTCGCCATGATCGACGTGGCCGGCGCTGGCGGCACCAGCTGGGCAGCGGTGGAAGCCGAACGCGCCGGCAACGCCGCAGAGCGCGAGATCGCCCTGGCGTTTGCCGACTGGGGCATCCCGACCGCACAATGCCTGCTCGCCGTACGCCGCGCCGTGCCGGAAATCGGCCTGATCGCCTCCGGCGGTGTGGCCAACGGCGTCGATGCCGCCAAGGCCATCCGCCTCGGCGCCGACCTGGTAGGCCAGGCCGCTAACGTACTGAATGCAGCCATGATCTCCACCCAGGCCGTGGTGGAGCATTTCGATATTCTCCTGGTCCAGTTGCGCATCGCCTGCTTCTGCACCGGCTCGCGCAACCTTGCGCAACTGCGCCGGGCACGCTTGCTGGCAAACAACCTGCCGCCGCCATGAGGCACGTTGCTGTGGCATGATCAGCGCCTCCCTTGCCGCTGGGCCACGCGCATGCTGATCGACGAAGAACTGACCCTGAAAAAGCTCGAGACCTTCCTCGCTTTCATGCGCAGCGGCAACCTCGGCCGCGCCGCCGCCGAACTGTCCACCAGTGCAGTCAGCGTGCACCGCGCCATCCACTCACTGGAAAGCGCCCTGCGCTGCCCGCTTTTCAAGCACGAAGGCCGCCAGCTGATCCCGCTGGAAAGCGCCTACGTGCTGGAAAAGAAAGCCCGCCAGCTGATCCAGGACGCCGAGCAGATGGTGCGCCAGACCCGCGAGGCCGGCGGTTTCTATGCCGAGCGCTTTCGCCTCGGCGCGCTGTATTCGCTGACCGTCAAGACCGTGCCCAAGCTGGTGATGGGCCTGAAGCTGCGGCGCAGCGAACTCAACATCGACCTGACGCTCGGCTCCAACGTCGACCTGTTGCAACGCCTTAAGAACCATGAGCTCGAAGCCATTCTGGTATCACTGGATGAAAGCGCGGCAGACCCGGCTTGCGAACAGCTGCCGCTGTTCTCAGACGACATCTTCCTCGCCGTGCCCACCGATTCACCGTTCGCCGAGCAGCAGGAAGTGGACCTGGCGGACCTCGCCGACTCCACCTTCATCACCCTGACCCAGGGCTTTGCCACCCACCGCGACGGTGCACGGGTGTTCCAGCAGGCGGGGTTCGAGCCGAAGGTGGCGATGCAGGTGAACGACATCTTCACGCTACTGAGCATGGTCAGCTCGGGAGTGGGGTTTGCCCTACTGCCGGGGCGGATCGCGGCGGTGTACGAGAACCGCGTGAAGTTGATAGCACTGCAGGCACGGTATCGGTTGCAGCAGCATATCGGGGTGGTGTTTCTCAAGGCCCGGGAGCGCGAGCCGAATTTGTTGGCCTTGTTGGCAGAGTGCCGGATGTATAGCCGGGCCAATTGAGCCAGATTGCTGGGGCCGCTTTGCGGCCCCAGGATCTCAGCCCACCAACCCTCTGACGCAGAAATACAGAATCGAAGGCCCCATCAAGCACCCAAGCCCGGTATGGAAGGTGGCCGTCAGCGCACCATAGGGCACCAGCCGCCGATCGGTCGCCGCCAGTCCTGCCGTCACGCCCGACACAGTCCCCGCCAACCCACCAAACACCATGGCCGAACGCGGGTTGTCCAGCGCCAGCAACCGCGCCGAAACCGGCGTGAACACCATCACCAGAATCGCCTTGATCAACCCGGTGGCAATCGACAGCGCCACCACATCCGAGCTCGCCCCAAGCGCAGCCCCGGTCACCGGCCCGACGATATACGTCACTGCCCCGGCGCCGATGGTGGTCATACTCACCGCATCGCGGTAGCCGAAGGCATAGGCCACCGCGCAACCGACGATGAACGGCAGCACCGTGCCCAGCAGCAACGATACCGCCCCAATCAACCCGGCCTTACGTGCTTCGGTGGCCTGCACCTCGAAGGCCGTTGCGACGATGGCGAAGTCGCGCAGCATGGCCCCGCCCATCAAGCCGATGCCGGAGAACAGCGCCATGTCGGCCAGCCCTTTTTGCCCGCCAGTCACGGTACCGCCGACCCAGGCCAGCACCAGGCCGATGACGATGGCGATCGCCGAGCCGTGCACCCGACCAAACGTCAGGTACTTCGACAGCAACACCGACAACCACATGATCCCGCCGACCAGCGCGAAGGCGGTGATCAGGCCGTTGTGTTCCAGGGCATTGTCAATGATCGGCCACATGATCAGCGCCCTCCTGCAGGGGCAACCTGCGCAGTGGCGACTTCAGGCGCCTCAGGCGCCGGCAACGGCTCGCCGCGATGGCTGCGGCTGATCACGGCAATGGTCAGCCCGCACACCAGCACCGCACCGATGGCCGCCAGCAGTGCCACCGGCCCACCGTGCAGGGCGGTGACCACGTTCTGCTGGGCGGCCATGGCCACCACCACCGGGATGTACATCGCGCCCCAGAAGCCGACGCCGAACTCGCATTCCTTGCTCATGCCGCCATTGCGGTGCATGTACAGCCGTGCGCAGATCAGCAGGATCATGGCAATGCCAACCCCGCCCACATTGGATTTGACGCCCAGCAGCACGCCCAGGAAGTCGCCGACGATTACGCCGGCCAGCGTGCATACCGCCAGCAGAGCCACACCATAGATGATCATTGTTGTTGTCCTCAGCTTGAGTCGAAGTTGCTTGTTGTTGTTCTTCGAGTTGCAGCGCCGTCATCGGTTGTCGGCCACCTCCTGACGCAACAGTGCGTCGACGGTGTCCCAGCGGGTGGCTTCGAGGGCCAGCACCCTGCCCTGTTCGAACACGGGACGGGCCAGGCCGCTGAGCACGCTGCCCGGCGGCATTTCCAGGTGCAGACGCACGCCGCGTTCATAGGCGTTGCGCAACGTAGCACGCCAGTCGACCAGCCGCGCCATGTTGCCGGCCAGGTCTTCGCGCAGGCGTTGTGGGTCGAATATCGGCCGCGCACTGCTGCCACTGAGGTAGGTAATGCGTGGGCGGCGCAGCTCGACACCGGCAAAGGCAGCCGCCAGTTCGCGGGCCGGGCCGTCGAGCAACGTGCAGTGGGATGGCACGCTTACCGCCAGGCGCCTGGCAACGCCCTGGCCGCGAGCGCGAGCCCTGGCGGCGACTTCGGCCATGGCCGTATCGCTGCCGGCGATGACGATCTGGTTGTCGCTGTTGAGGTTGGCCAAATACACCTCACCGCCCACTTCAGCCAGCAAGTGTTCGACACTGCTCACGTCAAGGCCGCTGAGGGCGGTCATGCCGTAGCCCTGCGGATAGGCACGCTGCATCAGCTCGCCACGCAGCGCCACCAGCCGCACTGCATCAGCGAACGCCAGGGCGCCGGCCGTCACGGCGGCGGGATAAGCACCGATCGACAACCCGGCAACATACTCCGGTGCCGGGCTGCGCTGCAGCAGCCAGCGTGCCCAAGCCACCCCGGCCAGCAGTAGGCAGAGCTGCACGGCACGGGTCGATTGCAACGCCTGAGTGCTGTCCAGCGCCAATACCTGCTCGCCCAGCACATCACTGGCCTCTTCCAGCAGCAGCGAGGCACCCTCAGGCAGGCGCTGCAACAGGCCTGGCTGTTGCGCGCCCTGGCCTGGGAAGGCGAACAGACTGCTCACGCTGCACACTCCAGCGCGTGCCACGGTTCCGCTACCAGGCGTGCGCCATGGGCTGATTTGAGCAGGACCCGGCGCGCCCCCCCCGCCCACTCACGCAGGGCCACGGCACCTGCAGCCGTTTCCAGTTGCACATCGATCCGGCACGGGCCGCAATCGAGGATGTCCAGCAGCTCCTTTGCCTTGGCCCGCGTCATGAATTGTGGCGTGCGCACCAGCAGGTCGAGGTCACTGGCGCCATGCACGACAGTGCAGCCGGTGGCCAACTGGTAAGCCACACCTCCCGTCGGCCCCCAGGCCAGCCCGCAGGCATCGAGCACGGGCGTCACCGAGGCCAGCGCCTGCATGGCTGGCCAGGGGCTTTCACCCGCCCAGCGCAGTGCCTCTGGGCGCAGTTGCCGCTGCACATCGCTCAAGCGCATCAGCGCACCCAGGCGCTGTTCCCGCCCCTGCCCCCGCACGCCCACTGCCACCCAGCCACAGGCGCATTCGGCACGCCGTACCACCACCGGCTGCCCGGCGGCCAGAGCCTGCACGGCCCAGGCAGGCGCATCGGCAGGCAAGTCGGCCAGCGGCATGCCCCAGAGCAGGTCATGTGGCTGCGGCAAGCTCATCTCAAGCCTCCTGCCACTGGCTGCGCAAGCGGGCACGTACGTCATGGGAGGCACTGCGGTTTTTACCGTCCAGCCGCGATTTCAGGTCAGTCGAATGGCCAATATCACGTACAGCCTCGGCCAGGCAGGCGCGTACCTGTGCGATATCGGCGGCACTTGGCGCGTCGGCGCTCTCGACCTGCAGGCGCCGCCACAGCAAACCCAGTGACGCATAGCTGGCGAGGTCATAGGCCATCGGCGGCACCTCGGCGGCCAGCGCCTCCAGCTGTTCGACACTGCGCAGGGTAATGCGCGCGGCCGCCGCCTTGCCCATGGCATGTACCATCACCCCGCTGTCATCCAGGGCGATCAGCCGCTGCGCCTGGTAGCCGTGGGCCAGGAAGGCGCCGGACATGGCTTTGCCGACCAACAGGCCGATCACCGGGTGCCCTGCCAGCCGTGCCTGAGCGTAGGCCTGCACGGCGCCGGCCAGTGCCTGGTGGATACCCAGGGCTTCTTCACGGCGGCCGTAAGCCTGGCTCGGCACATCGATGATCGCGACGATGGCCCGCTTCTCGCCTTCGCGGTCCAGCGCGAGCGCATCGCTCACGGCCTTGGCCAGGCCCCAGCCTTCAAGCAGGCCGACTTCGCCAGTGCGTGCCCGTGGGAACGGGTTGTGCGCGTCCGGTACCACGGCAATGAAACGTGCCAGGCGGTTATCCAGTTCGCCATCGACCACCTGCAGCGAGGCAGGATAGCCCGCCAGTGGTTCGCCACCGGCCAGGCCCGGCAGCCAGTTCAAGGCACGGTTCATTGAGCTTCTCCTTGATAGAGTGCACGCACGGCGGCGGCGTCCAGTTGCGGGCAATCGGCGCCCAGGCTGGCCAGGCGCTCCAGGAACCAGGCATGGCGGCCGGCGCGGTTGGAGGGTGGCGTGGCCAGCAGTTGCAGCAATTGCTCGCGGATGCTGTCGACGTCGTCCGCCACATAGGCATCCACCAGGCCGCTGGCGTAGCGTTGTTCGCCACCGGTAAGGCTCCAGATGAACGGGCGGTCCTTGGCGTCGTACTCGGCGATACCGGCCTCCTGCTCGATCACTTGCGGGCCATTGAGGCCCAGGCGTGCTTCGCGGGTGACCAGCAAGTGGCTGCACAGCCCGGCCGCGATGGACATGCCGCCAAAGCAGCCGACCGAGCCTGCGATCAGGCCGATCACCGGTTGATAAGCGCAAAGCTCGACGATCGCTGCCTGGATTTCGGCAATAGCCGCCAGGCCAAGATTGGCCTCTTGCAGGCGCACACCACCGGTTTCCAGCAGCAGCACCGCGCAGGTGGGGAGACCGTTGCGGTTGTCCTCGATGGCCAGTTCCAGGGCACCGGCGATCTTGGCACCGCCCACTTCACCCATGCTGCCACCCTGGAACGCGCCTTCGATGGCGGCGATTACGGTATGGCGGCCATTCAGCAGGCCCTTGGCGATGACCACGCCGTCATCGGCCTGGGGCACGATGCCTTGACGCGGCAGCCACGGCGACATCAGGCGGTCGAACGGGCCGAGCAGTTCGCGGAAGCTGCCAGCGTCGAGCAAGGCGCGGGCACGCTGGCGGGCGCCGAGTTCGACGAAGCTGCGGCTTTGCAGCAGGCGGGCGGTGTCAGTCATGGGCAATCTCCTCCAAACCTTGCTCCAGGCGCAGGCGCACGACCCCGGGGGTGGCGCCGAAGTCGTGGATGTCGATCTTCACGGCAGGTAGCGTGCGGCCATCGAACAGGCGTTGGAACAACTGCTGCCAGCGTGCGCTGCTGCCGTTTACCGAGGTGACCACCTGGATGTCCAGACGGCCGGCGCTGCCGGGCTCGATCAGCACTTCCAGGTCGCCGGAGCTGACGCAGCCGACCAAGGTGCGGCCACGGCCAGGCTCGGCGGCGGGGAATTGAAAGTTCAGGGTTTCCATTTCACAGGCTCCCGGCTTTGTCGAGGAACAGGCAGGCGGCCAGCAGATCGGCAGCGCCGCCCGGTGAGGCGTTCAGTTGCAGCAGTTGCGTATCCAGCTGGCGTAACTGGCGGCGGCCGTCCAAGGTGGCGCAGCCACCAGCATCGAGCACCGCACGGGCGCCCGCTTGCAGGGTTTGCAGGCCTTGCGGGCCGGCGCGCCAGAGCACGCAGGTGTCGCTGAGCGCGGCCATGATCGCCAACAAGGCGTCCAGCCGAGCCTGGCTTTCGCCGGCACCGTTGACGCGGCTGCGGCGCAGTTGCGGCAGGCCGTGTTCGAGCACCGCGGGGAAACCTTGCTGGGCTTGTTCGCGGGCACCGCTGGCACCATAGCGCTGGCGCATTTCACTGCCGTGGCTGGGTTGCTGGGGCGCCGCTGGGTCGTCGATCAGGGCAATACGACCGGCACGCGCCGCCACGGTCATGGGCTCGGCCTGTGGATCCAGCGCTTGAGCAGCCACCAGCAGGCCAAGCGCCCATATGGCGCCGCGGTGGGTGTTGATGCCACCTGTTGTGGCAAGCATGGCGGCTTCGCCTTCGCGGCCAATGCGGCCCAACTCAATGCGCAGGGGCTGGCCGATCTGGCCGTGGTTCTGCGCAGCCTCGGCCATTTGCCGCAGGCAGGGCCACAAGGCCAACGCCGAGGCGTGCATCAGGGCCAGCGTCATGTCGGGGTGGGCACCGCTGCTGCGGCGGTCGACCAAGCCAGGTTTGGGAGACAGGTCAGCTTCGTCGATCAGGGCTTCGGTTGCCAGATCGGCCAGGCGCTCAGCCAGGGAGAGCTGGGTTTGCCGGGCTGGCCTCTTCGCGGCTGAAGCCGCTCCTACAGGGGTTGCGTAAGCCATCATTTACCAACTCCTGAACCGTGCGGGCGGGTTGTAGAGGCCGCCGGACCACTCGACCAGGTCGGCGATGCTGCGCGCGGCAAGCAGCTCGCGGTTGGCATCGGTGCGGCGAATGCCGAGGTCTTCGGGCAAGGCGATCAGGCCTTGCTGGCGCATGCGCAGGGTGTCCTTGGGGTCGTGCCGCAGGCCGATGGCCGTGACACCCGCCACGGCAGCGATCATCTGCTGGCGCTCTTGCAGGCTGCGCGCCTTGTACAGGTAGGCGATGCCTTCTTCAGTGAGCAGGTGGGTGACGTCGTCGCCATAGATCATCACCGGCGCCAGGGGCATGCCGGCTTTCTTTGCCACGTCCACAGCGTCGAGGGTTTCGACGAAGGTAGGTTTGCCGCCTTCCTGATAGGTTTCGACCATCTGCACCACCAGCTTGCGGCCACGTTCGAGCAGGGTCTCGGGCACGGTCATGTCGAGCCAGGCCGGGGTCGCGTGGCGCCGGCCACGCGGGTCGTGGCCCATGTTCGGTGCCCCGCCAAAGCCGGCCAGGCGGCCGCGGGTGACGGTCGAGGAATGGCCGTCGCCATCAACCTGCAAGGTGGCGCCGATGAACAGGTCGACCGCGTACTGCCCGGCCAGCTGGCACATCATGCGGTTGGAGCGCAGCGAACCGTCGCGGCCCGTGAAGAACACGTCCGGGCGCTGGGCAATGTAGTCTTCCATGCCCAGCTCGGTGCCAAAGCAATGCACGCTCTGGACCCAGCCGGTCTCGATGGCCGGGATCAGGGTCGGGTGCGGGTTGAGGGTCCAGTTGCGGCAGATCTTGCCTTTGAGGCCCAGCGACTCACCATAGGTCGGCAGGATCAGCTCGATGGCGGCAGTGTTGAAACCGATGCCGTGGTTCAGCGACTGCACCTGGTGTTTCTCGTAGATGCCGCGGATCGCCATCATCGCCATCAGCACATGCACGGGTTTGATGTGGCGCGGGTCACGGGTGAACAGCGGTTCGATGTAGAACGGCTGGTCGGCGACCACCACGAAGTCGACCCAGGACGCCGGAATGTCCACCCGCGGCAGGTCGTCGACGCGGTCAACCAGCTGGTTGACCTGGGCGATCACCAGGCCGTCGCTGAAGGCGGCAGGCTCGACCAGCGCCGGGGTGTCTTCGGTGCTGGGGCCGGTGTACAGGTTGCCATCACGGTCGGCCATGAAGCCGGCGACCAGCGTGACATTGGGGATCAGGTCGACCAGCAGCCGCGAGTACAACTCGATGTAAGTGTGGATGGCGCCGACTTCGAGCAGGCCGTCTTCCAGCAGTTGGCCGATACGCAGGCTTTGCGGGCCGGCAAACGAGAAGTCGAGCTTGCGGGCGATGCCGCGTTCGAACAGGTCCAGGTGCTCGGCGCGGCTGACGCTGGGCATGATCATGTGCAGGTCGTGCAGGCGCTCGGGGTCGGCCTTGGCCAGCGAGCGCGAGAGGAAGTCGGCCTGCTTCTGGTTGTTGCCTTCGAGCACCACGCGGTCGCCAGGGGCAATCAGCAGTTCCAGGGCTTCGACGATCCGTTCGGTGGGCAGCACCACTCCGTCGGCCAGGTGACGGACGCGGTCCAGGCGGCGCTGCTTCTCGGCGCGTCGCCTGGACCATTGCGGCGGTGGATTCTTCGTTATGGTCATTGGGTGACTCCACGGGTTCGCTGTCGTGGGGGCACATTAGGGCGAGCAGGATGGGGGGATCAATCAAGCTGGGGGGCTGTTCGTTACGCTTGGAGTAATGGTTTGCCGTTAGTGGTGCATGGCGATGGTTTTTCAGGGGGTTCGAGATCGAGCGCCGCCCGCGCGGCGCATCGCGGATAAATCCGCTCCTACATCTGTTGCAACGTGGCCATGCCTGTGTAGCCATGGTTGTCAGCAGTTTGTAAGGGTCAAGTCATGGGCCAGGGCTAGCGACCATGGCGTAACATGTTCAGTACGTTGCAACAAATGTAGGAGCGGATTTATCCGCGATGCGCCGCGCGGGCGGCGCTCGATTTCACAAGCGCTGAAAGGCTCAAGGCAAAAACGCACGATGCCCCTGCAGAATTGTCGATTGTGCAAGGTAAATTCGCATGCCAGGATCCAGCGATCCTCCAGCGCACTCCAGATTTCACTTGGAAAATCAATAACAAAGCAGGGAGAACGCGATGACCGCGCACGCTCATACCTCGGCAACGGCTCATGTACTGGCCGAGGTCCGCAACCAGATTGGCCACCTCACCCTCAACCGCCCTGGCGGCCTCAACGCCCTGACCCTGGACATGGTGCGCAACCTGCGCCTGCACTTCGACCAATGGGCCGAAGACCCGCAGGTGCAAGCCGTAGTGCTGCGCGGCGAAGGCCCCAAGGGCTTCTGCGCCGGCGGCGATATCCGCTCGCTGCACGATAGTTACAAGGCCGGCGAAACCCTGCACGAAGACTTCTTTGTCGAGGAATATGCCCTGGACCTGGTCATCCACCGCTACCGCAAGCCGGTGCTGGTGCTGATGGACGGTTTCACCCTCGGCGGCGGCATGGGCCTGGCCCAGGGCTGCGACCTGCGCATCGTCACCGAACGCAGCAGGCTGGGCATGCCCGAGGTCGGCATCGGCTACTTCCCGGACGTCGGCGGTAGCTATTTCCTGTCGCGCATCCCGGGCGAACTGGGCACCTACCTGGGCGTCAGCGGCACCCAGATCCAGGCCGCCGACGCCCTGTACTGCGGGCTGGCCGACTGGTACCTGCCAAGCGACCAGCTCGCTGCCCTTGATGAAGGCCTCGACCAGCTGCGCTTCGGCGACCACCCGCTCAAGGACCTGCAGAACCTGCTGGCCAAGCTTGGCAGCCAGGTGCTGGACGACGCACCACTGGAAAAGCTGCGCCCGGTCATCGACCACTTCTTCGCCCAACCCGACCTTGGGGCAATCATCGAGCAATTACGCGCTGTCAGCATCGGCGACAGCCACCCCTGGGCGGTAGCCACCGCCGACCAGCTGGAAAACCGCTCGCCGCTGGCCATGGCGGTTACCCTGGAGATGCTGCGCCGCGGCCGTCACCTGACGCTGGAAGACTGCTTCGCCATGGAGCTGCACATCGACCGCCAGTGGTTCCAGTACGGCGACATCATCGAGGGCGTGCGCGCCCTGATCATCGACAAGGACAAGCAGCCGCGCTGGAACCCGTCAACCCTGGCCGGGCTGTCACGCCAGCGGGTCGACCAATTCTTCGAAGGCCTGTGAGCCCGGGAGTACACAGATGCAAGACCTGGAACTGAGCGAGGAGCAGATCATGATCCGCGACATGGCCCGGGATTTCGCCCGCGGCGAAATCGCCCCGCATGCGCAAGCCTGGGAAAAGGCCGGCTGGATCGACGATGGCGTGGTGCGCAAGATGGGCGAGCTCGGCCTGCTCGGCATGGTCGTGCCCGAGGCGTTTGGCGGCAGCTATACCGACTACGTGGCCTACGCCCTGGCAGTCGAGGAAATCGCTGCCGGTTGCGGCGCCACCGGCGCGATGATGAGCATCCACAATTCGGTGGGCTGCGGCCCCTTGCTCGCCTACGGCACCCCTGAACAGCAGCAGGCCTGGCTGCCGCGCCTGGCCACTGGCGAGGTGATCGGCTGCTTCTGCCTGACCGAGCCCCAGGCAGGCTCGGAAGCGCACAACCTGCGCACCCGCGCCGAGCTGGTCAATGGCGAATGGGTGATCAATGGGGCCAAGCAGTTCGTCAGCAATGCCCGCCGCGCCGGCTTGGCCATCGTCTTCGCCGTCACCGACCCGGAGCTGGGCAAGAAAGGCCTTTCAGCATTCCTGGTGCCCACCGACAACCCAGGCTTCAAGGTCGACCGCAGCGAACACAAGATGGGTATCCGCGCCTCCGATACCTGCGCGGTGACCTTCGACAACTGCCGTATTCCAGCAGCCAACATCCTCGGTGAGCGCGGCAAGGGCCTGGCCATCGCCCTGTCCAACCTCGAAGGCGGCCGCATCGGCATCGCCGCCCAGGCCTTGGGCATCGCCCGCGCCGCGTTCGAGGCGGCGCTGGTGTATTCACGGGATCGCATCCAGTTCGGCAAGCCGATCAACGAGCACCAGAGCATCGCCAACCTGCTGGCGGACATGCAGGTGCAGGTGAACGCTGCGCGCTTGTTGATCCTGCATGCTGCGCGGCTGCGCAGTGCGGGCAAGCCGTGCTTGTCGGAAGCGTCCCAGGCCAAGCTGTTCGCTTCGGAAATGGCCGAGCGGGTCTGCTCGATGGCGATCCAGGTGCACGGCGGTTATGGCTACCTGGAGGACTACCCGGTCGAGCGTTACTACCGCGATGCGCGTATCACGCAAATCTACGAGGGGTCGAGCGAGATCCAGCGCATGCTGATTGCACGCGAACTCAAGCACTACCCCTTGTAGGAGCGGCCTTGCGTCGCGAAAGGGCCGCGCAGCGGCCCCTTCAATCTTCGCCTTGACGCTGAGTTCCTGGGGCCGCTGCGCGGCCCTTTCGCGACGCAAGGCCGCACCTATAAGGGGGCGTCAGCTCCAGTGGCGCTGCCTGAGGGTTTCCGAGGGCAGCTCGCCAAACCGCTGGCGATACACTTCGGAGAACCGCCCGAGGTGCAGGAAGCCGTAATCCATGGCCAGCTCGGTCACGCTGCGCACCGCGCAGCTGGCATCACTCAGGCACGCATGCACCCGTTCCAGCTTGCGCTGGCGCACGTACTGTTTCGGCGTGGTGCCGAGCTGCCGGTCGAACAGCGCATACAACGAACGCAAGCTCATGCAAGCCTGCTCTGCCAGCACTTCGGCTGGCAGCTCCAGTTTGAGGTTGCGTTCGATGTAGTCGAGGATCCGCTCCAGGCTCGCCCCGGCCGTACCCAGGCTCTCCCGTCGGATATTGGTACTCATCAGGGTTATCAGCTTGCTGGCGACGATCTGGCTGTAGTGCCCCTGCACCCGCGGCAGCGAATCACTGACCTCGGCCTCATGGCAGACCATGGCCAGCAGGTTGACGAAGCCATCGAGCTCTTCCAGCCGGTAGTGGTTGCGCAGGAACCGCACGCCGCCATCCGGCCGTTGCCAGCGCTGCTCGTCGCAGATGGTGTCGAGCAGCCGGGTCGGCACCTTGAGGATGAATTTCTCGCAGTCTTCGGAATAGGTCAGGTCGACCGGGTCGTCCGGGTTGATCAGCAACAGCTCGCCCGGCACCAAGTGGTGCTCGCGCTGGTGCCCGCGCCACAGGCAGTTGCCGTTGAGCAGCACTTGCAGGTGATAGATGGATTCCAGCGCCGGCGAGGTAACCCGCACGCTGCCGCCGTAGCTGATGCGGCACAGGTCGAGTTCGGCGAACTTGCGGTGGCTGAGGCTGGCCTGCGGGTGGGTGGTGCGCGCCAGGCCGATGCAGTGCTGGCCGACGTGCTGGTTGACGTAGTCGGACACCGCATAAGGGTCGGCGTGATGGAACACGCTACTGCGCTCGCTCAGCAGGCGGCTTTCCATAGGCAAGGCACTCGGTATCGTTATTGTTCTGGCCGCCGCGCCCTACTGGCCCTGCAGGCCTGTGATTGCGGTCGTTCACGGTCATTCTATCGAGCCGAAGTCAGGTTTCTGAGGGCAGCTGACCAATGGCGTACAGGTGAACACTAAGCAAAAGGCGGGGGTTGGGCAATGAGATGTTCGGATTGGGTGGGCGGATAGCGGACAGTGGGCAGATCAGAAGTGCGCGATAATCGGACATTGCGCTAAGCCGGTGGGTTCGTCGCGAAAGGGCTGCGGAGCAGCCCCAGGATTTCAGCCTTGCTTCCGAATTTTTGGGGCTGCTCTGCCGCCCGTTCGCGACACAAGGCCGCTCCCACAAAAACGCAGCGCCATCCCAGCTTCAATCAGTGCACAGCCACTTCCTGCCGCCCCGCCCAGCCCTGGCTGCGCGCCCGGAACTGGCGCGGTGCGATGGCAAACAGCTCGCGAAAACGCCGATAGAAGTGCGGAAAACTGATAAACCCGCTGGCCACCGCCACCTCGGTCAGCGACTTGCTGGTGTGCTGCAACAACTGCAAAGGTTTGCTGGTACGGCCGGTCGAGCAGGCGCTGGTGCGCAAGGACACTTTCCATTTCCTCGCCTTCAACGAGGAAAAGAGCACGACTCCAGCTGCGGGCGTTTGCGCGAGTGGTTGCTGGAAGAGTTTCAGCCGTGGCTGGAGCAGCTGCGCAACGCCTGACCATCTAGCGGTAAGGGCCCTTTCGCGGGTAAACCAGCTCCCACACCCGCGAAGAGACCCGACCGAAGAGCACAGAACCTCCAGAAACAGCTTGCAACCAAGCCATAGCGCCGCTCGGTAACTTTTCTGACATCAAGCCCATCGCATCTGTTAAAAACCCAACATGCCTACCCTCCTCCTCACTCACCTGTGCCGGCGCTGGTTGACCTGGCTGTACGCCACCCTGATGGTCATCGGCCTGCCCGCTGGCTGCGCGGTGCTGCAGCACAAGGAACGCGAGCTGGTGTTTCGCATCGAACCTGGCCAGGCCAGCTGGTTCCACGGCTTGCCCAGCGAGGTGCAGGAACTGGACCTGCGCCCGCGCAGCTTCACCGACCAGCAGAGCCTGCATGCCTGGTGGTGGCCCGCCAAACGCGCCAATGCGCCGGCCATCCTCTATCTGCACGGTGTGCGCTGGAATCTTACCGGCCAGCTGTTTCGCATCGAGCAACTGCATGCCATGGGCTATTCGGTGCTGGCCGTGGACTATCGCGGCTTCGGCCAGAGCCGCGGCGACCTGCCGTCCGAAGCCACGGTCTACGAGGATGCGCGTATCGCCTGGGAGCGCTTCGTGCAGTTGCAGCCTGATGCCGGCAAGCGCCTGATCTTCGGCCATTCGCTCGGCGGCGCCGTGGCTGTCGAGCTGGCCACCGAGCTGGCCCGCCAGGCACAGCAAGCTGGCAGCACAGCACCGGCCCGTGGCCTGATACTGGAGTCGACCTTCACATCACTGGGCGATGCGGCGGCGGCGGTTGCCAATACGTCACTGCCAGTGCACTGGTTGATGTCCCAGAAGTTCGATTCGCTGGACAAGATCAAGGATGTCGGCCTGCCCGTGCTGCTGGTGCACGGCCTGGATGACCGCTTCGTGCCACCCCGCTTCAGCCAGGCGCTGTTCGATGCCGCGCAGCAGCCCAAGACCCTGCTGCTGGTCCCGGGTGCCAGCCACAACAACAGCATGAGCCTCGCTGGGCAACGATACCGTCAAGCTATAGAGAGGCTGCTCTAGGCCAGATTGACAACATCGCTTTTATAGCTCCCGCCACCCCTTAATGGCACTATGCCTTCTTATATCCTAGAGCAGGAAATCTCACGGAAGATCATTGGCAGCAACGCATTTTCGAACCCGGCAAACGCCTACTGATATCCGGGATGAATGGCAGCGTGATTATGCTCGCCTGATCCATTCCTCGGCATTCAGGCGCTTGCAATCACCTGCTCCAACCCGGAGCAGGCCATTACTGCACAGGCAGGAAGTTCATCAACAGCAAACTCTGCGCATAATTCAGCCCAATCCGCCGATACCGCTCATCCAGCAACTCAGCCAGCAAATCCAGCCGCGCCACGATCTTGCCGAACTCCACGGCGAAACTCAGGTTGCTACCCTCCTCCGAGATCTCGTTGGAAAACAGCAGCAACACCCCGTTGGCATCCTGGCGCTGGCTGAGCATCCAGGTCGCCTTCTCGATATTGCGCGCCGCGTTGTTGACGAACAGCGGGTCGATGGTATCGGTCATGTAGAACTCTGTACGCCCGCCGTGCGCGGTGATCAGCATGCTGCCGATGGCGTAGATAAAGGCACCGACCCGGTCGCCGCGAAACTCCGGGCTCAGGGCATAGCTCAGGGCGGCCAGGTCGCGACGGTTGCCCAGTTGCGGCAAGGGCTGACGCTGCTCGATGGCGATGCGGATCTGCCGCTCGGCTGTGGCGGCGTCCAGGAAACCGGACATCTTCCACTGGTTGGGGTTACGCAGGTACAGCTTGTTCATCAGCAGATACAGGCTCTGCAAGTTGTCGCGCATGGCCAGCGTGGCCATGCGGTCGACACTGGTCTGGAACAGCTCGCTGGGCTTGCCGTTGCCGAACTGGCTGACAATGTCGTGGCCTTGCTGCTGGCTGCAGCCGGCCAGGCCAATCAGGGCGCCTGCCAGCAGCAGGCTTGGGAAGAATCGGGAGTTGCTTGCAACCATCGGCACCGGGATCGTATTCGGCGGCCGCACTGGGAGTCGGTGCAGCCTGGCCAAGCATAGAACCCGGAATTCGGAAAAAGTGCGGTGTTAACCTGAACTGGCCTCTTCGCGGGCAAGCCCGCTCCCACAGGAGTATCACTGCCCTTGAAGGCAGTGCAGTTCCTGTGGGAGCGGACTTGCCCGCGAAGGGGCCAGTTCAGGCGCCCCATCATTCACAGGGCGTGGCGCAGCATCTCCACCACCTGCGCATGAAGCGCCGGGTCACCACAGGCCACCACACACCCGCCATTCTGCGCGCTGCTGCCATCCCAGGCGGTGATCACCCCGCCCGCCCCTTCGATGATCGGCATCAGCGCCTGCACGTCATACGGCTGCAGGCTCGCTTCGACGATCACGTCGACAAAACCCGAAGCCAACATGCAGTAGGCGTAGCAATCACCGCCATAGCGCATCAGCCGCGCCTTGCCGGCCACGGTTTCGAATGCCGCCTTGCGCGCGGGGGTGTCGAACATGTCCGGCGTGGTGCACATCAGCGTGGCCGCAGCCAGGTCGGTGCAGGCACGGGTTTTCAGCGGCGTGCCACTGCGCCAGGCGCCTGCCGGGGTGCCAACGAAACGCTCGCCGGTGAATGGCTGGTTCATCACGCCCACTACCGGGCGGGTGCCGTCATTCAGGGCGATCAGCGTGCCCCACAGCGGCAAGCCGGTGATGAAGGCACGGGTGCCATCGATCGGGTCGAGCACCCAGGTCAGCGGGCTGCTGCCCACCGCCACGCCAGCCTCCTCACCGAGAATGCCGTGCTCCGGGTAGCGCGCCTGAATCAGTTCACGCATGGCATCCTCGGCCGCCTTGTCGGCCACGGTCACCGGGTCGTACAGGCGCCCGCCCTTGTCCTCGACCTCCAGGCTGGCACGGAAATACGGCTGGATCGCCAGCGCAGCGGCATCGGCCAGCTGTTCGGCAAAGGCTTGGAATTCGCCGATCTGTTCAGCGCTCAGGGACATGGGGGCAGGCCTCGTGGGAAAATGTCGGGGCTGCATCATACCCGACAACCCGCGTGGCAGTAGACGCCCACAAATGGATGCCATTATTCTGCCATTATCGCCGCTTCATTTAACGGTCACTCAATCGTTGTACTAGGATACCAAGCACCTCCCTTGGCAGGCCCAGGATGCTGGCCGGCAGCCAAGCGGGATTTGCACCAATGGACCTCATGGATGACACAATGAATTCGCACTTGCTCTATCCGCAGATCGGCAAAGTCATTGCCAGCACCGGCAGCCGACAATTCCCGCGCATGCTGCACGACCTGATCCAGGCTCACCTGAGCATCGACGCCATGCAGATTCGCCAGTTGCCTGTGGTGGCTGAACGCAGCGACGATTCGCCCCTGATCAATGAGACCGTGTTCTCGTCGGCCCCCTGCCCTGAAGGGGCCTTCAGCGACCCGTCACGCCTGCACCTGATCCGCCGCAAGGGCGAGTCGCGCTATGAGATCCAGGTGCTGCGCTCGGGCTCGACCTACGGCTTTTCTGCCCACGAACGCAGCCGCCTGGATGACATCTCGCCACTGCTGCTGCCGATGCTGGAAAAACACATCGATGCTTTGCAGCCCACCGCCGAACGCAGTGCACCGGAAAGCCTCGAAGCGCGTTTCCTGGAGCGTATCGGCCAGTCGGGGCTGAAGCTGTCGCAGCGTGAGTGCCAGGTGTGCCTTGGGCTGCTGGCCGGGCACACCGCGCCAGAGCAGGCCGAGCGGTTGGCACTGAAGGTGAATACCGTGGAGAGCTACTTGCGCCGGGCGGCGATCAAGCTGGGGATCAGCGGGCGGCATTCGTTGATGCGCTGGATGTACGCTGAGGCCTGAATCCTCTTTTCCTGTACCGGCCCCTTCGCGGGCAAGCCCACTCCCACAGGTGCAGCACAATCCTGATGGGAGCGGGTCCACCCGCGAAGGGGCCGGCACAGGCAACCCTCAATCCCTTGCCAGGGCCTCGATCGGGTCGAGCCGCGCCGCATTCCTCGCCGGCACAAACCCGAACACCACGCCAATCAAGGTCGAACAGGCAAAAGCCATCACGATCGATGCCGGCGAAAACACCATTTCCCACTGTTTCACGAACAGCTCGAACAGATAGCCTATTCCATACGACAACCCGATCCCGACCACCCCGCCAAACAGGCAGACCATCACCGCCTCTACCAGAAACTGCTGGCGAATGTCCGACTGCCGCGCCCCCACCGCCATGCGAATGCCGATCTCCCGGGTACGCTCGGTCACCGACACCAGCATGATGTTCATCACCCCGATACCGCCCACCACCAGCGAGATCACCGCGATCAGCGACAGCAGCAAGGTCAGCGAGCGGCTGGTCTTCTGCACCGTCTGCATGATGCTGTCGAGGTTGTTGGTGAAGAAGTCCTTGGTGCCATGGCGCTGCAGCATCACCTTGGTCACTTCCTCTTCCACGCGCTTGCTCGGCACGCCGTCCTTGATGCGCACGCTGATGCTGTCCAGGTGGCGCTGGCCGAGCACGCGGCCGGCAGCGGTTTCGTAGGGCACCCAGATGTTCAGCTGGTTGCTGGCGACGAACAGGTTCTTGTTCTCGGCAGCCACGCCGATCACCGTGCACGGCAGGTTGCCAACCAGGATCACCTGCCCCAACGGGTCGACATTGCTGCCGAACAGGCGCTTGCGGGTGTTGTGGTCGATCACCACCACCTGGGCCTGGCGCCGGGCATCGTCGGCGCTGAACACGATGCCGGCGGCCAATGGAATGTTGCGCACCTGGAAGTAGTGCTCGCTGACGCCGTTGAGCTGCACATCGACATCCAGGTTGCGGTAGCGCACCAAGGTGCTCTGGCCGATTACGGGGGTGGCGCTGTCGACGTAGTACAGCGCGTTCAGCGCCGCCACGTCGGCGGGCAGCAGGGTTTCGATGGTCTTGGCCCGGCTGTCGCCGAAGTTGCTGCCTGAATAGATGTCGATGGTATTGCTGCCGATCGCCTGGATGTCCTTCAGCACGTAGCCCTTGGCGCCCTCACCGATGGCCGAGATCGACACCACCGACGTGATGCCGATGATGATCCCGAGCATGGTCAGCAAGGTGCGCATGCGGTGCGAGATCAGCGCGATCCAGGCCATCTTGAACGCTTCGCGGAACATCCCCAGGCTGGCCACCAGGCGCCCTGTGGCATACGCTTTGGGCGCTGGCTCGGCAACGGGCGTGGGCAATACCTCACGGGCGTTGTGCTGGTCGCTGATGATCTGCCCGTCACTGACTTCGATGATGCGTTCGGCATGGGCCGCAACCTTGGGGTCGTGGGTCACCAGGATCACCGTATGCCCAGCGGCATGCAGTTCCAGCAGGATGTTCATCACTTCTTTGCCGCTGGCGGTATCCAGGGCGCCGGTCGGTTCGTCGGCGAGGATCACCTGGCCACCGTTCATCAGCGCCCGGCAGATACTGACCCGTTGCTGCTGGCCACCGGACAGCTGGCTTGGGCGGTGCTCAAGGTGCCCGGCAAGGCCCAGGCGGGTCAGTAGCTCCTGCGCCCGCTGGTGGCGCTGGCCCTGGGGCAGCCCGGCATAAACAGCCGGGATCTCGACGTTGTGCAGTGCATCCAGGTGCGGCAGCAGGTGGTAGCGCTGGAAGATGAACCCGAAGTGGTCGCGGCGCAGTGCGGCCAAGGCATCGTCGTCCAATGCGCGGGTTTCCTGGCCGCCGACCTGGTAGCTGCCACTGCTGGCGTTGTCCAGGCAGCCGAGGATGTTCATCAGCGTCGACTTCCCCGAGCCGGAAGCCCCGATGATCGCCACCAGTTCACCGCTGCGGATCTGCAGGTCGATGCCCTTGAGTGCCAGGAACTCGCGGTCGCCGGCGAGGAAGCTGCGGGTCACACCCTGCAGGCGCAGCAATGGCTCGCCCTGGCCGCTGGCGACGGCCATGTGCGGGGTCAGCTCGACAGTCATGTTCATGCTCACGCCCCTGCTTCGCCAGATACCGGCTCACCGATCACCACCCGGTCGCCTTCGGTCAGGCCATCCTTGATCTGCACCTTGACGTTGTTGTTGATGCCGGTCTGCACATCGCGCACCTGGGCAAACCCCTTGGCATCGAGCACCCGCACCGGGAAGCTGCCGTCAGCGTTGCGCAGGCCCAGCGCCGCCACCGGCACGGTCAGTACCCCGGTGGCGGTATCGAGGACGATGTGCACCTGGGCGGTCATGGAAATACGCAGTCGGTGATCGGGGTTGGGCACCTCGAACAGCGCGTTGTAGAACACGGCGCCTTTGGGCTTGGCGCTACTGCCGTCGCTCTTGTCGGTGCTCTGCGCGTAGTTCTGCGGCGCAGGCTCGGTGCCGCGCAGCGTGGCGTAGTAGCGTTTGTCCTCGCCAAGAATGGTGAAGTACACCGCCTGCCCCGGGGTGATGTGGATCACGTCGGCCTCGGACACCTGCGCCTTGACGGTCATGGTGTCAAGATCGGCCAGCTTGAGCAGGATCGGTGCCAGCTGGTTGGCGATCACGGTCTGCCCTTCCTGGGTGACGATACCCACCACATGGCCCGTGATCGGCGCATTGATGCGGGTGTAGCCGAGGTTGACCCGGGCCGTGTCGATCTCGACCCGAGCGCTCTGAATCTGTGCGTCGAGCGAGCGCACGGCGGCCTGCTGCACCTCGTATTCCGACTCGGCGTTCTCGAAGTCCTGCCGCGACACCGACTCGTCGGCCTGCAGTTCGCGGTAACGTTCGTACACCCGCCTGGCCTGCCTGAGCTGGGCCTGGGTCGACCGTTTTTCGGCCTGCAGTTTTTCTTCATCGACCTCGGCCTGGCGCAAGGTATTGCGCAGCACCAGCGGGTCGATCTCGGCCAGCCACTGGCCCTCGCTGACCTTGTCGCCCAGCTTGACCTTGAGTGACTTCAACTGCCCGGACACCTGCGCGCCCACATCCACCTGCTTGATGCCTTCGAGCATGCCGGTGGCCAGCACCGCGTTCTCGATATCGCCGCGTTCGACCGTGGCGATGATGTACTGCGGCGGCTTGGCCGGAGCCTGCACGGCGTACAGGGTGATGCCGGCGACCAGGGCCACGGCGGCGCCGAGGCTGAACCTGCGGAATCTGGACTTATCCATGAACACTCGCTTCCCTTCAAAACACGTCATCAACGGCTTGTCTCTTACCCTGTGGCAGCGGGATAACCCGCAAATGCGTCGGTAAAGCCACAGACGCATTCGCGGGTAAACCCGCTCCCACAAGGCCCGAGGCGCTTTCTATTGCTGGGTCACCTTGCCATGCTGGAGTGCCTGGCCGTCGTGCCACCAGGCCGCGAGGCTGAACACATCGGGCACCTTGAGGATGCTGAAGTGGTCGCCCGGCCCCTGCCACAGCGCCAGTTGCGGCATCAGCGCCTGCCAGCCGGCATGCATCACCGCCTGCTCGCGGGCGTTGCCGGGCGCGTCCAGGCTCGGGTCGTCCACCAGCACCAGCCCGGCTGGCCCGCTGTAGCTCAGGCTCGGTTGGTAGCGGGTACGCAGCGCCGCGGCAAAGGCCCGCACCGTGCCCTCCAGTGCCCGTGGCGCCGAACGGGCCGGCAGCAGGCCGATGCGCACCATGGCCGCGTGCAACTGGCGTAATTGCTCGTCATCACTGGCCTCAGCGAAGGCCAGCAGCTCGATGCCCAAGGCTTTGCCGGTGGACAACTGCAGTGCATGGATCAGTTTTTCCAACGCCTCGCCGAAGGTGTAAGGCCGGCCACATGAACCACTCACACCCGGCGCCTCGCTGTCGATCAGGGTCAGCGAACGCACTTGGCGCCCCTTGGCCTCCAAGCGTGCAGCCATGGCATGCGCGACCCAGCCGCCGAACGAATGGCCGACCAGGTTGAGCGGCCCTTGCGGGTACAGCGCTTCAATGGCCTGCATGTGGCAGTCGGCGGCGGCCTCCACGCTACTGTGCGGCACCAGGTTGCCATCCAGGCCCCGCGCTTGCAGGCCGTAAAGCGGCCAGTCCGGGCCCAGCGCCTCGGCCAGGCCGATGAAGCTGGTGACGCTATCGCCGGCACCCGGCACACAGATCACCGGCGCGTGGCCTGGTTGCCCGCTCTGAATTGCCACCAATGGCTGATAGGCCGCCTGCTCGGCAGGCACTGGCAGATGCCCGAGCACCCGGACCATTGCCTCGCCCAGCGCCGCAACGTGGGGTGCCTGCATCATGCTGCGGTGATCACCGGGCACACCGATGTCGAGCAGCGCCTGGGTCGGCAACGTCTCGCGCCAGCCCAGGCTCGACAGGCTGTCGCTGCCCTGCTCGGCGCGGAACAGATGCACCGGTACATCCAGTGCAGCCAGGCGGTAATGGGCCATGGCGTAACCGTGGGCCAGTTCACGCTGGAAGTAATGGTGCAACTGCGCATTGCTCATGCTCGACCACAGGCCGTAGAGCAGATGGTGTTCGCGACAGCTGGCGAGCAGGCTGGCAAAGTCAGCCTGGCGGGCCTCCAGCCGCTGCAGTTGTTTCAGCGGCGCGATCCCGGCCTCGCCTTGGGTGCGCCAGAAGCTGTTGCAGTTGAGTAGCAGCTGGTTTTCCAAGGCGCGCGGGCCCTGCCAGCGGGCTTTGCCCTGATCGGCCAGGCGTGGCACGTAGGTGTCGATCAGGCCCAGGAATTCGACCACTTCGTCCACACCCCGCAGTTGGTTGGCAATCTCGAAGGCCAGCACGCCACCGAACGACCAGCCCGCCAGGCGATAAGGGCCGCGGGGCTGGACCTTGCGCATCTGCGCGATCTGGTAACGTGCCAGGCACTCCAGCGTGCGCGGTTGTGCCTCACCGCACGGGATGCCCGGCAGGCCGTAAATAGGGAAGTCACCTGGCAGGTGCTGGCCCAGCACCGGGAAGTAGAAATCCAGGCCGGTGAATTCGTGGACGAGGAACAACGGCACCTGCGAACCGCTGGCTCGCACGGTAACGACCGTTTGAGCCTGGCCGCTGCGGCTGGCATCCAGGTGCCGGGCCAGCGCCGCTACGCTGGGCTGCTGGAACACGTCGTTGATCGCGGCTGCAAGGCCGGCCTTGCCCAGTTTGTCGATCAGGCGAATCGCCGCCAGGGAATGGCCGCCCAGTTCGAAGAAGTTGTCGTGGCGCCCTACGCGCTCGACGCCCAGCAGCTCGCACCAGATGCCGGCCAGCAGGGTTTCGGTTTCGCCCTGCGGCGCTTCGTAGGGGCGATCCTGGATGGCGTCGGGCGCCGGCAGTGCCTTGCGGTCGAGCTTGCCGTTGGGGCTCAGCGGCAAGGCGTCAAGGTGCATGAACTGCGCCGGCACCATGAACTCCGGCAGGTGCGCCAGCAGTGCCGTGCGCAGGGTCTCGACGGCTTGCGGCTCGCCGGTGTAGTACGCGATCAGGCGTTGATCGCGGGCGATCACTACCGCCTCCTTGATGCCTGCGATGGCGGTCAGGCCGGCCTGGATCTCGCCCAGCTCGATGCGCAGGCCACGGATTTTCACCTGATCGTCGTTGCGACCCAGGTATTCGATGTTGCCGTCCGGCAAGTGGCGCGCGA
>NZ_QLTL01000017.1:0-8479 GCF_003269045.1 Pseudomonas sp. URMO17WK12:I7 | reverse complement strand
GGCATCCGGCACATGGCGAGTCGCCGCATGCACCAGCACTGCCACTGGCGCGCTGTCGGTCAGCATATGCCGCACACGCTCGGCCGGGTAATCCGGATCGACCGGCACATAGGCCCCCCCGGCCTTGAGAATGGCCAGCAGCCCGACCACCATCGACAGGCCACGTTCGACGCAGATCGCCACGCGATCATCCGGTTTTACGCCCAGGCCAATCAGGTGATGCGCAAGACGGTTGGCCTGCTCGTTGAGCTCGCGATAGCTCAGTTCACCCTCTTCAGCGCGCACGGCAAGCGCATCCGGCGTGCGCACAACCTGCGCCTCGATCAGGCCATGCAAGGTCTGCTCAAGGTCGTAATCAACCGCCGTGTCGTTGAAGTCCACCAGCACCCGTTGGCGCTCATTGGCCTCCAGCACCGGCAAGCGCTGCAGCAACAGCGCCGGCTCATGCTCCAGCGCTTCGGCCATGGCCTCCAGCACCTGGTTCATCTGCCCACAGATACGCGCCGCGCCAACCTCGGCCGGGGTCATGGCAACCAGGCGGAAGCCCTCTCCTGTGTCATCCACGTTCAAGCCCAGGGGGTAATTGCTGCGCTCCTGGCTAGCGAGGTTGTCGATCCCTTCGGTCGCCTGCTTGTGACGGGCCGTGGCCACCGTACTGTGGCGGTAGTTGAGCATCGCACTGAACAGCGGCAACGGCGCGGCCACGCCGCTGCAACGCTGGGCCAGGGCCAGAGAGGCATGCTCGTGGGCCAGCAGCGCACTGAGCCGCTGGTGGGTGGCATGCGCGGCCTCGCGCAGGCTGACGCCGCCCAGCTCGACCCGCAGCGGCAAGGTATTGATGAACATGCCCAGCGCCCGCTCGGCGCCCTCACCGCCTTGCAGGCGGCCCAGCAGCACGGTGCCGAACACCACGCGGTCCTGGCCACTGGCAGCGCCCAGCAGGCGCGCCCAGGCCAGGTGGAACAGGCTCGCGACGCTGATCCCCAGCTGCCGCCCCTGCTGACGCAGGCGCTGGGCCAGTTCGGTGCTCAGCCACAGCTGCGCCTCTTCGATATCACGGCCATCACCTTGAACATCGCTGAGACCATACGCCAGGGTCGGTTCATCGATATCGGCCAGTTGCGAGCGGAAGAACGCTTCGTGCTCAGCCTGGCTGAAGCCCAGCCGCGCCTGCGCCACATAGTTGCGATACGGCACGGGCGCGCAAGCAGGCTCGGGGTCACCGTTCAGGAAGCCGATCAGTTCTTCGCCAACCACTTCCATGGCCGTGTGGTCGAGCACGATGTGATGGAACTGCAGCGTGGCTTCAATGCCGTCAGCCGTCTCGCTATAAAGCAAGCGGATCAACGGAGCCCGAGCCAGGTCGAGCCCAGCCTTGCCTGCCTCCCCCTCGAACACGCCGAGCGGCGCCTTGCGCCATACGACCTGTACCGGCTGCGGCAGCCCTTCCCATAGCACGGCCGTGCGCAGTACATCATGCCGGGCGATGACTTTGTCCAGCGCGACAGCGAAGTCGTCGAAATGTGCGCGGCTGGCAAAGGCGAAGCGTGACTGCAGTACATAAGGGTCATGCTCACGGGCGCTGACATGGTGATAGAGGATGCCCTCCTGCAGCGGCGCCAGTGGGTAGATGTCCTGTACGTTGGCAGCACCACCCGGCACCTGGGCGACAATGCGCTCGATGGCGGCCTGCTCAAGCGCCACCAGCGGCAGCATGGCCGGGGTGATGTGCTGGCAGCCGGCCGGGATGAGGTTGCCCGGGACTTGCACATGCTGCGCCTGGCCCAAAGTGGCGGCCAGTGCGGCAATGGTCGGCTGGCCGAACAATGTCCGCACATCGACCTGCAGGCCTTGCTGGCGCAAGCGTGCAGTCAGGTTCACTGCCAGCAGTGAATGGCCGCCCAGCTCGAAGAAGTTGTCATGCCGCCCGACCTGTTCAACCTTGAGCATCTGCGCCCACACCTGCGCCAGGGCCGCCTCCACCGGGCCTTGCGGCGCCACATAGCCCTGGCCGGCGAACAGCGCCGGGTCCGGGTCTGGCAGGGCCTTGCGGTCGAGCTTGCCATGGGGGGTCAGCGGCAATGCCTCCAGGCGCGTGAGCGCCTGCGGCAACAAGTGCGCTGGCAGGCTGGTCTGCAGTGCCTCGCGCAAGGCCTCCACCGCCACCGGTGCGGCTTCGGTGAACCAGGCCAGCAGGCGCTCGTCACGCACCAGCACCACGGCGGCAGCGACCCCCGGCTGCGCAGCCAGCACCGCCTCGATCTCGCCCAGTTCGACACGCACGCCGCGGATCTTCACCTGGTCATCGTTACGACCCAAGTAGTCCAGCGTGCCATCAGCGTTCCAGCGCACCAGGTCGCCGCTGCGATACAGGCGGCCACCTGTGCTGAAGGGGTCATCGAAGAAGCGTTCGGCCGTCAGTTCAGGGCGGTTCAGGTAACCCCGGGCCACCCCGGCGCCGCCGATGTACAGCTCGCCAACTGCCCCCACCGGCACTGGCTGGTGACATTCGTCGAGCACATAGGCACGGGTGTTGCCGATTGGCCTGCCGATATGCAGCGCGCCGCCCGCTTGCAGTTGCCCGGAAGTGGCAACCACCGTGGCTTCGGTCGGGCCGTAGTTGTTGACCACGGCAAAGCCTGGGTCACGGTCGAACTGGCGCAGGCGGTCACCGCCAACCAGCAAGGTGCGCAAGGTCGGGTGCTGGCGCTCACGGCGCAGCGCTTGTTCAGCGACCGGTGTTGGCAGGAAGCTCACCTGCAACGGCTGCTCCAGCCACCAGTCGAGCAGTTCGTCGACATGCTCGCTGGCGATGTGTGCAGGCGGCAGGTGCAACACCGCCCCGGTGCACAACGCCGGCCACACTTCCCAGGCCACGGCATCGAAGCCGAAACCGGCCACGCTGCTGGTGTGGCTGCCGGCACCAAGGGCAAAGGCATCGCAATGCCAATGCACCAGATGAGTCAGGGTGGCGTGCTCGACCATCACCCCCTTCGGCTGGCCGGTAGAGCCAGAGGTATAGATCACGTAGGCCAGCTGGTGCACATCCAGCCCGGCGACCTGGGGGTTGCTGTCGGCTTGCGCCTGCCAGCCATCGCCATGGAGCGCGACCTGCGGGGTATCACCGACCAACGCCTGCGTGCTTGCGTCAGTCAGCACAAACGCCGGTGCGCTGTCCTGCAACAGATACGCGATGCGCTGCGCCGGGTACGCCGGGTCTACCGGCACGTAAGCGGCGCCGGCCTTGAGCACCGCGAGCAGCGCGACCAGGCGCTCGAGGCTGCGTGGCAGGCACACGGCAACCCGGTCGCCGACCTGCACGCCGCGGGCGATCAGGTGATGGGCCAGGCGGTTGGCGCTGCGGTCGAGTTCGCCGTAGCTCAGTACCTGGCCGTCCTGCACCAGTGCTGCAGCTTGTGGCGCGCGGGCAGCCTGGGCTTGCACCAGGGCATGCACGGTCTGCCCTTGCGGGTAAGGCCGGGTGGTGCCGTTGAACGCGTGCAGCACTTGCTGGCGGGCTGACGGATCGAGGATCGACAGGGCAGCCACCGGTGTATTGCCTGCCTGTTCCAGTGCCTGGCTCAAACCGGCCAGGGCCTGGGCCATCCATTGTGCGACCCGCTCGGCACCCAGCCCCTGCTGGGCCAGGACACTGAGTGTGAAGCCCTCGCCCAGATCATCGACGCTGAGGGTCAGCGGGTAGTTGCTGCGTTCCTCACCGCCCAGCAGGCGCACGCCCTGTGCGCTGGCATCGTCGGCGGCCGGGTTGGCAGCGCTGCTGTGGCGGTAGTTGAACAAGGCACTGAACAGTGGCACTGACGCGGCCACGTCACTGCAGCGCTGGGCCAGCGCCAGCGAAGCGTGCTCATGGCCCAGCAACGCCGACAGGCGCTGGTGGGTGACGCGTACGGCCTGCTGCACAGGCGCGGTCAGGTCGACACGCAGCGGCAAGGTGTTGATGAACACGCCCAGCGCACGGTCGGCGCCCTCGCCACCTTGCAGGCGGCCCAGCAGCACGGTGCCGAACACCACGTCGGTGCGGTTGGCCAGTACCCCAAGTACCCGCGCCCAGGCCAGGTGCGCCAGGCTCGCGGCGCTCACGCCCAGGCGCCGGGCCTGCTGGCGCAACTGCCGAGCCAGCATGGGCTCGATCGGCAGCCGTGCTTCTTCGATGGCCTGGCCGTCGCCCTGCACATCGGCCAGGCCGAACGGCAAGGTCGGCTCGTCGAGGTCGCCGAGCATATCGCGGAAAAACGCCTCGTGACCGGCTTCGTCAGCCCCCAGCCGGGCCTGCGCGACATAGGTGCGATACGGCACCGGGGCCGCCAGCTGGTCAGCCTGGCCAGCGAGCAGCTGGCGCATTTCTGCGGCAATCACCTCCATCGCGGTGTGATCGAGGGCCAGGTGGTGGAACTGCAGGATCGCCACAACGCGCTGGTTGCCCGGGTCGTCGGCGTACAGCAGGCGCATCAATGGTGCCCGGGACAGATCCAGCCGGTGCTGGCGAGCGTCGAATCGCACCTGCAAGGCATCGATAACCGCGCCTGCCTGCACGCCGCCGACCGGCGTCACCTCCATGCGCGCTTTGCGCCAGACCACCTGCACTGGCTGATCCAGGCCCTCGGTCAACACGGCCGTGCGCAGGATGTCGTGGCGGTCTATGACCTGCTGCAAGGCAGTGGCCCAGGTCTGCAGGCGCTCCAGGCTGTCGAAGGCCAGCCGCGACTGCAGCAGGTAGGGGTCGCCCTGCCCGGCACTGAGGTGGTGATAGAGAATGCCCTCCTGCAACGGCGCCAGCGGGTAGATTTCCTGCACATTGGCCGCACCGCCGGGCACGCTGGCGACGACAAGGTCGATGGCGGCCTGGTCCAGGTCGATCAGGCTGAGCATGGCCGGGGTGATGTGCCGGGCATCCTGTGGCACGCGGTTGGCCGGCACCTGCACTTCACGGCCACTGCCCACTGCGGCGGCCAGGGCGGCCAGGGTCGGCTGGGCGAACAGCACCCGCACATCGGCGCTCATACCAGCCTGGCGCATGCGCTCGATCAAGGTCACCGCCAGCAGCGAGTGGCCGCCAAGCTCGAAGAAATGGTCATGGCGGCCGACTTGCCCTACCTTCAGCACGTCCGCCCAGATCGCCGCCAGGGTGGTTTCCACCGCCCCCTGTGGTGCTTCGAAGGCGCGGCTCAGCACGTCATCGCTACCCGGCTGTGGCAGTGCGCGGCGGTCGAGCTTGCCGTTGGCGGTCAAGGGCAAGGTGCTCAGCAACACATAGGCCGCCGGCAGCATGTAATCAGGCAACCGGCCTTGCAACTGGGCATGCAGCTCGGCGATGGTCGGGGCGCCGGTGCTGGCCGTGAAGTAGGCCACCAGGCGCTTGTCGCCCGGCACGTCCTCACGCAGCACGACGGCGGTATCGCGAATGCCTGCACACTCACCCAGGCGCGCCTCGATCTCGCCTAGTTCGATACGGAAACCGCGCAGCTTGACCTGCTGGTCGGCGCGGCCCAGGTAACGCAAGGTGCCGTCGGCCTGCCAGCTGACCAGGTCGCCACTGCGATACATGCGCGCCCCTGGTTGCGGGCTGAAGGGGTCATCGAGGAAGCGTTCGGCGGTCAGCGCCGGCTGGCCGAGGTAGCCTAGGGCGACGCCATCGCCACCGATGTACAGCTCACCGACCGCCCCGACAGGCAGCGGTTGCTGCCGCGCATCGAGCACATAGCAGCGGCCATTGCCGATGGGCTTGCCGATCGCGATGCTGCCCTCGCCCACCTCGAGGATCTCGTGGGTGGTGCTGAAGGTGGTGGCCTCGGTCGGGCCGTAACCATTGAGCAGGTGCGCCGGCGCGCCTTCGCGCAATACCCGGGCGACCACGCTCGGGTCCAGCACATCACCGCCGACCATCAGGTAGCGCAGCCTGGCCAGCGCTGGCAGCAGGCCATCGGCAAATTGGTGGAACAACCCGGCGGTGAGCCACAGCACGCTCACTTCGTGGTGCAGCAAGGTATCCCTCAGGGCTTGGCGTGACAGCACCTGGTCCTGGTCGATGACCACCAGGGTGCCGCCGTTGAGCAGTGGCGCCCAGACTTCCAGGGTGCTGGCGTCGAATGCCGGGTTGGAGGCGAATGCCACCCGGTCCCGGCTGTTGAAATCGGCAAAGCCATTGTTGATCACCAGGCGCACGATGGCCCGATGGGGTACCTGCACGCCTTTCGGCGTGCCGGTGGAGCCGGAGGTGTACATGATGTAGGCCGCGCTTTCGCCGCTGACCGGCAGGCCTGGCGAGTGCGACGGGCAAGTGTCCAGCGCCAGGCGATCAAGCTCCACGCGCAGGGCCTGGCCAATCTGATGTTCGCTGCTGTGGGTCAGCAGCACACGCGCCTGGCTGTCGGCAATCATGAATGCCTGGCGTTCGGCCGGGGCATTGCTGTCCAGCGGCACATACACCGCTGCGCACTTGCTCGCCGCCAGTTGCGCCGCCAGGAGGTCGAAGCTGCGTGGCAGCAACAGCGCGATGCGCTCACCCGGTTGCACGCCCAGCGCCAGCAGGTGGTGGGCCAGGCGGTTGGCGTGCTGGTCGAGTTGCGCGTAGCTGTATTGCTGCTCACCGTGCACCACCGCCACCGCTGCCGGGCTCAATGCGGCATAGGCGCCGAACAGGGTGGGCACGGCATGCTCGCGTGGGTAGTCACGCCGGGTCGCATTGAAGCCATGCAGTACCAGTTCGCGCTCGGCAGGCGCCAGGCAGCTCAGCAGCTGCAGCGGCGTTGCCGGGGCCCGTTCAAGGGCCTGCGCCAGCTGCTCCAGGGCGGTGCCCAGCAGGCGGCAGACCTGCGCCCCGTCCACGGCCTCCAACGCCTGCACGGTAAGCACGAAGGCATCACCAAGATCGTCGACATTGACCACCAGCGGATAGTGGCTGCGCTCATGGGCAGCCAGTTGCTCGATGCCCTGCCAGGCCTCGCGCAACCCGGCCTTGGCCGGCGCGCTGTGGCGGAAGTTGAGCAGGCTGGTGAACAGTGGCTGGTCGGCCGGCACCGCGCTGCAACGTTGGGCCTCGGCTAGCGACGCCTGTTCATGGGCAAGCAGCCGGGCCAGGCGCTGGTGGGTCAGACGCACGCCGTCGCTGGCCGCCGCCGTGCCGACGCTGACGCGCAGGGGCAAGGTGTTGATGAACATGCCCAGCGCCCGCTCGGCGCCCTCGCCGCCCTGCAGGCGCCCCAGCAGCACGGTGCCGAACACGACCTCTTCACGGCCAGACAGCTGCGCCAGCACCTGGCCCCAGGCCTGGTGCACCAGGCTGGCGACGCTGATGCCCAGCTGGCGGGCCTGGTCACGCAGGCGCTGGCCAAGGTCGGTATCCAGTGCCTGGCGGCTGTCGAGCACACGGCGGGTATCGCTGTGGGCATCACGCAGGCCGAACACCTCGGTGGGCTCGTCGATATCGCCCAGCAGCTCGCGGAACATCGCCTCAGCCGCCTGACGATTGCCGCCCAAGCGCGAATGGGCCACATAGTTGCGATACGGCACGCTGGCGTGCGATAGCGCCTGGCCCTGCAGGACGGCGGTGATTTCCGCGACCAGCTGCTCGACGGCGGCGTGGTCGAGGATGATGTGGTGGATCAACAGCGTCGCTTCGATCCGCGCTTGGCTTTCACTGCGCAGCAAGCGGATCAGGGGGGCCTGGTTCAGGTTGATGCGATCGCCGTCCGTTTCGTGGCCAAGCCCGGCTTCCCGCCACACCACTTGCACCGGTTCTTCAAGGTTTTGCCAATGGATGCTGGTGCGCAGGATATCGTGGCGGGCGATCACCTGATCCAGCGCAGCGGCGAACGCGTCCAGCGTGGCCGGGTCGGGGAAGGCGAAGCGCGCCTGCAACACGTAGGGGTCGTTACCTTCACTGGCCAGGTGGTGGTAGAGAATGCCTTGCTGCAGCGGTGCCAGGCCGTAGATGTCCTGGACGTTGGCGACGCCCCCTGGGATCTGGGCGACCAAGGTGTCGATGGACGCCTGTGACAGGCCTGCCAGTGGCAGCCTGTCCGGTGTGATTCGGGCACAGTCTTGCGCGATGCGATTGTCCGGCACCTGCACGGTGCTTGCAGTGCTCACCGCCGCTGCCAGCGCGGCCAAGGTCGGCTGGCCGAACAGCACGCGGACATCGGCATGCAGGCCTTGCTGACGCAGGCGCGAGGTCAGGCTCACCGCCAGCAGTGAATGGCCGCCCAGTTCGAAGAAGTTGTCGTGGCGCCCTACTCGCTCGACGTCCAGCAGCTCGCACCAGATGCCGGCCAGCAGGGTTTCGGTTTCGCCCTGCGGCGCTTCGTAGGGGCGATCCTGGATGGCGTCGGGCGCCGGCAGCGCCTTGCGGTCGAGCTTGCCGTTGGGGCTCAGCGGCAAGGCGTCAAGGTGCATGAACTGCGCCGGCACCATGAACTCCGGCAGGTGCGCGAGCAGTGCCGTGCGCAGGGTCTCGACGGTT